>JAFDBA010000080.1 GCA_019313505.1 Deltaproteobacteria bacterium
CTACAGCAGCGGAAAGATAAATTGTAAAGGTTGTTCCAACGCCTACTTCAGATTCTACAGTGATATGACCATCATGCCTGTTAATAATGGAATAGGTTGTAGCAAGCCCCAAGCACATCCCTTTTTCTATCCCCATCTCCTTGGTGGAAAAGTAAGGATCAAATATCTTGGGAAGGTGTTTTTCAGGAATTCCAACTCCGTGATCCCGGATCGATATTTTTACATAGTTGCCTTCTGAAAGGGGTAAACTCTGTTTGGTAATGATACTAATGTTTTCTGCTCTTACATCGATTGTTCCTTCATCCGGCATGGATTCTGCTGCATTAACAATCATATTGTTGATTGCATGCTCCATCTGATCTTGGTCAAATTCAACAGGCCAAAGATCTTGCGAGACAAGAAAATCGCACCTTATATTGGAATCGGATAGAATATAGTTGGTCGTTTCTTTTATCATATCTTGAATCGAGCCGATTTTCTTAACCGGTGTTCCGCCCTTTGAAAATGTGATTAACTGATTTGTAAGTTTCTGCGCCTTCAAAGACGCTTCTTCTGCCTCATGCAAAAATTCAGAAATCCCCATTTCAGGTTTTACGTCGTCTTTTGCCAGTTCAATATTGCCCGTAATAATGGACAAAAGGTTATTAAAGTCATGGGCAATACCGCCTGATAGAACACCGATGGCTTCTAATTTATAAGTTTGTTGTAGTTGGGATTCAAGCCGCTTTTTGTCACTTATGTCTCTTATAACGCCATATGTCCCAAGGAATTTTTTGCCCTTTTCTGTGATCGGCTTGTCGTATATGCCTCTGGATTTCAATTCGACGGTTAAGTACTCTGCTTTACAACTCTTAAATTGACAACTATCGCTACATACTTTTAGTCTCAATTCAATTGGGGAGGCGGCCCGATCGCCGGCTCTCCTTTCATTAAATGACCTTTTAGCTTTTGCTAAATCATCTTTATGAAAAATAGTAGTATATTGCTTTCCAATAAGTTGTTCAGTCTTAAAACCGAGTAACCGCTCAACTGCATTGCTAATAAACGTAAATTTGCCCTGATCATCAAGCATGTAAATGATATCAGGAGAATTTTGAACCAGATACCTGTAACGCTCTTCTGACTGCGTCAGTTTTTCATTAACAACTTCGTTCTCACTTTTTAATCTTTTGTGATCCAGGCTATTTTTTACTGTAATTAACAATTCTTCCGGCTCAAATGGTTTCCTGATGTAATCGTAAGCTCCTTTCCTCAAAGCCGTGATGGCTGATTCCGTTGAAGCATTTCCGGTAATAACGATGACCAGCGTATCCGGGCTTTGTTTGTTTATATAATCCATGATTTGGTAACCATCCATATCAGATATAACTATGTCGAGAAGAACAAGATCAAAAGTATTCTTGTTCAAATATTCTATAGCTTCTTTACCACTATTGCATGTTTTCAATACATAGCCCTGATCACTTAACAATGCCGCTAAGCTTTCGCACATTCTTGAGTCGTCATCAACTATGAGAACTTTAGGAATATTAGACACCTTTACCTCCTTAATTTAAGATCTCTGGGGTTGTGCTATTGGCAAAAATATTTTAAAGCTTGTTCCATTTTTGTTGTCACTCTCACAAGTTATATTTCCTTTTAATTTCTTGACTGTATTATAAACAATGGAGAGCCCCAATCCAGTATGTCCTGCACCTTTTGAGGTAATAAAAGGTTCAAAAAGCCGTGACTTCAGGGTATCAGGAATGCCAGGACCATCATCTCGTATAATGATCTCCACATATCCCGGCTTGATGTCCCTATCATCTCTCAATTCAGTCACAAGATTATTTGAGGTATATTTGGTACTGATATAAATATTTCCTCCTCGGGGCATAGCCTCAGCTGCATTCATGATAAGATTGATGAAAACCTGTCTCAGGCTGTTTTTATCTGTATTTATCGATGGTAATGATGGATCAAGCTCAAGATGAGTATTGATGTTGGGGCCTAACAGATGTGATTCCTGTAATATTCTTATTAGATCTGGAAAAAGGGTATTTATATCCAATGGGTCGGTTGTTCGGATTTTGGGTTCGGAAAAATCAGACAGTTCACGTATTATATGAGCAACGCGATCAATTTCCTCGTTGATAATCCTGAGTTCGTTTTGAAAGGGATATCCTTCAACCAAATTACGTTTCAGAACTTCGAGATAATTCTTGATAATACTTAATGGGGTGTTTGCTCCATGGACTACTTTTTGGGCTATGGCTGATGAGGCGCTCAGGCGTTCAGATAGAACCAATTTCGCCCGCCGCTGTATTAAATTATTTGTGTAGAGGGCTAAAGCAACCTGCTTTGCAAACATCGTTAAGAGCTTTGCCTTCTCTGACAAATGAGTAACACGAACCTTATCTATACCGATGACTATTATACCAACATATTGTTTGTATGCGGTGAGGGGAAAACAATAAATACCATCTTTCCCAGTTAATCCAATGAGCTGTTCATCTATTATGGTAAGATTGGTTTCCGTTGAATTGCTAAAAGAATCAAGGGGACTATCCTGGATAAGGGATTTCACTAAAAGGCTCTTTTCTTTTTGGAAAGGGATTGCGACCTCATTGATTAAATCATTTTGTTTGTTAAGACTCACGCCCTTGCCAACCAGTTTATTTTTTTCTGAATCATATATAAAAACGAAAGCATGCTTAATGTCAAATAAAATATTGAGGCCTTGCTGCACAACTTTTAAGATAGAATCTTCATCTTGAGTCTCTAAAAGATTTTGGAGTGTGCCCTGTAGCAGAGTAATGTCCTTGACTTCTCGGATCAAATCTTCTTGCTTTGCATGATCCTTGTCAGAAACTTCTCTGCCTGAACCATCAAGTGGTCCAATATCTATGCCTAAAGATTTAGCTACATCAACAACCTCTTCCTCTGCTTGGAGTATGATTTTTTCTACTTCAGAAATCTCAAACCCGAAAATGTTTTTCGCTATTCCAAATTTTACCACCTTTTCTTTATTTGTTTCCGGGCACAGAATATTGGCAACATATATAATCTTCACCAGAGGAAGAGCATCCTGGATTCTATCCACCGAATCATGGTGATAAAGAACCGCATCCGCCATAAAAGATTGAAGGTTCCACCGTTTTATCAGCCATGATCCAACTTCACAGTGGGTGGAACCATGCAGCGCCTCCCCTGCTAAAATTAAATCACACTGATCATTCGATGACTTTAAAATGCCAGCATATTCCTTCGGGAAATTTACCCATAGAACTAACTTGCCTATATCATGAAGAAGCCCTGTTAAAAATGCCTCATCAGGAGAAGTGTATAATGTCTTTTTAGCAATCAGCCTGGCCAATATGGCACACACAAGAGAATGCCTCCAGAAAATCTTCAGCTTAAAGACAGAATTATCCTTTACTTTGCTGAAAGCTTGGGTAACTGAAGAGATAATGGCAATATTTTTTATGGTGTTTTGCCCTAAAATTACCAGGGCTTGATCAATATTTGTCACCCTATTAGCTAATCCATAATAGGTGGAACTGACCATATTCACAATTTTGGCACTTAAAGATGGATCCTTAATTATGATTTGGGAAATATCCTTAACTGTGCTTTCTTCACTATTACAAAGCTCTATTAATTTTAATAGAATTTGAGGAAGTGAGGGAAGATTTCTTGAAGTTTTTATTCTATCGAAGAATGGAAGAGAACGATCTTTCATCAAGCACCATCCATCTCATCTGCTACTAAAACAAGTCGGTTTTATGGAGTTGTTCACATTGCTTCAGAAGATTAATAAAATTTTTAGTTTCATCTAAAAGAGATGTCATTTACAAGCTTTAAAGTTTTTTTCAGACTCTTCATCATATTAATATCACAGATGATTTCTATCGTAACCGCAATAATTTGGGCCTTCAATTGTTTTTCCAAATAATATGATTTTATCTGGTCTGCTGTATTTCTTTGCTCAACTCAGCTAATTCGTCTACCAAATTGTTCCGCTTAACAATTAACATGGCTTTTTGATAAGAAATAACAGAATCTTTGGGCATGTAGGGGTTGCTTTTATTTGATAAAATATCTGTTATTTCATTCCAACATTTTCTTGAAAAACCTTTTACTTCGAAAAACAAATCTGGCTTATGCCTATAAATATCAACTATCTCTTTAATATGTTTGATATTATGCTTTTCACATACTTGAAAAAGAATAGTTCTTGCGCCATTGCTGAAAGGAATCCTTTCCAAAAGTATTTTCATTTATCTTTCCTTTATTTGGTTGTTAAAAACCTGGTCCTCAGGGCCAGGTCAGAGTTCTTCGGCTCTGCCTGAAGAATCGTTGCAAGAGTTTGAAGTGAACTAAAGTTAAAAAAGGTTGTGCCCGTTAGCCCGTAATTTAATACCGGACAACGGGCTAACCGGTTAACCGGCTAACCAGATATAGGCACTTTTAACTCGTACGGTTTTGAGTAAACTATCCCCTTTCAGGGGTAGGTGTCTCATCTTCATTGGCACAGAAGGATATGGCTGAGTACGCAAATAAAAAAAGTTTTTCAAAATAGAATTCACAAACTTATAATTAAATTAAAACTTGCAAGAAACATACCAAGTTTGTGTTGATTGGAAAATACTAACAATTGATGTTATCACAGGCAGTTAAGCAGGGTATTATGTTTTGATGATGGAGGAATGAATTTTGTGAGCAAGCTCTGTGTCAAAATCATGACACTTGAAGGGTTTGGTAGCCTGCCGGATATAGGTAAAAAGAGAGGTCGGATCAGCCAACTCTGGACGCCGATTGGAGTCTCAATAAACGATCATATCATCAAGTGTCATGAATTTGACAGGTTGACTTGATTTAAGGGAGGAAACCAATTAATGAAATTTAAAAAGGGCTGTGAATAAAATTCGCAGCCCTTTGATATTACTGGTGCCCGGGACGAGACTTGAACTCGTACAGAGACTTAGCTCCGAGGGATTTTAAGTCCCTTGCGTCTACCAGTTCCGCCACCCAGGCAAGATGTTATATACTATTATTTACGTTAGTTATAATATATTGCTAAAGCTATTGTTTAAATATATAGAGAGTGTTGCGCCTTAAAATTCAAACTATGCATATCATTTAGAATCAAATAAACTAAATCAGGGATGATTTCAAGAGAAATGATTTAAACATTTGATATTTTTCTTTCGGATCATCTACAAGCTTTTGATAATCCTGATTATATGCTATTATTCATTAAAAAACCTTCAGCCAGGCCATTGTAAGTATAAATAAAGTTACTATAAGAGAACAAGTCTGATATACCTTGGTTGTTGGACGCTTTACAAATAGACTGTACAGAGACCCCAATAAAATTCCTGCTAAAAAACCAAATAGATGGGCCATCAAGTCAGAGTTCTCTCCGGAGCCAAGAATCCCCAGGAGCGCCAGACCACTACTTAACGGGATAAACGCTTTTATTTTTTGCCCGGATTGCTTGAACTTTTTGAAGAACTGATGGGCGCTCAGGATGCCGATTGCTCCGAATATGGCGGTAGAAGCGCCCACCGAAATATGACCCGACGTGTATAATAACGCATTTATCAAATTGCCGACGATTCCGGTGGCAAGAATCATAAGCCAGCCAACACCCCAACCCATGATTGTGCAAACAGCGGTCCCAAAAACAGCAATACCAACAATATTGCCCATAAGGTGCAATGTATTGGCGTGAAGCATCAGAGATGTCACGCTTCTGTATAATTCACCGTGCAAAATATGAAAAGCCGATGATCCGTATTCCTTAACAAATAAGTCACTTTTGTCGCCTGTCGCAATAGCAACATGGCATGCAATCAATATAACAGATACCCATATACCTGTGTATGTCCTTTGGTATTTGTAATAAAGGGGTGCTTCTGTTGTCTGTACCTCCTGGTTCTCTTTAAGATATTGTTCGATTACAATTAAGGCTTTTTCATAATCCGTATCATTAACCAATATATCCCATCCATGTCCCCCTTTTCTCAAGTGGTGAGAGATACCGGTTGAAGACAGGACCAGTTTGTATGTGTCAGCATCATCTTCTGAGAGGTTTTTAAATAGTAGTATTAAGGACATAACTCAACTTATGTTTACTAAAAAGAGCATTCATATTTAGACAGGAGTTCAGGATACCGTGAAAAAAATCAAGTTAATCCTGTTAATCCTGTCAGAAAACATTTTGGCTTTATGTATAAATAATTTTGTACTCATTAGTAACTCCGATCAGGTGTCGCGGGAATATTTCACTTTTAATTTCGCATCGATCAACTGGCTGTGAGAAAGGCGCAGTAAGTTTTTAAGCTTATTCATCAGGTAGTGTTCATACTGGTCCATCTTCCCGTCAACATAAACAATTTGCCAGAGGGTTTCAACGATCTCAATTTTTTCGTCTGTTGAATAATTCTCATTGATCAGCCTGGAAAATTGCCAGAGGTCCACGCTTTCATCCAGTTCTTTATCAGCCTCTTCAATCAGTGCGTCGGCATGTTCTCCGGATAAACCGTATTTCTCTTTTAGAATCGAAAGAATGGTTTCCAGCTCCTCTTGGGTAAACGTTCCGTCTATTCGTGCCATCTCCACAAACAGAGCGCAAATGGCAACGCACAAATCGTGCTCTCTGTTCTGTTTTTCGGTGTTGGAATTATTGACTTTGGTTTTGCTGAAAAATCGTTTTACAATGTCTATCATTTAATAGCCCCCTGTTTGTGTTTTTGACAGTCATCCAGTCTTTATAAAAAGAGGAATTAATCATCCGTGGAGTACTGGAGTATTGTAGTGATAAATTATTGGATATTGTATTATTTATAAACTTAAAAATCTTGTTAATCTGTGTTAATCTGTGTCCAAAAAAGAAAATTTACATATGATTTAATTAACTTCATGCATTCAAAGTATGTTCAATTAAAAACTTAGACTCGACATTTTCTCTGGCAAGTTCAAGAAGGTGCCGGTGATGCGTGAAGAATATTACCTGGGTTTGTTCAGATAGCCCCTCCAGCGCCCTCAGGGCTGCAACCGCGCGGTCATCATCGAACTTGATCAGTATGTCGTCTACAATAAACGGGATTGGTTCGTTCCTTTCCAGATAATCTTGAAGACCTGCCAGCCGTAAAGCAAGATACAATTGATCCGCTGTTCCATCACTCATGCCTTCCACGGTAACAACTTCCTTGCCGTCCGGTCGAACACCAACAATCACCGGCAGGCCATTATCGTCAAAATCCGCGCGAATCCCTTGAAATGAACCTCTCGTAATTTGCTTAAAAATAGCGGTTGTCCGTTTTAAAATAGGCTCCTGGCTTTTATCCCGATACCGTTCTATGGCCTGGTTTAATATTTTTGATGCTATCTTCAGCCTGGCATACTGCTCCACGTCATTTTCAAGCCGGCCCAGAAGTAATTGCATTTCTTCGGCCAACTCCGCTGCCCGCGCGCTGCCGTCCATTTTGCCAAGTTCGGTTCGCTCACTTCCAATGCACTGATCCAGTTCGGATTTTTCTTGATTAAGCTTATCGGTCTCATCTGTTAGCCTGCCGATCTCCCCATCAATACCGTCCGGGTCAACTTTTAGGGCCTTGTTGATAAAATCATCGATGGTGGCACCGGCACTCAGCTGGTGTAGTCTTTCATCCAGGCCTTTTAGTTCAGCTTCTAACTGTATTCGTTTGTCGGATCTTTCCTCGGCTTCCGGCAGATCCTCATAGTTTGCACACCCTGCTTCCGCACACATGCCTTTTAGCCGGGTTTCTATTTCAGTAATCCTGCCAACCGCTTTGTCCATGCGATTTTTTTCCTGCTTTAACTGGTTTTTTAAAGTTTGCCGTTGTGATTGAGCCGTTCGTGCCAGTGTCAACCTGCTGTTTAGTTCGAGTGCTGCTTCACCGGCAGGCAAATCTTTCAGGTCTTCGGCCACAGCATCCACCAAACCTGTGACCTTGGTTGTGAATTCATCTGTATCACGATTAATACCATGAATGCGCTTTTGAAAAATATTGGCCTCTTTAAGCTTGTCGAAAAGGCTATTGAGATCTTCCATCACAGCATTAGCCTGGGCAGGGATTGCATCGGCATCAAGACCTATCGGCTTGACTGCCTGTTTCCACTCCTTTTGCCATTGAGAAAGATCCATTTCGCTGGAATCTACCCGTGCTTGTGCTTCTGCCAATTCCTGTTTCCGTTGTGCCTTTTCACTTCGTAGCTGCTTTATTTTATTGAGGGACTCATCCTCTTTATGGATGACCCTTTTACTTCTTTTGATTAAATTGGCCAGGGTTTCTCCGTCATCGGAATGTGGCTCGGAAAGGTTCTTCAAACACTTATTCAATCCTTTCAAATGAGCATCGATTTCCTCTTTTAACTTGTTAACCCTGGCTTTGTGTTCCCTGATCTCTGTCGCTTTTGCGGACATAGCCATATGGTTTTGTGTCCATGCTCTCATTTCTTTTGGTGATATAGGCGTGATTCCCGAGGGTTGCCACAACTGCTCCCACTCTTTCATAATCTTTTCTTTTGTCTTAACTTTTGCATCAATTTCTGTTTTCAAATGAATCAGTTGTTTTTTGTGGAATGTTTGATCGGCGAGCAACCTGGCTTTAGTGGCAACACGTTCCGCCTCTCGCCTGAGCCTGTCGGCAATCTCATCTGCCTTGTAAACACTGATTTCAAATGCTTCCGGGAGAGTCTCTGAAGATCCGATTCCCTTTACATGGTCGTCAATTTCTTCATCTGATACCGGTTTGCCCTCCAGAGTTTTTAATATAAGCTGCCATCCCCTGCCCCTCTTCTCTCTTGCCTTTTGAAGGTCTTCCTCGGTGGGCACTTCCTGCTTTAACCGAAGCTCGTCTATTTGCCTTTCAACATCTGCCAGCGTGCTTTTAACCTTTTCAAAATCTTCCTTTAAACTACCGTGCTTAACCACAGCCTCTGCAGTTTGGTCTTCAAACATAACAATAGTTTCCATAGAAGGCACCGGAAGACGTTCCAGTTTTTCGACCGATCCTGACCAAAGTGTCTGTTTACCAAGAACCACATCCAGAGTTTTTAATGCTGAACTGATTTCAGATTTTTCTTTTTCATACTGTTTTTCCAAAGCTCCGTATTCTTCAGCCTGGAATACGGCATTTCTTAAGGTGTCTGTTTGCCTGGGGGTTCCAAGTTTTTCCAGCTTCCTGTCAATTCCCGCAATACGATGTGTAAGTTTAGGGATTGATTCCCGGGCGGTATCGATACGGGCGACAATCCCCTCGAACCGAGTTCCCAGGTCCCGTATGAGTACCGCTTCCGACTTCTTAATTCGTAAATTTTCAGCATGGTCCAGGGTTAAGTCATCCCGCAAGCTGCAAAGGATTTCCTTTGCCTCGCCCCGAAGGACACTCATACGCGTTTGTAACTTTATACGATCACTTGCCGCTTTGTACTGACTCCCGAATTCCCGATGGATTTCTTCAATCAAGCTTGATTTTTCCAGCAGACTTTCGGAAATTTGAAGCTCGGACAGTTCTTTTTGGGTAATCTCCGTGTTTTTAAGCGCCTGGTCACGGTCGTTTTCCGACACTCTGAGTTTCTGGAGGAGTTCGACCCTTTGTTTAGGAAATTCATCGGGCAAAAGCATTGCTGTGGCGTATATTTGGAATTCATTGATTAGCTCTTTGCGTTTGGCGATAACTGGAAGCGCCTCTTGAATACGTTCCAAACGATGCAAAGAGCGCTTCTTGTTAGCTAAATCCTGTTCCACGGATTGCTTGCGCTCCAGTGCCTGACGCAATGCCTGATCATGGCTGACCCATTGCCGGCCGGGCAGCTGAGCATCGCGCAGCTCTTTACGATTCTTGTTTATCTTGCCGATGGCTTCATTAATTTTCGGTTTCTTTGCCGACGGTTTGAAAAGGCTATCGGCCTCTGACTTGAGTTGTTCCTGAACTCCGCGAAGATTGGAGGCACCCGATCCGGCAGCAAAAATAAGTTGCCCCATGCTTCCGCCGCCCCCTATGATCTCTTTGCCGCCCCGTACCAGATCAGCATGGTCAATACCAAACATGGTGACAAAGAGATCGGCGTCAACACCCCTTAAGAATCTGCTAAGCAGGGATTCTTCTATCACCGTTTTATCGTCCTCTAAGCGAAGTGTATTGCTCCTGCCTTTCCGCCGGACAAATTTCAGCACATCCCCCTTGCTGGATTGAATTGCTGCTCCGACACGCATTTTGGAGTATGGATGAAGGAAGTCATCTTTGGACCGTTCGGGTATGCCGTAAAGCAGGTTCTGCAACCCTCGCAATGCGGAACTTTTGCCCGCCTCGTTGGGGCCATAAATGATATGAAGGCCTTCATTACCGCCACTTAAATCAATAACCATGTCGGTAAACGGGCCATGGGCAATAAGCCTCAACTCAAGAAATTTCATTCGGAACCCTCTTTTCGCATCAGCCCCTGAATGAGCATTGGTCGAACTTGCTCCAACAAACTTTTTAACCAATCAATATCATCAAACCTGATTCCGTCCCGCCCTTGTTTTAGTTCCTTGGGAATTTTTTTCTCAAGATCGATCAGCTCATCTGATAAATCACGCAATAAATCCGGTTTGTCGGCTAATTCTTCAAATAACTTTACAAGCTCCCCGATTGCCCCATCACTTGTCCGGAGTTTTTTTTCAGATGCGGGCAACCTGGTGTTGATTTTAATTTTTTCGATCCAAACCCTATGACCGCTTATATCCAAAGCCGCCCCCCGGATCTCATTGCTCCATCGGTCAACATTTGCAAGGAGTTCACTGTGAGCCGCCGTTTCACCCTGAATTAAAACACGTGCAACAAGAGGCCGGCCATCATTTTCATCCAATGTATTTTCAAGCCGATTGCAAAAACGTTCAATAATATCGTAGCCGCTTTCAGCGCCATTTGAATCCACTTCTATGATTACCCACCGGATAACATCCAGGGGTTTGAACTCTATTTTTGGACGATCACTGTCATCGACAGTAACGAGCACACAGCCTTTGGGACCTGTTTCTCGAACATGACGACCTTGAATATTTCCGGGAAACAGAATCGGCGGATCATCCAAAAGAACCTCATACTGATGAACGTGCCCTAATGCCCAGTAATCGTATCCTTTTGATCGCAAGCCTTCTAATGTGCACGGGGCATACGGCTCATGGCCTTCACGACCTGAGGCACAGGTGTGCAATATGCCAATATTAAAATAACCGGGAACCGGTGTGGGATAAAGAAGTGATAGATCCTTTTTTATGACAGGCGTTGCAAAACTATGGCCATGAATAGTAACATTCAAGTTGTCGATGTTATACGTTGCGGGTTTATCTGATGGAAATAAATGAACATTTTCCGGAAGCCGGAGTGTTTTGGTTATCTTGCTGGCTGCATCGTGATTTCCGGCAACAATGTAAACGGGAATGCCTGCATCGCGCAGTCTGCTCGTTTGGGATACCAGATAAAGCCCTGTGTTGTAATCTTTCCAATCCCCATCATAGAGGTCTCCGGCAATGAGAATGAAATTAACATCTTCGGAAATGGCAGTTTGAACCAGATTATTGAAAGCTCGTCGGGTTGCCTGGCGAATTTCATCCACCGGAGCCCCCTCGTAATCGTCTAACTTGTGCAAAGGGCTGTCCAGATGAATGTCGGCCGTATGGATAAACTTAAACATAAGCTATTAACATCCAATCGGAGGCTTCCATATGCTGCGTTACTTAAACCGTTCAAGTTAAAAGTGCCTATGTTTGGTTAGCCCGTTGTCCGGTATTAAATTACGGGCTAACGGGCCTACGGGCACAACCTTTTTTGGCTTTAGCTCACTTTAAACTTTAGTTCACTTCAAACTCTTGCTGCGATTCTTCAGGCGGAGCCGGAAAACTCTGACCTGGCTCAAAGGACCAGGTTTTTCGGGGCAAAATAAATTCGGATTAGCTGTGTGACAACAATTCTTTTGCAAGGCTTATGTAGTCTGATGAGCCGTAGCTTCTCTTTCTGTAAAAAACAACTGGTTTGCCGACACCGGCACTTTCAGCAATGGTTGTATTAATCCTTATTACTGTATCGAAAAGCAAATCAGCATACCTCTCATCATTTTTTAGTTTCTCTAAAATGTTATGGCTTACCCTTGTCCTGGAGTCAAATAATGTCGCAACAACACCTGTTATACTTAGATCTGTGTTAATATTCTCCCTGATGGCAAAAATAGTATCAAATAATCCATCCAGGGCAGCATAAGCATAGGGATGGGTCTGGCAAGGCACAATAACCTCTTTGGCATAGGCTAATACATTGACCGTCAGCAGTGAAAGGCTGGGCGGAGTGTCAAGGAGTATGAAATCATATTCCCCGTATATGCTTTCAAGAGCTTCTTTTAACCTGTTTTCCCGTCCAACCTCATCAATTAGTTCTACCTTTGCACCGGAGAGGTCCACATTAGATGGGATAAGATCAAGCCCTTCCCATCTTGTCGACACAATCACATCGGCTGCCTTAATCGATTCGTTATCTTTTATGAGATCGTACACGGTCAGCATTCCATCTTCAATGTCAACACCAAGGCCCCTGGTCGCATTAAACTGCGGATCCATGTCCACAACAAGAACCGTTTTCTCTCCCCTACAAAGAGCTGCTCCAAGATTTACAACCGTAACGGTTTTCCCAACTCCACCCTTTTCGTTTGCTATAGCGATGATTCTGGTTTTTTTATCACCCATAATTAACACCTCCCATATAGCTCTTAAGAAAATATTTTTGTGGTCCACCCACCTGTTGCCACAAAATAGGACCTGAAGTTGATTGAGGCGAGATACTGGATACTGGTTTCTGGATACTGAATATTTATAAGGAATCACTATGTTTTTTATCCAGGATCAAACATCCAGGATCAGTCAGATGGTGCCGCCACAGACGCTTTAAGAATACAGAATAACTGCTCCAAAATGATTTTCACAAACACTATAGTAGCCATATGATTTTTGATCTCTGACTTCTGTTATCTGACTTCTGTCCTCTGACCTCTGTCCATCAACTCTATCTTTTCTCTTATTACGTTTATCCTTCCATCGATTTCTATAGAAGTCTGCTCCATTTCTTTCAGAATTTCAGATGCCTGTTGCTTGTCAATCAGCTTGTTGTTTATCAGTTCGACTATATTTGAAAGATCTGCAACATAAGCCCGAAAGCGATCGGTTAATGCTTCGTAAAGACTATTTGATGCAGCTTCAATAAGTTTATATATGTATTGAAATTTTATGTTCTCCTGGTAGTCCTTGAAATGATAAACAACCGATTTTTCTGTTTCACGTTTCATGCGCAAAACACCGTCTTTTAATGCCAGAACTTCCTGTTCATTCTTACTTTGAATCGGTTTTTTTAATAATTTTTTAAAAAACTTAACAACTGTATAAAATCCGAGACGCATTACCGCTTCGGTTTTTATCTTTGCCGTGTAACGCATGGACGCAACTACAGGAGGAAACGCTAATCCTGTCATATCTTTTATCGAGTCAAAGTCAGGTAAGGCGATCCCTTTCAGGCTCTTTGGAGAACTGTTGATCGCCAAATTCCCCATCATTGAGTTATATTCAACAATAGCATCCTGTACCATGACATCGA
This sequence comes from Deltaproteobacteria bacterium, assembly GCA_019313505.1. Taxonomy (GTDB): domain Bacteria; phylum Desulfobacterota; class Desulfobacteria; order Desulfobacterales; family UBA11574; genus S5133MH16. The sequence continues at coordinate 13,635 of JAFDBA010000080.1, forward strand.
ATGGACCGGTAATTGAATTAAGATATTCCTTGATTCGATTCTCTTTTTCCCTGACAAAACGGATCACTTCAGGGTTTATGGTTTCAGCCATGTAAGTGTCAAGCGCTTGTCTGAATTCCTGAAAAATCAGGTACAGAGTGTTTGAAAAGCCCGTGGCTTTGAGATTTTCTTCATATTTTTGATACGGCACTTTATAGCTTCTGACAAATTCAACGATATCATTTAATAGATCACCGGATCGAACGTCGAAATAACGATCAATTTCTAATTTTAACTCGTTCTTTATTTTTTGAATGGAACCATCAAGTGTATTTTTTATCATCGATTTTATCTGATTCATGCCTTTCTGATGGTGTTTTATCTTTTCAATGACTTCGTTTGCACTATCTGCATCTCCGGTAAGAATATTCTGATTGACTAAAATCCAATGAGACATCCCCGATAGAATCACACTAAGACGTTCAAGATGATTTTTCAGCAGCAGAGAATAACTTCCCATTGTCAGCTTATTATAAATAAATGATTCAAAACGCTCTGTTTCCAGGTTTGAAAAGTCTGTAAGCTCTTTTTCTTTTTCCCATTGCGCAAGCCTAAGACTATCTTTTTGTGACAGATTCATATTTTGCACTTTGAAAAGGTTGAAAAGTGCCGATATCGAGAAAATCTCGGGATCCGGTTTTATCATGGAAAGTTCTTCTTTTACTTTTTCAATCAGTGCATTAAGATCATTGATCGATTCATGCTCGCTTAAATCACAATTTATAACAAACAAGATGTTATCCATAATCCCCATTTTTTTTATTATGGATAAAAATTTGATGTCGGCCTCCCGAAGTCCTGTTCTGCTGCTAATCACATAGATAATAAGATGGGTTAAGATCAGGTAATCCTGGATCATGGCAAGGTGAAGGGGATTTGGAGAGTCGCTTCCCTGGCAGTCGGCAATTTCTATATTGCTGTCAATGACTCCTGAATCGATTTCCAGTTGAATATCCCTAAGATAAACCGCCATAGATCCATCACCCACAAAATCCCAGTGTTCTGTAAAAATGTTGTCCTTATATTGACTCGTCATGGTATCCGAGGAAATTATATCTTTAACCTTTTCATATCCTTTAATGTATGAGGTTAGAAGGACATTGTTAATGTTGGGGGAATAATTTGTAAATAGATGTTCTGTGCTCAGAGAGGATAATGCCTGCTCAAGATCAATTCGCTCGCTTTTTCGCCTTATATCGAACCTGTTCTTTTCTGTACGCCAGTCTGAAGATGGAAACAGAACCAGAGACTGTTCTATCTCGGAATTAACCTCATCCCAGGATTTAAATAAAAGTTTGGCTTTAAGCTGTTTTCCTCTACGCACTCGTGTAATAATCGATGTAACAACCCCTGCCCCGCGTTTTAAATAATCGCCCTTGAAAAGCGAATTTATGAATGTACTCTTACCGGATTTAATAGGACCCACAACAGCAACACGAATAATTTTTTCAGACATCTGTTTATAAATACAGCTACATGTATTTTGCCAATCTGCAAAGGATTGGACAGACATCCCGGTTATCGATTCGGCATCAGAAAAAAGGGCCGAGATATCCTGATTTGTCTGTAGAAGTTCTCTTTTAAGTGAGTTATATGTATCCATTTCAACTTAACTTTTTATTTTTTGTAATTATAAATAAAAAAACAGCCCATACGTTGGCGCTGTTTATTACAATGTATTAAATTTTATTACAATGTATTAAATTGCCAAAAGCGCTAATGATTACAGGTAATTACAGCATTTACAGAGCTTAGGTTTAATGAATCATACTAAATCGTGCCAAATTATCAAGAGCAAATGCACCCTATATGCACCCGAGGAGCGAAACATTTATTGATTGTATCTTGTATATAGAGTATAATTAAAACACAATATGTTCCAGGGGATAGGCTCTGCAGGCCGACAAACCGGGATCTCCACTTCCGGCTTTCCCCTAATATCTTAAAGTGGAGTCTTTGTCTTATGGAGGGGCATCATGGGTAAAAAAACAAAAAAGGATAAAAATTCTATTGAAGAAGGTTTGGATATCCAAATGAATTTGGCCGATGATTTGGCGGCTCGTAACCCGTGGTTTCGAAAATTATACAAGAAATTTCCTAATCGATTTATTAATGAAGCATTCGATAGATTTAAGGGGATCGATTATCAAGAATATTACAAAGAGTATGATCAAAGTTTTCATGAAATTTGGGGAGATATCTTTCCAACCTTTCCCTATCCTGTTTTACAACTGAAAGACCTTTCCAAAAGGCCATCTGAATTAATTCTGACAATCGATCTGAATTATACAAAAGACGAAATAATGTTTCGTGTTGAACAATTTGTTGAAATGGGGTTCAAAAAATATAGAGAAAAGCGAGAATCAAAATATCAGAGAAAATTTCCAGAAAAATGGCGCGATTATCTGGAAATATGGGATTTAAAGGATGGACGTCAGCCTTGGGTCAAGGATTCAAGAGGGGTTCCATTTCTACAGAAATCTCTTAAAAAATTAGCGCACCCCTGGACATACGAAGAAATCGCAAAATACAAATATCCAGATATGCGAACCCCGGAAAAATTAGGGAAAGCCGTTGATAAGGTAAAAAAGCAGTATAAAGCAGCAATTAAATTAATTTGTGGGAAAAAATATAACATTCGAGAGCTTAATAAACTCAAATGTAAAATTGAAAAAAGTAATAGAACTGTAAAATTATGTGATGAATGCCCAGATAAAACATCTTGCAAAGATTACTGCCCTTCGTTGTTAGAAGAACTTGCAACCATAGAAGTGAGACAACAGCATAAAATAATCAACAGCTTAAATTCAGTCGATATTGATGAATTTCATACAATAAGAAAAAAAGCTCCAACCGCAGAGCAACAATTTGATAAGTTTAAGTAATTAAACTCCATATCATTTCCATTGTTGAAATGGCAAAGTATGCATTTACAGATAATGGGTTACAGATTTTAAAGGATCGGGCTTTCAGTAAAAAACTTACACCCTACCGAAGGGATGTTTTTAGGCAAATTATTGAAAAAGCTAAAGATGACATTCTGGAAGACCCGAACAAGGAAGAGATAAAGAGTTATCTAAGGGGGTAACAAGGCTGTAAGAGGCCACAGGAGAGACGATCTCATGTTGCCGAGTAGTAAATCCATTAACCACCCATGAGTTTGCTTGGCCTGGGAATAAAAAAGCCCCTGGGCTGGATAGTACCCAGGGGCACGGAAAAAAGGGCTAACAGATGGTTATCATCTGTTTCTGTTACTATCGGCAAAAAGAGCAATAACCTTAAATAAAAAATACAGTCCGGGATAGGCAACCGGAGCCGAACACCGGAAACCCTGCCCGGCTTCTTGGGCTAACATCAGGGAAAAAGTTCAAATCGATTCAAGGAGACAACAATGGATTTAAAAGTTACTTACACACACTTCAATATAACAAAAATGAGTATTTTTGATGAGCTTGAAACGGATTTAAAAGCTTGTCTTGCAGAATTTGGATTTGAACTAACAGATGCAGATTTTGATTTTGAGACGGGAGAGAGAAACTTGAATTTTATAAATAAAGAATGGTTATCTAAATTCGAAGATGATTAATCAACCCCACGGGATAGGCACGTACGGCTGAAAAGGTCTTCCCTGGACCCTGCCCGTGGATTACTTCAGGGGAAAGTGAGGGGCTTGCATGAAAATTAAAATTATATGTGATGGGTGTGATCATGCAAACAAAAAAACACAGGTAACATCCTGGGAATGCACCGGATTTTTGTGTCCATTTCAGACTATACAAGAAATATTGACAAAAAGATTGACAAAAGTTATGACATTTACTATAGATATTTATCTATAAATAATTATATTAATTACATAAAAAGGTGACAAAAATGGTGCAAGATTATTACCATAAAAAAGTTCCTACTTTTAAGTCAGGCAATTTTGTGTTTAGCCGGAAATTTTCCAACAGAATGTTGCAACCTTATCGTATTGAGGCGAAAATACTTTATGAGACCGTCAAGGACCTACCTATATTGCCGAGCTTAGCTTCCGATCTTGAACAAGAATTAATTCGTAGATCAATATTTGGCACAGCAGCAATAGAAGGAAATCCTTTGACAGAGGAAAGGGTCGGTCAAATAATTGGCGAATCAAAAGATGTCGATTTGCGTGGAAATGCTGAACAGGAAATCAACAATCTCAAAACAGCCTATGATTTATTTAAGAGAATTAAAATGGGGAAACCAGGAAAAATGCCTCGACTTTCTGAAAAAGTAATTAAGGAGGTTCACAAAGTTATTACCCGTAAACTTAAATATGAGCACAACAATCCTGGAAATTATCGCAATCATATAGTTAAGGTCAGCAATAAAGAGCATGGTGGTATATACACCCCCCCTAAATGTCTCCCGGATATAAAAAAATTAATGAAAGAATTTATAAAATGGATAAATAGTGATGAGCTTATAAATTTAGATGCACCGATCCGAGCTGCACTTGCACATTACTACTTAGG
>JAFDBA010000245.1 GCA_019313505.1 Deltaproteobacteria bacterium
TGGCCTATTTTTTTTAAACTCGGACATAACCAAATCTAAGAGGAGGCCTCTATGAACAAGCTCGAATTAATCGAATCCCTTAAAAATGAAGCAAATCTACCGAAAAATGAAGCTGCTGCCGTCGTGGACATGTTTTTCGATAATATGACCAATGCCCTTGCCGGCGGAGAAAGAGTAGAAATCCGGGGTCTGTGCTCATTTTATGTTAAAGAATACAAGGGATATGCTGGCCGGAACCCTAAAACCGGCGAAAAAGTCCAGGTCACGCCCAAAAAACTTCCTTTCTTCAAGTGCGGCAAGGAACTGAAGGAGAGGGTGGATCGCTAAGAGACATGTAAATCCCTTCTATGAAATTCTTGCAAATCCTTTTACCGGTCTGGCATCTGAAAATAAGAGGATCATAATCATTTATTTTGCATATCAGTAGTAATGAAGGAATTTTGGTTCTTTCGCCAAATCGGTCCAGGTTTTGGCCTTGAAATAGATAGAATGTGGCATCTTTTTATCACCTCCTATGATGCTTGTTCCCACCCCGACCGCGAATTCCAATAATCAAAGAATCCAGAGTCTCATATATAAATGTTGATAGATTACATCACGAAATCACCACCTGGAGTATTCTTCTTTAAAGTGGTGATTAGAACTAATCTTTTTGAATTATTGAAAAACTGATTAAATCATAAAGTTTTCTCGGTTTCAGGTCTGTCAGAATGACACAATCTACATTCATTTAACATTTTTCTAATTTAGGACTGCAAGTAGAAACATATAACGATGAATAATTGTCCAGATACCTTCCCGCCAAAAGAGATTCCCAATTTTCTCATTTTGGTACCGAGGGTTGATGCCGATGCTTAACGGATAAAAATGATCATAAATAAAAACATACCGACTATAACAGTTAAGGTTTTTATTGGATATGGTTTGATCATGTAGCGGGAAACTAGTAGGCCGCAGCAGATGGACAACAGTGATACAAACCCGAATTTCAGTAAAGATGGAATGTCTGATATCATCAAAAGCAACAACTGAAAAACGATGACAAACAGGTAGTGTGCTAGGTATAAGTTGTAGGAGTGGCTTGTCATGAAGCCATTGAAGCGGTTTGGCTTGTTCAGGTAACGGACGCCCATAGACATGAAGAGCCCCAGGGCGGTGATGGTAAAAAAGTTCAGGCAGAACCAGTGAAGCAGTCCGTACAATTTCTCGGTACCGCTGTCTCCGCCGTTCACCATCAGGAAGAAAGAGGAATAATAAGCCAAAAAGACGATCAGAAAGGATAAAGCCCATGTTCTGTGATGACCAGGCAATTTACCGCTTTCCAGCCACCTGTTTTTATACGTCAGGATACCCAAGATGAAATATGCGGCATGCAAAAAAATCCGGGATACCCTGAACTGAATGACATTGCCCAGTGTGAACCACGATTCCGGGTTCGAAACGCCCGAAGACAATGCAAACATTATTCCAATCAACAGGGTGGAACCGAAAAAGGTAAGCAGTCCCACGGTTACCATGGTTTTTATAGTGGATAGGATTGACGGCCCCACCATATTCAATGATGCGTCTACGGGTTTGAACCATTTTTTTCTGAGCACATAAACCAGGCTGAAGATAAGAAAGAAAGCCATCAGCAGGCTGATGAACCACATATAGCGCTGATAAAAAAGGTCGTTTTCCATTACCTGGCTCATGGGGGGCAAAAGCCCGATGTCGAAAGAAAGCGCATTCTTCATCAACGTGAGCCAGGTGTGCCCGTAACTGACAGTCAACGTCATATTGTTGCGAGTATAATGATAGATAAGAGGCAGAATCGGACCGATAAATAGCGTGCATGCCAGCCAGGGGATGCCAAGTCGTCTGAATTTTCCTTTGATGAACTGTGTAACCGACTTGTTAATCATCGAGGGGATGGCGAAAAACCCCGCGATGAAGAAAAGGGATGGCATCAGGAATCCGTCGAAAAATCCTGTAAGAAAACTAACCAAGAGGCTTGGTTCATCGGCCACCGGCCACCAGGTGGAAGGCATATAGGCCATAGTCGCGTGCTGAATGACAACGCCGATAACGAACAGATATCTCAGATTATCTAAAAAAATCAATCGGTTGATAGAAGAAGTCGGAATGGGACTGTTTATTGCTGTTTTCATATCTGCTCCTTCTCATGCGTGACTTTTATGTTCCGAAATGTCACGGCCCCCAATCCGCCCTGAAACATGAGCGGCCCCCTGGGTACTTCCTTCTTCTTTAGGGCGCCGCTGGAGGAGCCCTTGGTCATTTTGACATGTTCATGGATCACCTGGCCATTCAGGACCACCTTGACAAATTCTGCGGGCTGGGTCCTTTTTTTGTCCTGAAACTGTGGAGCCTTGAAAACGATAACGAATTTCTGCCACACGCCCGGTTCGGCAGCCGCATTCTTGTCTGGAGCTTTGAATCCACAGATTGCGCCCATGTCCTTGGGTCCTGTTGGTCTGCCTGTTGAATAACTATCCTTTATCTGGATTTCGTAGCGTCCCATCAGGTAGATGCCGGAATTTGACCCTTTTGGGACCATCACCTCTAGTTCCACGGTACAATCGCCGAAAACCTGCTTGGTAAAAATATCAGTGCCTCCCTTGGCGGCATTGATCAGT
>JAFDBA010000246.1 GCA_019313505.1 Deltaproteobacteria bacterium
ATAAAAAAAAGTAATCGACAATTTGAGAATGTGCTCTGCAGATTCTATAATGTTAAACAATGGAAATTGAATCAAGACATAATACGAAATTCAGAAGATATCTTGCCACGAGCACACGAATTGGTCAAACTGAGATATCAAATGGATTTAACACAGTTTTGACCTTTTTTCAAACCAGTGATTTCCAACGTACATGGAAATAAGCTGATCCCTTGATCACTGTTACAGATCACAGACGCATCCGATCCTTTGATAAGAGAATTTATTTCAAGCTTATCCCAATCAGGTGATGGGCAAATATTTCTCGATTTCGTATTTGCTGACGTGGGTTCGATACATATCCCATTCGATCTTTTTGTTTTCTATAAACTTATTAAAAATATGCTCACCCAGGGCTTCTTTCACCAGTTCTGATTTTTCAACCTCAATAATGGCCTCATAAAGGTTGTCCGGAAGGGTGGTAATGCCTCTTGCGTTTTTCTCTTTTTGGGACATTTTATAGATATCCTCTTCGATGGGATCCGGAATTTCATATTCATCCTCAATTCCTTTGAGGCCGGCTGCCAGCATAACGGCAAAAGCCAGATACGGATTACAGGCCGGATCAGGAGCGCGGAACTCTATGCGGGTGGCGATTTCCTTACCGGGTTTATACATGGGAACCCGAATCATGGCCGAACGGTTGCGCCGGGCCCAGGAAATATAGACAGGTGCCTCGTAACCGGGAACCAGACGTTTGTAAGAGTTGACCCACTGATTGGTCACGGCGATAATTTCACGGGCGTGATGCATAATCCCTGCAATGTATCCCTTGGCCATTTTGGATAAATGGTATGGATCGTTTACATCAAAAAAAAGATTTTTGTCTCCCTGGAACAGGGATTGATGAACGTGCATACCGCTTCCGTTTTCTCCAAATATCGGTTTGGGCATGAATGTGGCATAATAGCCGTGTTTGCGGGCGATTTCCTTGACCACCATCCTGTAGGTCATGGTCTTGTCAGACATGCTGAGCGCTTCGTCAAACCTTAGATCGATTTCATGCTGGCTTGGCGCCACCTCATGATGACTGTATTCCACCTCTATGCCCATGTTTTGCAGAAAAAAAATCGTGTCCCGCCGCAAGTTCGATGCCAAATCAAGGGGAAGACTGTCGAAATATCCACCGGTATCAATCCCAACAGGTTCTTCATTGCTTTTGAAATAGAAATATTCGAGTTCCGGACCAACATAAAAGGTGTATCCTTTATCGTCTATTGTTTTTAATAGCCGTTTAAGCACATATCGTGGATCGCCTTCATACGGGGTGTGATCCGGGTTGACGATATCGCAGAACATTCGTGCCACAGGTCTTTCTTCCGGACGCCACGGGAGCATCCTGAACGTGGAAGGATCCGGCAGGGCAACCATATCGCTTTCTTCGATACGCGCAAAACCTTCAATGGAAGAACCGTCAAATCCCATTCCTTCAGCCATGCCGGTTTCCAGCTCGGACGGCGTTATTGCAAAACTTTTCAGCATTCCAAGGACATCTGTGAACCAAAACTGAACAAAGCTGACATCTTTTTCTCTAACGATTTCAAAGCCCCTAAATTTATTTTACATCATATTGGCTTTTTACTCAAGGACAACTGCAGGGATCTTCTTAAATAAAAAAGATTGAGATATTAAACGGTTTTTATTATCGTATACAAAATATGATGGTATTGCTCACCTTTGCGGGCTCTTTTTTGGATACAAGGATTGAAATATCCGTGGCAATTCGTGTCATGACAATATATATGAAATAACAACACAAATGAAACACGTAACTGACCTTCCACAAGAGACGATGGAAGATTCACAAAGCAAATGGGATGCATTCTGCAGAGCTGCAAGGCACGCTAATATTTCTTTGTGGGATGATTCCGAGTTTATAGAAGTGCTAAAAATAGTCTTTGGTTTTAGTAATTTTATTGCCGGAAGCTGCACCAATAATCCGGCCATACTGGCCGACCTCGTTCAAAGCGGCGATCTTCATCGTCAATTCCCGCCTGATTATTACAATCATAAGCTTAAAAAGTCTTTGTTTGGGTCGTTTGAATTAGAAGAAGAAACGAAACTATCTTCTATTCTTCGCAAGTTTCGATTGCGTGAAATGATCCGGATTGCCTGGCGTGATCTTGCAGGCCGGGCAGACCTTTCCCAAACCATGGCAGATCTTTCTGCCCTGGCCGATGCCTGTATCGATCAGGCGCTTTCGTTTCTTTATGAATGGGCGTGTCAGAAATATGGCATTCCCACAGGATATGACGGTTCACCCCAGCACCTTGTTGTTTTGGGGATGGGGAAACTTGGCGGCGGGGAATTAAACTTTTCCTCTGACGTGGATCTTATTTTTGCTTATCCTGCAGCGGGCCAAACCCGTGGAGTATCGGAACCGGTCAGTAATGAAGAATTTTTTGTGCGCCTTTGTCAAGGTTTGATAAAAACAATCGGTTCCCGCACTTCAGACGGCATCGTGTTCCGGGTGGACATGAATCTTCGACCCTATGGCGAAAGCGGTCCTTTGGTCATGAGTTTTGATGCCATGGAGGCATATTACCAGGAACAGGGACGGGAATGGGAACGATACGCATGGATTAAGGCACGGGTTGTGGCAGGTGATAAACAGGCCGGTGAACAGCTTATTGAGTCTCTTAACCCATTTATATATCGCAGATACCTGGACTTTGGCGTTTTTGAATATTTAAGAAATATGAAACATAAGATCTCTCTTGAAGTAAAACGCAAATCCATGTCACACAACATCAAGCTCGGTCTCGGAGGAATACGTGAGATTGAGTTCTTCGGCCAGATATTTCAGCTCATACGGGGAGGCGTTGCCCCTGCGCTTCAAGAACAGAGTACCCGAAAGGTATTGAAGGTCCTTGCCCGTGAAAACTATATCCCTCAGAAAGCATGTGATGAACTTAACCGTGCATATGAATTTTTGCGTAACACTGAGCATCGCCTTCAGGAATTTTCAGATCAGCAGACCCATGAGATTCCAGAAGATCCGGTTGCAAGAAGGCGTCTGGCCGCATCCATGGGATTTCCCGATGGGGAATCGTTTGCCCGTGATCTTGAAAAACACAGGGGAATTGTACATTATCATTTTAACCAATTGCTGGGACCCAAAGATTCAGAACACATAGATGATCAGGGCGAAAAAATTGAAAGCGGATTGCAAGCGGTATGGCAGGACATAATAGAAGATGAGCAGGGCCGGAAGGTGCTTGCTGATGCCGGTTTCGAAAATCCGGATCGTGTGATGCGTTTTTTAGATGATCTTCGGGATGATCCGGAAACCAGGTTACTCGGCAGTCACGGTCGGAATCGCCTGGACAAACTCATGCCTATTATGCTGAAAGTCATCGGCCGGTCTGAGCAACCTCTTGTTGTTGTGAGTCGAATTTTAGACCTGATCAAGGCCATCGAACGACGGACCAATTACCTGGCACTTCTGTTGGAAAATCGAATCGCTATTGTGCACCTGGTTAAGCTGACTGCTGCCAGTCCATGGGTGGTCTCATTTCTGGCTCGCCATCCGGTACTTTTGGATGAACTTTTAGACCCTCGTACCCTTTATCTTCCTCCGGAAAAATCGGATCTTGAAGAAGAGATACGCAAAAAATTCGATTTGATATCTTCTGTGGACTTTGAGGCTAAGATTCAAGAATTATGTATTTTTAAACAAGCGAACATATTGCGTGTGGCCGCAGCAGATGTCACAAGAGCCATTCCGCTGATGAGGACCAGTGATCATCTTACCGAAATTGCAGAGACGGTTTTAAATGAAGTTGTTGACCTGTCATGGGAACATCTCGCTCAAAGACACGGGACTCCCAAATGTCAACTGGACGATGAAAGACTTGGGAGGGGATTTGCGGTCATTGCCTATGGGAAGCTTGGTGGGTTTGAACTCGGGTATGACTCCGACCTTGACCTGGTTTTTCTTCATGCAGGTGCTGTATCAGCCGGATATGCGGTTACGGCCCAGCGGTAGTTCCGGCATTCTTGTCAGCCATATCCAGGGGTTTAAAGAGTATCAAATGAACAAAGCCTGGACATGGGAACATCAGGCCATTATCAAGGCAAGACCCATAAGCGGTGATATTCAGATGGCAAAACGATTTGAGCAGATACGTAACCAGGTGCTTACCCGGCCCAGAATCATGAGCAAGCTTCAAGAAGAGGTTGTGGATATGCGCAAGCGGATGCGCAGAGAACTCTCAAGCCATGAACCGGAACTTTTCGATCTCAAACAGGATACGGGGGGAATTGTT
>JAFDBA010000247.1 GCA_019313505.1 Deltaproteobacteria bacterium
TTTGCGATCTTGCTTATGAACCTTATTAATCCAATAGTTGACAAAATCAGGCCCAAAGCGCTTGGAAAGGTTGTTTAAAATGCGGGAATTGATAAAAATGGTTATCGTCCTCACAGTTTTAGCTGTTCTTTCGGGCGGACTGCTTTCCGGTTTCCGGAATGCAACCGCGGCCCGAATCGAGGTGCAGCAGCTGAAATTCGTAAAAGGACCTGCAATTACAGCGATCCTAAAAGGCGTGTCTAATGATCCCATTGAAGATCGGTTTGCTATCAAAGACGGCGAAACAGAAAGGAAAGTTTTTGTAGGCAAATTTGATGACAAGGCCAATACGGTTGTTCTTGAAAGTTTCGGAAAAGGATACGGAGGTGACATCGGCCTGATGGTAGCCATCAATATGGAAGATGACACAATTGTAGGCGCCGCAGTGACTACCCACAGTGAAACTCCCGGACTGGGAGCCAGGGCAAAGGGTGATCCCGGTTTTGTGTCTCAATTTAAAAGCCTGTCCATCAATGATTCCTTTAAAGTCACTGCCGACGGCGGTCGGGTAAACGCCATGAGCGGTGCCACGATTACTTCCCGGGCTGTCTGTGCAGCCGCAACCGAAGCCGGCGGCATTTATCAAAGAATGAAACCTCAACTTATAGAAAAGTTAAAGGAGTTTAATAAATAGGGAGATCAAAATGGCAAAAACATTAACACAGGAATTTACCAAAGGTCTGTGGGAAGAGATAGCGCCGTTTAGGCTGGTACTGGGTCTGTGCCCGGTATTGGGTGTCACCACGACTGTGGAAAACGGCATTGGAATGGGGCTGGCCACAACGTTTGTTCTGGTATTTTCGAACCTTCTGGTTGCTTCATTGCGAAACATCATTCCGTCCAAGGTTAGAATTGCCTGTTTTATCATCATCATTGCGACGTTTGTTGTCGTCACCGAGCTGTTAATGCAAGCGTTTGCCTATACCCTGTTTCTCAAACTGGGCGTGTTTATCCCCCTGATTGTGGTAAACTGTATTGTGCTGGGCCGTGCCGAGGCATTTGCCTCCAAAAACAGTATTACGCTTTCAATCGCAGACGGTCTGGGTATCGGTATCGGTTTTACCCTTTCCTTAGCAGCCCTCGGCTCTTTGCGTGAGTTGTTCGGTGCCAACAATTTGACCATTTGGACGACACCCACTTCAGTTATCGGCGTTCAAGAAGTATTTGGCCCGCATTTTCAACCGTTTTCTTTCATGGTTCAAGCACCAGGGGCCTTTGTCTGCCTCGGGTTGATGCTGTGTATCATGAATCTTTTGGGAAGCAAATAGGAGTAGATAAATGGGTTACATGGAAATTATTATCGGCGGCATCTTTGTAAACAACATTCTGCTGGCCCAGTTTTTGGGCAACTGTCCCTTTCTGGGCACATCCAAAAAGATGGAAACCGCCGTTGGCATGGCCATGGCGGTTGTCTTTGTTCTTGTGTTGGCCGGGGTCATAACCTGGCTTCTTTACGCATTTTTTCTGGTACCTTATAAGTTGGTATACATGAGGACCATTGCTTTTATCCTGGTGATTGCATCCCTGGTACAGTTTGTCGAAATGTTTCTTAAAAAGAGCATCCCGGCCTTGTACGCCGGCCTTGGAATCTTTCTGCCGTTGATTACCACCAACTGTGCAGTATTTGGTGCTTGTATCTTAAATATCGATAAAGAGCTGAGCTTTATGAAAACCCTGGTGCAGTCAACCGCCTATGCCATGGGATTTGGCCTGGCCCTGATTCTTTTTGCAGGCGTCCGTGAACGCATCATTTTGTCCAGGGTGCCGAAACCGCTCCAGGATACATCCATCGGCCTGGTAACTGCGGGCATTCTGTCCCTTACGTTCTACGCTTTTAAAGGAATGATTTAAGGAGGATACTGTGTTATCATTATCAGCCGTTTTGTTTATGTTGGGTCTGGGGGCTCTCTGCGGAGTTGTGCTCAGTGCTGCTTCCAAAATCTTTTATGTCTATGAAGACCCCAGAATTGCCGAGGTAGAATTTTTTATGGCCGGCGCAAACTGTGGCGGCTGTGGATATGCCGGGTGTTCGGCAGCTGCGGTTGCTGTGGTAGCAGGTGAAGCGCCCCCCAGTGCCTGTATCGTTGCCGATGCTGAAGCTGCGAACAATATTGCCGCCGTCATGGGCGTGGATCCGGGAACAGCCGAACCTTTACTCTCTTACAATACCTGTATGGGCGGTGATCGGGCACCCGATAAATATTATTATATGGGCATCAATAGTTGTCAGGCCCTTGCCACCCTGTATGGCGGCAAACGAGAATGTCCGGTAGGATGTCTCGGTTTAGGCGACTGTGTCAGGGCCTGTGCTTTTGATGCTCTTAAGATGGGACCTCACGGATATCCTGTTGTTGACGAAATAAAATGCGTGGGATGCGGTGCATGTGAAAAAGTCTGTCCAAAGGATATCATGGAAATCAAAACCATGTCCCAAAAGCTGCTCCATCTCAATCAGTATGATGATCGTATCGCCCCCTGCCAGCAGACCTGTCCTGCTGAAATTGATATTCCAAGATATATTTACCAAATCAAGAATGGAGATTATGAAGGAGCGGTCAACACGATCAGGGAACGAAATCCAACGAAATCCTTTGCTGTTATCCTGCGGCCGGGTCTGTCCCCATCCCTGTGAAGATAAGTGCCGCAGGGGTATTGAAGAAGAACCGGTTTCCATCAATCAGTTGAAGCGTTTTGTGGCCGATTATGAAATGAATTCAGGACGTCGTCTCCCCGTATCCGTGGCCCCTTCCACCGGTAAAAAAGTGGCTGTCATCGGTGGCGGACCGGCCGGATTAAGCTGTGCTTTTTTTCTCCGCCGTTTGGGCCATGATGTTACCATCTTTGATGCCATGCCTAAATTAGGGGGTATGATTCGGTATGGAATTCCTGAATATCGGCTCCCCAAGGAGGTTTTGGCATGGGAAACCGATGGGATTTTAAACATAGGGATTGAACACAAACCAAACGTAATGCTGGGCCGTGATTTTGACATCGGCTCTTTGATTGCATCCGGATATGACTCCGTGTTCTTGGGTATCGGTGCCTGGAAAGACTACACTTTGGGGGTTGAAGGTGAAAATCTTGGCGGTTGTTATACTGGGATTAATTTTTTGACCAATTTTGCTTTATGGCAGCAGGAAGACGGTGCCAAAGATCGTCAGCCTTTTGTCGGCAAAAAGTGTGTTGTGATCGGCGGTGGGAATACCGCCATCGACTGTGTTCGCACCCTGATTCGTCTGGGTGCCGAAGAGGTGTCTATTGTCTATCGTCGGACCCGCAAAGAAATGCCGGCCAACATGGTTGAAATCGAGGCCGCCGAACATGAAGGCGTGAAATTTACTTTTTTGGCTGCGCCGACCCGTGTATACGGCGGTGAGGAAGGTAAAGTTACCGGACTCGAATATCTGAAGATGGAGCTTGGCGAGCCGGACGACAGCGGCAGACGCCGTCCGGTGCCGATTGAAGGTTCGGAAACGATCATGGATAT
>JAFDBA010000081.1 GCA_019313505.1 Deltaproteobacteria bacterium
CATATATTTGATCCCTATTTTACAACCAAAGCATCAGGTACAGGCCTCGGCCTTGCAATTGTTCACAATATCATTGAGGTCCACAACGGTGAGATAAAGGTGGATAGCATGTTGAGCCAAGGAACCACCATCACCATATTATTACCTTATACTTGATTCGGGCAAGCCGGAACCAAAATTATTTGCCACAAAGACACTAAGACACAAAGGATATATTTATTATTCTTTCTTCGCCTGCCCTGTTAAATATTGAAAAGCCAGGATCGATTTTTGTTAAAAAGTACCATCGAATATCTATAATAAGCGAAATTTAGAACTATTTAACAGGGTGAACCTTGGTGGCAGAATTGAAAAGGTATTGCCATAAAATGTACAAAATTTAATAAATAAGCGATAGGAAATCCATGAAAAATAGAAAGACTGTATTAATAGTTGATGACGACAGCACCCATCGAACCATGCTGCGAACACTTGTGGGAGGATGGGGATATGATGTTGTTGAGGCGGATGATGGTTCAACAGCTATCGAGAAGGTCCAGGAACGCCCCTTTGATCTGGTCTTGATGGATGTAAGAATGCTTAAGGTTTCGGGTATCGAAGCGCTTGAGAGAATAAAAACTTTCAACCCTGCCATACCGGTAACCATAATGACTGCCTATTCATCTGTTGAAACAGCAGTTGAAGCCCTAAAAAAAGGAGCTTACGACTATCTTACGAAGCCCCTTGATTTTGACAAGCTGCGGCTTACTATCGCAAGGGCCATGGAGCACATCCGACTTAAAGAAGAAAACCGGATACTGAAGGAAAATCTCGGGAAGCATTTCGACATGCAGAATATCATTGGCCGAAGCCCGGCCATGATAAATCTTCTGGAAACAGTGGCTCATGTGGCTCCTTCCGAAGCAACCGTTATGATTACAGGTGAATCCGGCACGGGTAAGGAATTGATCGCGGGGGTAATCCATTTTAACAGCCCCAGAAAAGACGGACCTTTTATTAAGATCAACTGTGCCGCTATTACTGAAACACTCCTTGAATCAGAACTTTTCGGACATGAAAAAGGTTCTTTCACGGGTGCTGACCGCAGAAAGGAAGGCCGTTTTTATCAGGCTCACGGGGGGAGCCTGTTCCTTGACGAGGTCAGTGAAATGCCTCTGACCATGCAGGTAAAACTGCTGCGTGTGTTACAGGAAAGAGAATTTACCCGTGTGGGCGGAGAAAAGGTAATCAAGGTAGATGTAAGGGTAATTGCGGCCACAAACAAAAATCTTCTGGAGCTAAAAACCCAAGGGGCTTTCCGTGAAGATCTTTACTATCGGTTAAATGTTGTCAGTCTGGAGATTCCCCCTTTAAGAAAGAGAATAGATGATATCCCGTTGCTTGCTCAGCATTTTCTGGCAATGTTTGCTGCAAAGAATCGAAAAGAGATAAAGGGGTTCACTCCCGCCGCAATGGACCGGCTTATAAGATATGCCTGGCCCGGCAATGTTCGAGAACTGATGAATGCGGTTGAAAGAGGTGTTGTGCTTGCCCGCACAGACTACCTTGATGATAAAGATTTTACGATTATACAGAGTCCGTCGCAACAACCAGCTGAAACCTTAGCTGTTTTCGAAGACAAAGGCAGCCATATACCCCTTGAACAGGTTGAGAAGGCAACTATTTTGCGCACCCTGGAATCTGCAGCCGGCAACAAAAGCGAAGCTGCACGGCGCCTTGGCATAACCCGAAAAACCCTTCATAAAAAGCTAAAAAAATACGGGGTTATGCCTTAGGGCTCATTCGTGGTTTTATTTCACCGCAAATGGACGCAAATAAACATAAATAGACATTCTAAACAAATGCTTTGTGTGTTTAGATTCGTGTGTATTTGTGTTAATTCGTGGTTTTATTTAATGGTTTTTCAATTATTTTAGGAGATCTTTTCATGAAATTTAAGGCAACTCTAATTTTGTTTATTTGCTTTTTCTTTAGCCAGGCGGTATTGAGCCAGGATTCTACTCAGGCATCAGATTTAAAGCCAAATATATCGGATCTTTCTCCGGATGATATTATTAAAAAGGTTGAAACACGGTATGCGGTTCCAGGCTTTTCAGCTAACTTTTTTCAAGCTTCAACAATAAAAGCCATGAAAATAACAGATACGGCTTATGGAAGAGCATTTTTCAAACGTCCCGACAAAATGAGATGGGAGTATGAAAAACCAGCCCGGCAGACTATAGTGACGGATGGCGATACTTTATGGATATACAGACCGGAAGACAACCAGGTTATGGTCGGCAAGGCCCCCTCTTTTTTCGGAGACGGGAAAGGATTCAGTTTTCTTTCAGATATAAAACTGATACAGAATAAATTCAGTATTATGCTCGAAAAAAAAGCTGAGAATGATTACCATGTGCTGAAACTTTTACCCAGAGAAAAAACATTCGACGTGTCGGTAATATATCTGTCTGTTTCAAAAAAGACTTTTGATGTTGTTAAAATTGTTACCTATAATTCATATGGAGATGAAACACAAATCGAGCTTAGCGACATTCAATTTAAACAGAAACTCGATGACTCCCTGTTCAATTTTAAAATACCTCAGGGTGTTGAGGTGTTGCATCTTGACGAGTAGTGAGATCTAAGACACCAGGGTTCACCCTGTTAAATAGTTCTAAATTTCGTTTATTATAGATATTCGATGGTACTTTTTAAAAAAAATCGATCCTGGTTTTTCAATATTTAACAGGGCAGGCGAAGTAAGAATAATAAATATATTCTTTGTGTTTTTGTGCCTTTGTGGCAAATATGCTTTTGTTCTGGCTTGTTCAGGTTAGGAAGGAACCGTAGAATGAAAGAAAAAATAAGAAGTTTGCTGAAAAAAAGAAAGGCGATTTTACTTGCACACAACTACCAGCCGCCTGAAATCCAGGATATTGCGGATCTTTGCGGCGATTCACTGGAACTGAGTATCAGGGCAGCCCAAACCGATGCCAAGGTCATAGTCTTTTGCGGCGTGAATTTTATGGCTGAAACTGCTTCGATCCTGTCTCCGGACAAGACCGTCCTCTTGCCCCGCAAAGATGCCGGATGTCCCATGGCTGATATGGTAACACCGGAAGCCCTTAAAGCCAGGCTGGACAACCTTTCTCCCATGCCGGTTGTAACCTATGTTAACTCGACTGCAGCGGTCAAGGCACTCTCAACAATATGCTGTACCTCGGCCAATGCCACAAAAGTTGTAAACAGTCTGGATGCCCCGGAAGTATTAATGATTCCCGACCGGAACCTCGCCCTATATACAGCTTCTTGTACACACAAGAAGATACACACCTGGGATGGATACTGCCCGGTTCATAATTTTTTAACCCGGGAAGATGTCGAAAAAGTGAAGCAAACATATCCTGATGCTGTTTTTATGGCCCATCCCGAATGCAGGCCGGAGGTTCTTAAACTCGCGGACAATGTTTTAAGTACTTCAGGCATGATCCGATATGCACGGAAATCTAAAAGCAGCGCTTTTATTGTCGGGACTGAGATAGGGCTTCTTTATACTTTGAAAAAAGCCAGCCCGAATAAAGATTTTTACCCGGTTTCAAAGATGATGGAATGCCCGGATATGAAAAAAATCACTCTTGATGATATTATCCGAAGCCTCGAATTCATGGAAGGGGAAGTCAAGGTTCCTGAAAATATCCGCCAGCCGGCACTTAAAGCGGTTCAAATGATGATTGATCTGTCTTTGCCAAAGTAAATCATCAGCTGACCAATTCTTCGGGAATGTCGGCATTGGTGTAAACCTTTTGCACATCATCACAATCTTCAAGTGTTTCCATCAATTTGACCATCTGCTCGGCTTCCTTGCCTTGAAGGTTCACGGTTGACTGGGGGAACATGGTGATTTCTGCAACAATGAAAGGAATCGATTCTTTTTCAATAGCTGTTTTTACCTCCTCAAAATCCTGTGGGGCGGTAATGATTTCGTAGTTACTGTCATCTTCTCTTACATCTTCGGCTCCGGCATCAATGGAAGTTTCCATCAGAGTATCTTCGTCCACAGCATCATTTTCGACAACAATATACCCTTTTTTTTCAAACATCCATGCAACGCATCCATTGGAGCCCAGATTCCCCCCGGCTTTGCTTAAAATGTGGCGAATATCTGCCACGGCTCTGTTCTTGTTGTCTGTAAGTGATTCTATGAAAATAGCGGCGCCACCCGGACCGTATCCTTCGTAAATACTCTCTTCGTAATTGACGCCTTCCAGTTCGCCGGTACCTTTTTTAGTGGCCCTTTCAATGTTGTCTTTGGGCATATTTTCACTTTTGGCTGCCTGGATGGCTGTCCGCAGTCTCGGGTTTGCAGCCGGATCTCCTCCTCCAAAACGTGCTGCAACAGTAATTTCTTTAATAAGCTTGGTGAATATTTTGCCCCTTTTGGCATCTGTTGCGCCCTTTTTATGCTTTATGGAAGACCATTTGCTATGCCCCGACATATTTACCTCCTATTTTTTCCCAAATCCGATAATATAAATTTCCTTGCTTGCCTTTCGGCTGCTTTGCGGTTTAAAAATCTTGTGCCTGTTAAATCCATTTTTTACGGAATCCGAAAATTTCTTAAAATCTTCTCCTTGAAAGATCTTACAAACGAATGACCCTCCCCTTATAAGTCTATCTTGAGCAATGGAGAGTGCTGCCTGGCATAGATTAAAAGACCTTGCGCTGTCAACATGTCTGCTGCCGGTAGTCCCAGGTGCCATGTCGCTGAGAACAACATTAAAATCTTTTCCTGTGAATCTAAATAACTCATCATCCATGGAGAGGATGTCGCCCCTGTAAATCCTTACATGGGATGAAACCCTCACAGAAACCGGCTTGAGATCAATGCCAACGATCTCTCCCTTATTTCCTGTCAAATCAGCAGCATAAAGGAGCCATGATCCGGGGGCACAACCCAGATCCAGAACTTTGTCTCCTTTTTTTATCAGATTATATCTTTGCTGTATCTCTTTGAGCTTATAAACAGATCTGGCAGGGAATCTCTCTTTTTTGGCCCGGCGCCCATAGTGATCTTGCCACCGGTTATGTTTTGCGGCAGCTCGCTTCATATCATTAAAATATTTCTTCCATGCTTTGGGAGATGGTTTTTATCCCTATAATTTCAATTCCTTTTATTTTTGTCATCTGTTTCAAGTTGCTTTTTGGAACAAGGCATCGTGTAAAACCCATTTTTTTTGCCTCTGCAATCCGGGTCTCAACATGTCCTATGGCCCTGACTTCTCCGGTTAATCCGACTTCCCCAAAGATAATGGTGCCTTTTTGAATGGACCGGTCTAAAAAGCTCGACGCAACAGCAGTTACGATGCCCATGTCAACGGCTGGTTCATCGATCTTAACACCACCGGCAACATTAATAAAGATGTCGTGTCCCATTAAATGCATGCCTAATTTTTTTTCCATCACAGCTACAAGCAATGCAACCCGGTTCTGATCGATACCAAGGATTGTTCTTCGAGGGTTTCCGAAGCTTGTGCTGCTGGCAAGCGCCTGAAGTTCAACAAGAATCGGCCTTGTACCCTCCATGCTGGCTGTCACCACAGATCCCGGTGTATTTTCCGGGCGTTCGGACAGGAATACCGCTGAAGGATTGGGGACTTCATTCAGGCCGTTTTCATTCATTTCAAACACTCCGATTTCGTTGGTAGACCCGAATCTGTTCTTAACCGCTCTTAAAATCCTGAACACATGGTTGCGATCACCTTCGAAATAAAGAACCGTATCAACCATATGTTCCAGAAGCCTCGGCCCGGCTATAGCGCCGTCTTTGGTTACATGTCCCACCAGAAATATAGAGGTGCCGGTCTTTTTGGCCAGGAGCATCAGCCGCATGGTAGACTCCCGGACCTGGGTCACACTCCCTGGAGCGGATGTCAGGTCCGGACTGAACATGGTCTGGATTGAATCGATTACCATGACATCAGGTTGAACCGAATCCGCCATCAACAGGATTGAATCAAGGTCGTTCTCTGAAACCACAAGCAAATCAGAGCCGGCCGCAGTCAGCCTCTGGCCTCGGATTCTTATCTGCCGGATTGATTCCTCCCCTGAAACATATAATACTTTACGCCTTGCTTCGGCAAGACCATTCAGGGCTTGCAGCATAAGTGTCGATTTGCCGATCCCCGGATCTCCGCCGATCAGGACAAGGGTTCCGGAAACAAGCCCCCCTCCCAGGACCCGGTCAAATTCGCTGATTCCGGTCAATAGACGATCTTCTTGCTCAAATTTAATGGAATCAATGGGGACAGGCTGTGTTTGAGGAAAAGATAGACTCCGCATAGCCCCTTGATCCGGTTTAACGGCCTTAATTTCTTCAACAAAGGTCTGCCATTCACCGCAATCAGGGCATTTCCCCATCCATTTGGGCGTTTGATAGCCGCATGCCTGACAACAAAACACTGTTTTTGGAGCTTTTTTCACCATGTCACTTTAATTGTGAAGTTGTTATTGTTTGACAATTCAATTCATATCATGTCATTTAAATCTGATCAACCAGAGTCTTGTATTAACAGCTTGTAAGTAAATCAAAAGATTATTTTAATGTGAGACCTTTGATCGACTACCACATCCATACGCTGCTTTGCAATCATGCTGAAGGTTCCATGGAATCTTATATACGGAGCGCCATCAATTTAGGCATGAGTGAAATATGTTTTCTGGATCATCTGACCATTCAGAAATCCGAAAAGGGGCTTTCAATGGCTCCGGGTGAGGTTTCTTATTATTTTCAGGCCATTCAGCTTCTTAAGCAGCAATATAAAAAAGCGATAAGTGTCAAAGCCGGTTTGGAAATCGATTTCAATCCGGACTATACAGACCTTTTCCAGGAAATTACCGGCACATATGCGTTTGATCTTGTCGCATCTGCATTACATTTCCCCGGCGGCCTGAATATCGTAAGTGGTAGTTCTGCCTGGAAACACGGAGAAAACGACACGGATTATGTATATGGTCTCTATTATGAGCAACTCGAAAAGATGCTCGATTTTAGTTATTTCGATGTGGTATGCCATATGGATTTGGTAAAAAAGTTCGGCAGAAAACCTTCAAGATCCTTTGATAAAGAAGTCAACGAGATATTATTTAAAATAAAAAGAAAGAATTTTTGCATAGAGATCAATACCAGTGGATATAACCACCCGGTCCGGGAAGCTTACCCCTCGCCGGATATTATTGCAAAATGTCATAAGCTGGGAATTAACATCACTCTCGGTTCAGATGCCCACACCCCGGCCCATGTCGGACAACACTATGACCGTGCATTGCCCCTGCTCCTTTCAAGCGGATACAAGCATCTAACCACATTCACAAAGCGCAGGCGCAGTAAGATCCCAATAAAACAGCCAAAAATGATAATAAGATAAACGGAGAGAAAATGACCCCAATCAAAAATACAGTCTTTGGATTCGGTTTGTTGATAATGGGATTGGTATGTTTTAGCCAAACCTCACTCCATGCAAAAAACAGCCATAGCTATTTTGAAACACTTCAAGAGAGTCTCATAAAGGACGGTTTTGATAAAAATACGATAATCAGGCTATACAGCAATCCAAAAGTTTATTTTGAAACAAAAAAAGCGTCCGGGTTTTTATCCCATCGTGAAGCCGTGTTAAATTATGATCAGTTTACTTTACCCAAAAACATCCGAATATCCCGTAAATATATGGCCAAACATAAGCCCGATCTGTTAAAAGCGGAAACAACCTACGGCGTAAACAAAGAAATCATTACGGCCATCATCCTGATTGAAACCCGGCTTGGGAAAATCTTGGGAGGACCTTCCGTCTTGAATATGCTCTCGACCCTGGCGTCACTTAAGGACCCGGATGTCCGGAATATGTTTTGGGGCAAGGTTTCAAAGTCCACTGAATTTACAAAGAAAAAATTCCAAATCTGGGCGCAAAGAAAATCCAAATGGGCCTACAATGAACTCAAGGCGTTTTTAACATATACAACAAGGGAAAAGATTGACCCCGTCCGAATTTACGGCTCTTATGCAGGAGCCATGGGCATCGCTCAATTCATGCCGAGCAACATTCTTACCTTTGCCAAGGACGGCAACAATGACGGGCATGTAGACCTGTTTAACCATGCAGATGCCATAATAAGTATTGCAAACTACTTGAAACATTACGGATGGTATAACGGAATAAATAAAAAAGGAATGTATAAGGCTATCTATCATTACAACCACAGTCGTCAGTATGTGGATGCTGTATTGGAAGTTGCGGAGCGGTTGAAATCTAAAACCTGATGGCTAAACGTTTGTAAATCTGAAAGGATAAAATTGGATATAGCAACCGTTATTGTATGGATAAAAATCAGTGCTTTCTTTTATTTGCTGACGGTTCTTGCGGTCATCGATATTATTCGCAAGGATTTCGGTACCACTGGGAAAAAAGCTCTCTGGGGTTTAATTGCCGTTGTTCCGTTTATCGGATGGCTTGTCTATCTGATTTTTGGATTCAGAAAAGGGAAAAAGCCGGGAACTGGTGATCCATCAACCAATACAGCCCGCTAAAAAGCGAGCGTTTTTCAAAGGTCTCAAAAAATATTTGACAGGAACCTCCCTTTTATATATTCATGTTTCAACTTTTGCTTTTTATGGGTCCCATCGTCTAGCGGTCAGGACGCCGGCCTCTCACGCCGGTAACCGGGGTTCGATTCCCCGTGGGATCACCACAAATAAAATCAATGGGTTACGAGAAATCGTTAACCCATTTTTTATTTCATTAAAACCGTTTTCCAACCCTATTTCCAACCTCGGCGATAAAAATCAGGGTAAAAAGAAATATATCATATTAAATAAAAACTCGGACTCCAGGAAGAGGAAACCGGGTTTTTCGATCTTTAGGTACGCTTTTGTCAATATTTTAATAATTCGATATCACAACCCATGAAGGCCACTTTCAGGTTCCATATACATTGCATTGGTATAGCAGGGTCAAGGAAACGCTTCGTTTGTTAACAATTAGCAACAAAAAAAGGAATGTTCCCTAAATGGCACAACCCTGCCAGTCTGGTGAATGGGGTGGTTATAAACTCCTTATCTTTTTCCCACCTTTTTCTTTCTTGGTGCTTTATATACAAACCAATCTTCTTCGGTTATTTCATGAAAATAATCTGCTTCATCAATTAATATCTTAGCAGCTGTTTTTTTTACCGCAGCAATTTCTACCCTTACACCTTCCCCTTTCAGATGTACAACCAAATCCAC
>JAFDBA010000248.1 GCA_019313505.1 Deltaproteobacteria bacterium
ATTTTGTGCCTACTCCAATCAGGATGCTCATCAATAATGGTTTGCAAACAACAAACTTCTGATTGGTGAAGAACTCGGCCTTGGCAGTGTATGATTTTATCCATGACAACTATAATGCCATGGATTGGAGTGTTAGTCCAGGAAAAAATTAAAACAGGGTCAAATGACCTGAGTAGTTACCAAAATTTTATAAAGCGGAAGATTATCATCAGGATTATCATAAGAAAAATCCCATACGTTACAAATATTATAGACATAATTCCGGCCGTGATCAGTATTTAAAAGAAATATGGAAGGATAAGATAAGGAGCGAAAGTCAAAAAGATCGTCACCAGAAATATAAAAAATTGAGTGAAGCAGAGCTGAGTCAAAAATTAACATCTTTGCAATACGAGGTTACGCAAAAAAATGGT
Organism: Deltaproteobacteria bacterium; assembly: GCA_019313505.1. Taxonomy (GTDB): domain Bacteria; phylum Desulfobacterota; class Desulfobacteria; order Desulfobacterales; family UBA11574; genus S5133MH16. The sequence goes on from JAFDBA010000248.1 coordinate 414, forward strand.
ACCGAAAGGGCATTTGATAATGAATATTGGAATAATAAAACAGATGGTATTTATGTTGATGTCGTTTCCGGTGAGCCCCTTTTCAGTTCTCTTGACAAATACGATTCCGGGACAGGCTGGCCAAGTTTTAAAAGACTCCTCGAACCGGACCACGTTATCGAGGTGGAAGATAAAAGTCTTTTTATGAAAAGAACCGAAGTTAGAAGTAAATACGCGGATTCCCACCTCGGGCATGTCTTTCCGGATGGTCCTGAGCCAAGGGGACTTCGTTTTTGTATAAACTCCGCAGCTCTCCTGTTTATACCAAAAGAAGATTTAGAAAAAGAAGGATATAGTGGGTACAAAAAGCTTTTTGAATAAAAAAAATAGACATTTCTTAAACAAAGCTATCTTTTCTTGACATTATTACCATTTTTATAGGATTATAATTAACTTAATACGGGTTTGGGATTGAAAAAAAGATATCAGCATTAACACACAGGAGCTAAAAAATGGACTATATCAAAATACGATTCATTAGCGATTTTGATCAGATCGATTCCGAGGTCGAAAAAACCATTGATGGCATGTTTAGGTCGATCAGCCCCATGTTCATGCTATCCGCGCGGAAATGGAAGCCTCAAATGGATATTTATGAAACTCCTGATCAGATCCTTATTCTGGCTGAAATCGCCGGAGTTAAAAAAGAGGACCTGGAGTTGGAAATAAGCAACAAAGCTGTCAGGATTTATGGCATCCGTGCTGAATTTCCTCGCGGAGAAAACGCAAAATATAGACTGGCTGAAATCCAGTACGGCAGGTTTGAACGCATCTTATACCTTCCGGCACCCATTGATCCTGAAGTGGTTTCAGCGTCATATTCAAACGGCTTTCTCCAGATCCGACTGGCCAAACTTTCACTCGATAAAATACGCAAGATAGACATTACACACGGATAGTCGTTATCTTGTCGATGCTATTATCCTTCAAAAAAAATATAAATTGGAGGTATCCATGACACAGCCTCAGTCATCCATTGAAATCAAAACGGATAAATTGCCTGAAATTCTTCCCATTCTTCCCATGATTGATGCAGTCCTTTTCCCCAAAATGGTTTTGCCCCTTATGGTTATACAGGAAAGATCTGTTCAACTGGTGGACGAAGCCATGTCACATAATCGTATTATAGGTCTTGTTGTGGCAAAAAAACCGATTAAAGAAGGCACTTATACGAAAAAGGATATGCATAAAGTGGGTACAAGCGCTTTGATCCTTAAAATGGCAAAAACCGAAGACAACAAATTACAATTGCTTACACAAGGAATGGAGAGGTTCAGGGTAAAAGATTTTATAAAAGGCAAACCCTACCCCCAGGCCTTGGTGGAGTATATCAAGGATGAAGATAAGAAGGATAAGGAAATTACCGCCCTGATGAGCAACATGATAAGCCAGTTTACCCGGGTTGCTGAGCTTTCTCCTGGTCTACCCCAGGAAATAGTTTTAATGGCAAAATCGATACAGGAACCCGGCATATTGGCCGATATGGTTGCCTCTACCATCAATTCCTCATTCGAGGAAAAGCATGGAGTTCTGGAAATTTTTAATGTCAAAAAACGGTTAAAAGAAGTTACCAGGCTTGTTAACTATCAGCTGGAAATTCTAGAATTAGGAAACAAGATACAGTCTCAGGTTAAGGGGGACATGGATAAAAGACAAAGGGAGTACTATTTGCGGGAGCAACTCAAAAAGATCAAGGAAGAGCTGGGGGAAAAGGATGAGGCCTCAGTTGAAATTGAAGACTACAAAGCAAAGATCGAGGAAAAAAATCTTCCCGAAGAAGCCCGCAATGAGGCGGAACGTGAACTTGACCGCCTTTCCCGCATGCATCCGTCTTCCGCGGAATATACCGTGGCATCTACTTATCTGGACTGGCTGACAACCCTCCCATGGCATGAAAGTACAGAGGACAACCTGGATATAAAAATGGCGAAAAAGGTTTTGGATGACGATCATTACGGGCTAAAGAAACCCAAAAAGCGGGTTATCGAATACCTCGCAGTGCGCAAGCTCAAACCCGAGTCAAAGGGTCCTATCCTGTGCTTTGTAGGCCCGCCCGGTACCGGAAAAACATCTCTTGGCAACTCAATAGCCAGGGCTTTGGGAAAAAAATTTGTCCGTATCTCCTTGGGGGGTGTGAGGGATGAAGCTGAAATCAGA
>JAFDBA010000249.1 GCA_019313505.1 Deltaproteobacteria bacterium
CAAGACGGCTTTGTGCGGTGTGACTTTTTTCATTTTCACCTACAAGAAACGACCAGCGGCGGGCAGGGGTAAATTCTTCTATAGCTTTGGGAATTCCATCTTTTCTTGGTTTAAACAAATAATCCAATTTAACCAAAGAAAAACGCCAATCTGCTTTATCAGGAGATACAAAGGCAACCAAGGCTGCGTTTTTTTCATTTGTACTTCCATATTTGCCCTGCAAGTATCCTGCAATAAAATTTCTTTGCATGGTGCGGGCATGTTCTATTGATGTATTTTTATTTAGATATACAATTAGAATATCAATTCTATTCTCACCATCATTAAATTTGCCTACTCTTATGTATCTGCTAATGAAAGGCTTATATGAATCAGGAATAAATTGCCCCTGATAGGTAAATGAATCTTCATCAATTCTGTTCAAAAGGTTTTTGATAAAATACGTAAAACGCACCTTGTCAAAAGGGCTTTCAAAAGTGTTCTTAATAATCTCTTGAGCCTGTTGTTTATTCATAATTATTTCTCTATTTCAGGCAGTGTCAGATCATTTTTAGTTTTCTCTAGCTTTCCATCCGGAGCTTCCAATTTCAACTGTCGACAAATTGTCGACAGTTGAACGTTGATCTCGCTGTTTTCTCTAATTTTCATTTTTAAAAATGACTTTCCGAATTTTTTTTCCTTTAAACACGACAATTTTTGTTGATCCCATAATTATTCCCCACTCAAATACATTGATAAAATAACTTCACGTTTGCCGGATACTGCCGGGTTCTGCTCGGCATAATGGCTTTCCAGCAGCCTTTCGGGGATATGGGTTTGGAGGACTGCCAGCACTTTGAAAGGATTTATCAGTTCATTCTTGAGCGCATTCAATGCTTTTAATGTATTTTTTGCCGTCTGTTTGGGCAGTCCGCCTTCTTCAATCTGGGTCAATACCTTTTTAAGGTAAAGTTCCTGATCATCGGTAAATCGCTGTGTGTTTTTCATGGTTGCTTTTAGAATTCTCAGGATAGTGGCGGCGCTGTCGCGTCCTCTTCTTTTTTGGGGCTTAATCATTTCTTCGGTAGTAGCGATAATAAAGGCTTCCTTATTTTTGTCCAGGAGGTCATACACCTCGCCTGGGAGCTTTTTCTTTTTTTCATCCGGGCCACTTTCAAGCAGTTTTGCCGCTGATATAAAATCAAGTTCTTCGGCTGCTTGCTTAACCTGCGCCATGAAAAACTTTTGCAGTTTCCCTCGGCGAAAGTAGGTGATGAGCACTCCGGCAATAGTATTGTTTTGTTTTGCTGTGCGCGCTTTTTTGGGCAACTGTTTTATTTTCTCAAAAAGGTCTGGCTCCTTTTCCCGAATATCCTTGATAACATTAAGATATTTAAGTTCGCTATCCTCTGCCCCATCCTCGCCTTCCAAGGTTTTCTTTGAAGTCAAACGGTCAAATAGCTCATGTGAACCTATTGGCTCTCCTTCGGTTAAAAGTTCTGCATCACCGCCAAGAAGGGTTAAAAATGCATTGATTTTTGCTTCTGCCGCTTCTTTGAGCTTTATCTCGTCATTAGATTGTTTGGTTGGAAAAAAGTTGAAGGTATAAATAACGTCAAAAGGTGTATCAACTCTGTTAATACGCCCCACTCTTTGCATCATTCTGGTCGGGTTCCAGGGGATATCATAATTAATCACCACATTTGAACGATGCAGGTTTACACCTTCCGACAGAACTTCGGTGGATACAAGTATTCGATAATCTTCTTTGGGGTGACGGGCCCTGGCGTCAAAGTTTTCAATCACTTTATCGCGAACAGACTCGCCTGAACCGCCTGTAAACAAAAGAACCTTGTCAGGATACTTATCATTTATGTTTTTAAACAGATAGTTGGCTGTTTCCTTTGATTCCGTAAAAATAATAAGATGATTGTTTTTTAAGACTACATTTTTTGACAAATCGTTTATAAATTTTATGAGTTTCGGGTCACGGTTTACCTTCTGCCAGAGCTTTTTAACTTTCAGCAGGATGTCATGGTCATATTGCAAATCTATTCTGAGCTCTTTTCTGAAATCTTTGCCCGCATATTTTTCTGCCTTGCCTTCATCGATTAATCGTTGGACTGCCTCGTCATCATCGTTTTCAAGCAGTTCAAATATCTTATTGGTGTGCTTTTTACTTACATACACATTGCCGTTATCCAACTCTTTTATGAACATTTCATAGGAATGCAGGAATCTGTCCACTGAATTTCTAAAGGCAAAGAAACTGCTTTCCAGCCGTTTGACAAGCAGGATTTTCATAAACCGTCCCATATTTCTCTGGGACTGCTCTTCAAGCTGGGCAATCATGTCGATGGTTTTAGTAAAAACATCGTCCTCTTCATCGTTGAGTTCATAGAACATGGGTTCCGGTTTTTTAACTTCCGGAAATTTAAGACCCTGCTCTTTTATATCTTTGTCGAAATATTTTTCAATTTCGGTCCTGGTGCGACGCACCATTAAATATTTAAGAACTTTGTTCCGTATTTCTCGTGCGTTTGCTTTTACGATATTTATGTATTCGATATAGTCTTTCTTTCGGTCCAGTTTTTTAAGTTTTTTGGCAAGACCGTTAAAAAATGCTTCCAGGTCAGGCAGATTGGGAATGGTGCTTTTTTTGGCTTTCTGAAACAGCTTAAGAAGACTTAGAATATCTTTTGGGGTGTTGTTGTAAGGAGTTGCAGTTACCAGTACAACTCTTTTCCCGCGGCATATTTCCGCCAGTTTCTCATAGGAAATTGTTGTTTCGGTTCGAAAACGGTGTACCTCGTCTATAATAATATTTGTGTATTTGTCCGTTCCTCTGGCCAGCAGGTGGTCCAGTTTACCGATAGATTCAAAATCTGCCTGAACCCTGAAGTCTGAGAAAACATTTGTCCAGGAGCCGGGATTGGATTTTTCCAGAAGAACCGGCGGGGCGATAACAAGTGTTCTGCCGTCCAGTTGACCCGCCAGCATCGCTGAAATGTATGTTTTCCCCAGGCCCACAACGTCGGAGATAAAAACGCCGCCGTATTCCAGAAGTATCTTTTTAGCGTTTAAGACCGCCTGCTCCTGATATTCAAGTTTTTTAAACTCTTGAGGGAGATACTTAATAAACACTTCGTCTGCCTGGCTGAGTTCATCCTTGAAATATTCATAGAGAAATTTCAAGTATAACTGGTATGGTGAGATGTTTTGACTCAACCAGGTCTTTTCCTGAATTGTCTGAACATATTTTCCGCTGACATCTACAGCGTTTTTCCATAATTCCTCAAATTTATTTTTAGCAAAATCATAGTCGCTTCTGTTTTTCAATTCCACGTTGAATTCAAGATTGTCAACCAGTCCGGCCTTTGTAAAATTGCTGGAGCCTGTAATAATGCGTCCGGCATCCCTGTCGTCTTCAGTAAATGTCATAATGTAGAGTTTGGCATGTATGTTCTGTGACGGATAAGCTCTTAATTCCAATTTGCCGTTTCTAACCCATTCTATAAATTTATTTACGCCTTCTTCAACTTTTCTATTGTCCTCAGAATCCTCCATTTCTTTTTGAACAAGATTTTCAACTTCCTGTTTTGTTTCGGCATGCGAGAAATCAATTTGTTGCTGTTTGGGTTTATTGGCGATTTCCAGTAATTCGAAAGTTTGTCTGCTTGTGCTGATTCCAATAAGAATTCTTATCTTTTCTGTGTTTTCCAAAGACTGGTAGATGGCGTGAAACCCGCTGGAATAGAAGTAACCTACAAGGCAGTCAAAGAATGAAGTGTCTTTAATAAGGACTTCAAACCGCTCTTTAAGGGTTTGTTTTTCTTCATTTGTAATAAATGATAGATCAATGTTCATATATATCCTTTGTTGTACGCTCTCGGACGCTCTTCAGATTTAAGGTCCCCAAGATCACTCAAATATAATATAAGATAGTTGTACAATATAAATCAAGAATAGATGCACTACGCACTTGTCACGTCAATTTGTTTGATACAATTTTAAATCGAAAGAGCCCAAGAACACAATTTCCTGCTTGGTTTCGGCGTGCGAGAAATCAAGAAATCTTCGAGCGTATTATACTTATATCTCATTTTCATAATCATAGCATTTAACATTGTTAATATACGAAAAATTTTTCCATGATATTGGACTATATATCCGAAAAATATTTCCACGTATCCGTATATTAATTTAAATTATAGAAAACATTTCTTTTGAATTTTGAACGAATAGGATTTTAGTCATCGTCCCGTTGCGTATCAAAACTTAAGAATAGTATGCTTTTAAAAATTCATCCCTTGGTATTTTTGCTTGAGTAAGAATGGTTCGTAAAGTTGATCTTTTAATTGTAGGGTGATTTGGCATTGTAAGGGGAGTTCGGGTTCCATCGGCATTCTCTTTTAACATCGCAACATGGTTGCCCTCACGAACGACATTGAACCCAAGTCGTTAAGGCTTTCATTATTTTCCTATTGGGAGCATCAGCAGGAAATTTAGACATCAAACAGCCACTCCGGTTTCTGCTATAAAAGTTTCCAGAATTGGAGGATCGACCTCAATTTCATCAGGGCCAAAAGTTTCAAAGTGAAATTTGATTGCTGATTTGACATCAGCCAATGCAGCTTCGTAGGTGTCTCCCTGACCGACCACCACCCCTTTCATACCTAGTGGATAAGCAACATATACATCAGGATGTTTTTCAACAACTATCTTAAATTGTCTCATTTTTTTACTCCATATGTGTGTTTCTCGAATTGTTCCTTTATA
>JAFDBA010000082.1 GCA_019313505.1 Deltaproteobacteria bacterium
TATCCATTCCGTAATGGACTTGTTCCGGTGTCATCAGGGCAATACCTGAATGACGATGCTCTTTGTTATACCAGTTAAAAAATGTCTGGCAAAAGGATCTGGCATCCTGAATGGATCCGAACCTTTGCGGGAACTGTGGACAATACTTCAGCGTTTTGAACTGGGCCTCCGAATACGGGTTGTCGTTGCTCACGTGCGGGCGGCTGTGGGTTTTGGTTATCCCCAGATCGCCGAGAAGATGTGCAACCACCTTTGATTTCATACTCGATCCCCGATCAGCGTGAACGGTAAGCTGACCGTGTTCAATTCCCTGTTTGGCACAACTATCTTTAATAAGCCGTTTGGCTAGAGCAGCCTGTTCGCAGTGAGCAATCATCCAGCCGACCACATAACGGCTGAAAATGTCCAGTATCACGTACAGGTAAAAATAGGTCCACTTTACCGGGCCTTTAAGTTTGGTAATGTTCCACGACCAAACTTGATTGGGTTCGGTTGCCAGCAGTTCGGGTTTAACGTATTTAGGACGTTGAACATGTTTTCTACGTTCTTTGACACATCCGTGTTCAACCTCAAGGATCCGATACATGGTGCGAATTGAACACAGATACCGGCCCTCATCCAGCAGCTTGGCATATATTTGATGTGGGGCATCGTCACAAAATTGTTCAGAGTGCAGAACATCAATCACAGCCTGGCGTTCTCCGTCACCGAGGGCCAGCGGAGGTGCCTGCCTTTGTGTACTGTTATTTCCGGGACAGCTCTTCGAACCTTGATGCCGATAGAATGTGGCTCTGGATACAAGTAGCGCCTCACAGGCGGCCTTTTTGCCGGTATAGGGACTTAACTGTTCGGCAAGAGATATCATATACGCTCGTCGCTCTCGTCCAGATCCTGAGCGATCCCCAAGATTTCCGACATTTTTTTTTGAGCCTCAATGATCAGTTCTGCCTTTTTGAGTTTTTGTTGAAGCCGACTGTTTTCCTTTTCAAGCTGGGCGACTTTGTTAATAAGCGGATTTTTCTCTTTCCGCTTACGGCCACGTTTCTTGGGCGTCATAGCTTGAAGCAGTCCCTTTGCTTTCTGCTTTCGCCATGTAGTCAAATATGAGAAATAGAGCCCTTCGCGACGTAGCAGGGCTCCCAATTGGCCCTGTTGTGTGCAGGCATCAGCTTCATCAAGAATTCGAAGCTTGTATTTGGCTGTAAAGTAACGACGCGGTTTTTTTTCAGGAACCTCTGGGTCCGGTGGCGAGCAAACCAACGAATCACGACCGCCAGCCATGGGGGCAACTCCGGTAGCCCTACGGGCTCCCTCCGTTGCCCCCATGGCTGAAACCTGAACCTGCTTACTGTCTGGGGATGTCAGTTGTATTGTTTTCATGTAAAACCTCCTACCCGCCCTACACTAATTTTTCAAGGGGTAGATGTCTCACTTTCATTGGCACAGAGGGGTAAGTGAAAATGAAAAAAACAAAAATCTTGCATGTCACCCCTCATCTTGGTGGTGGCGTCGGCAGGGTTCTGCTTAATTATTTTACAAAAGTTAATGATGATCAATCTTTTGTACATGAAGTCACTTGTCTTGATTATGCAAATAAGCATGCTCTTGATGTGGCGAGGAACATCGGAATCTTGTTGACTGATAGAATGGCTTGTAATGGGCAGCAATTGCTTGCCATGATCGCTGGAGCGGATATAGTCCTGATCCACTGGTGGAACCATCCTCTGCTCTATGATTTTCTGGTGCGAGCAGAACTGCCGTCTTGTCGAGTGGTCATGTGGAGTCATATATCAGGATTTCATCCTCCATATGTGTTTACGGGGAAGATTTTTCGATATCCAGATGTATTTGTTTTTACCACGCCTGTAAGTTATGAAGCCAGAGAGGTACAAGGTCTTTCTGATGAACAAAAAAAGTCTTTGCGGGTGGTGTGGTCAACTGGCGGGGTGGAACATGTTAAGGACGTGAAACCAAATGCGCATACAGGTTTTAATGTGGGGTATATTGGCACGGTTGATTACTGTAAGATGCACCCTGATTTTTTGAATATGTGTTCGCAGGTCGATATTCCGGATGTGAATTTTATTGTCTGCGGTGGGCCTAAAGAAAAAGCGATACAGCAGGAAGCTGAACGCATAGGTATCGATGGTAAGTTTACATTTACCGGGCCGGTTAGCGACATCACGCAATATTTATCAGCATTTGATGTGCTTGGGTATCCGCTCGCACCGTATCATTATGGAACCTGTGATCAAGCCCTTGCCGAGAGTATGGCCTGCGGTGTCGTTCCGGTAGTGTTCTCGAACCGGATGGAAAATCATATGGTCAAGGATGGGGTAACGGGTATAGTTGTTAACAATAAAGAAGAGTATGGTAATGCCATAAAAAAATTATTTGGCGACAAAGAACTAAAAATGCATCTATCTGAAAATGCAAAAGAATATGCGCGCAAGACTTTTTCTCTTGAAATAATTAATCAGGAATGGAAAAAAGTTTTTGAAGAGATACTGGTGTTGCCCAAAACCTCGAGAAAATGGGAGATCGGCAAGCCTAAGGCAGACATATCTGCTAAGGATGTTTTCTTAGAATCTCTGGGAGGGTACAATCAAGAATTTATATCATATTGCGATGCGGTAAGTACCGATGAAAAGGAAACGCATTCAAAGAAAATAAAAGAGCTTGCTGAATCACCTATCTGGCAGGCACGAACGAGGGGCTCCGCGCATCATTATCATGTGTTTTTTCCAGAGGATGAACATCTTGCGGTGTGGAGCAAATTAATGAGAGAATATGAGTAATATAATAGTGGGGGGGAAGATGCCGGAAAGTCCATTAGAACAATTTCGTAAAGAAGCGATCGAGAGAGCCGCATCGTATCAAAACAATGAATCTCTTCAGGAATCCTGGCAGGAATTTCTTTTACAGATTAATAAAGCAAAATACGCATACAACTTTTTTTGGCTTGGTGTGCCGATCCTTCAAGCACCACAAGATCTTCAGGCGTTGCAGGAGATCGTCTGGGATGTAAAACCAGACCTTATTATCGAAACAGGAATAGCATGGGGAGGATCATTGATATTTAGTGCTTCTATGCTGGCGATTCTGGAAGTATGCGGAGCCATCGAAAACGGCGAAGTTATAGGTATTGATATTGATATACGTTCTCACAACAAAGCGGCCATTCTTGCTCATCCTTTGAGCAAGAAAATAACATTATTTGAAGGCTCAAGCATTGATGAAAATATAATTGCCCAGGTTAAGGAGCGGACAAAGAATAAAAAAGGTGTGCTGGTCTGCTTGGACAGCAATCATACGCATGAACATGTATTGGCTGAACTTAAAGCATACGCCCATTTGGTGAGCATCGGAAGCTATTGCATGGTGGGAGATACAGGTATTGAGGATTTACCTGCAGGAACAACTAACGATCGCCCATGGGGAAAAGGAAACAATCCCAAAACGGCAGTGTGGGCATTTTTGAAAGAAAATAATGATTTTGTGATCGACAAAACAATAGATTCAAAGCTGATTATAACCGGTTCGCCGGATGGATATTTAAAGCGAATCGAGCGTTCAATCAGCTAAAGCACCCGGTTCCCCAAAAAAAGAGAAATGGTTGCAAAAGTTAGAGACCGACTTGCTGTTTGAAGCCGGGCATTCGGAATTGGTTGCTGTTTTATGAGCAGCTGGCAGCATACGCCATTACAGGAAAAAGGGGTGACTACTTAAGAAAAGAAAATGAACATTAAAAAACAACTCATCATTGCAGAACAGCATCTACGGAACCGCAAATTTGTGCAGGCTGAGGCCATATGCCATAGGATTTTGAAAGTGAGGCAGGATAACATTGAGGCTCTCTTTTTACTCGGATCTATACATCTAAAGCGATCAAACTACTGTGAAAGCAGGAGGATGTTTGAAAAAATTCTCACCAAAAACCCCGATCATCTGAACGCCAATAATGATTTAGGGGTGATATTTCTGAACAATAAAGATTTTGCCTCAGCAGAAAAATACTTCAGGAAAGTGATTGCGATTGATCCTTGCCATGTGCATGCCCTCATTAATTTAGGTAATATTTGTTATAACTTCAATCAGTTGGAATCTGCCGAGTCACTGTACAAAAAAGTCCTGGCGCTTGAGCCCAGTAATGGGGCCGTCCTGAATAATCTCGGGCAACTACTGCTTAAACAAAACCGAATGACGGAAGGGGTGGATTTGATGAAGGAAATATTGAATCTTGCCATCCCGGGCCCTGCAATATTTGTTGCCTATCTTATGGCAAAACACATATGTCAATGGGATATTGCCGAAAGATTCAGGGTTGCCATTGTAGATATCATTATGAATGAGAGCATGTGCGACGACTATCTCTCGATGTTAGGTCTAACGATGTTGTCTGATCCGAATATTGACAATGAAACCATGTTTCAAACCGCCTGCAAAACAGCTGATGATTTTGAGAAACTTTGTTTGTCAGAATCATTCCGGGAGTATGGAAAAGCCATTAGCGCCTTGCAGGTTGGCAGCAAGATGCGGGTCGGTTATCTCTCGGGGGATTTTCGCCTTCATGTTTGCTCACACTTTTTGCGCGGTTTGATTAATTATTATGATAAGGATCGCTTTGAGGTTTTTTGTTATTCAAATACCCCTGTAGAAGACGAGATAACCCGTCAGTATAAGTCAAATGTAGATGCATTTATAGATATCCGGCACCTGTCGGATTTGCAACTTGCAGCGCGGATTCACGAGGACGGCATTCATATTCTGGTGGATCTTTCTGGATATACTCAAGGTACCAGAATTTCTGTTATGAGCTATCGAGCCGCACCGGTTCAAATCACGTACATGGGATATCCTTTCTCAACTGGATTTCGGTCGATAGACTATATCATTTCAGACCCCTACCTTGACGGTCCTTTGAATGCCAGATATTGCACAGAAACACCACTGCGCTTACTCGAAGCTTCTGGCGCTTTTGGTGCGCTCTTTGGGGAAGAGATAAATCCCATTCCGCCATTTGAACGATACGGGCACGTGACCTTCGGTTCTCTGATAAATACATACAAACTAAACCCTATCTCAATTCAGGTGTGGAGCCAGATACTGAAAAGAGTGCCAGAAACGAGGATGATCTTGAATCATCCGAATTACGAACCCGAGATTACCAGGCAAAATATCCTCAACGAGTTTGCCAAATATGACATCCCTGAAGAACGCGTGCTGTTCATCTGGGGAAGACTTTCGGGCGCCAGCCACCTGCGTTACTATAACGATATTGACATTGCGTTGGACAGTTTTCCAATGACGGGCGGGCAGACAACGATCGATGCGCTCTGGATGGGAGTGCCGATAGTCACATGGGTGGGAGAAACCCATTACGAACGCGGTTCCTATACGGTCCTCAAGAATATCGGCATCGATGTTGCGGATCTTGCTGTTTTCAGTGAAGAGGACTACATCCAAAAGGCCGTTGCGCTGGCCAACAATCCTGCAAGGATAGCTGAGCTTCATCAACTGATCCCCGAAGGTCTTAGCCGGTCGATTCTTTGTGACCCGGAACGCTTTGCCGGACAACTGGAATCAGCCTATATTGAGGCCTGGAACAGGAAATTTACGGAAAATCGATACGATCCAGGGGTACGTCGAGACGCGGTGGAGTTTGTCTCCATTCAAGGCGACACGCAAATTGCGGTTTCAGGTTCAATTGATGACCGATTCACCTATATTTTAAAAGAACAGCAAGGTTGGTTTGACCCCGAGTATGACTTCGTTCTGAATATGATTCAGCCGGATATGCGTGTGATCGATATCGTTGCAGAGGCAGGGGTCTACGCGGTCCCTTTGGCAAAAAAAATGACGGATGGCGGAAAGGTCTGGGCCATTTCAACCGATGTTACTCATACCCGGTACCTGCTTAAAAGCAAAGACCACAACCACCTTGACCCCCTGCAAGTTCTGGGTAATATCCGGCTGGGCAATTTCAACCTTGACAGGGATATGTTTCGGCGCGATTGGTCGAACATCGATTTTATCAGGATAAATTCCGAGGGTAGCGATCAGGGGTTGATACGAAGGGGGGCAAGATTCTTCTCGCAGTCATCACCGCTCGTCATGTTTGGAATCAAGGACAAGGGAATAAGGGTCCTTTCGCTCGCGAAACTCTTCAAGGAACAGGGGTATGCATCCTATAGACTCATCCCCGGCATCAATATGCTGGCGCCTTTTGATTCCGGCAATGAACTCGATGACTTTTCCATCCATCTGTTTTGCTGCAAAAAGGATCGGGCTGAACAGCTCGAAAGTCGGGGTCTCCTGATGCAAAAAAAACCGGCCACGGCAATGTTGCCTGATGGTGACGCATCGGTCTTGCCGCCATACCTGGCAGGTCTGCCCTATGCCGAGGGTATGATGGCGCACTGGTTGAATACGTCTTCCCGCCAGAAGGGCTGGGAATTGCATCTACAGGCGCTGAGTCTCTTTGCTGCGGCAAAAACGGAAAATCAAACGGCATTCCTCAGGTACGCTTGCATTCAAGGTGCGCTTTCCCTGTTGAGGAATCTCCTGGCGGATGAGGCCAATGTCTCACGCGTGATGTCCATGGCCAGGGTCCTGACGGATATGGGCAAACGCGTTCTTGCCGTGAATGTCCTGGGTCACCTTGCTGAATTCCTTGAAACCGGCACGGGCGGTATTGTGATGAATATTGATGAGCCCTTTTTGGCCTTATCCGACAGGTTTGCCTCTGTAAATCCGGGTGACAGAATTGCGGAATGGATTTACGCCTCGATACTCGAGCAGCGGGAAAAACTTCGGGCCTTTTCGTCATATTATACCGGAAAGGAATCGCTGGAGATTCTGGACAAGATCAAGGATATCGGTTTTCAAAGCGATGAAATGGAAAGGCGCCGCCAGCTTATCAGGATGCGTTACCGCATGGATAGCCCTTCCAGTTGTAATGCAAGAAGATGAGAAAGTTAGAATGTGAGAAGATTAGTAAAGAGTTCAAAAACAAAACTTCTCAGCGTTCATTTCCATTGAATTTAACATTGCAATCAATTGCTCGTATTCATTATCAAGTTTATCGAAAACATCTTGCTTGATGTAGTGACAGGCAAGGCAGAATTCCAGCCAGCATTGCGTTTCAGAGGCCTCCTGCATTGAATCTGTAATCTTATTTTTGAAGACAGCCAAATAACTCCTTTTCCGCCACCCTTCCGACAAGTTGGAACATACAGAACGAGATGACCATCTAATCCCCTTACCATCTAATCCTCTAACCCTCTCACCTTCTATAGCTTCTCACATTCTCACCTTAATTACACCTCTTTTACCGGAAAAACACCCGATTTCTAACTTTTCGTAAAATTTATTAAAGTTCTGGAACATATGTTCCGAAGTTAATGAGTAACGAAAAGACGAATACGAAAACACGGGCAAAAAAAGGAGGTGAAAAAGAAGGACGCCCAACTGGTAATGCATTTGATTAAATAACCTGCAGGCAAGGAAGCCGGCAAAAAACAGAGGTCAGATGTCAGAGATCAGAGGTCGGTAAAAAATTACGGATGATCGGTGGCTAATGACCAAAATTCAAGGAGGAATAAACCATGGCAATGACAGTCAACACTAATATCGCAGCACTGAACGCCCAGAGAAACCTGGGGAAAACACAAGGAATGTTAAACAAATCCCTGGCGCGGCTATCATCCGGTTTGCGCATCAACAGCGCCAAGGACGACGCGGCGGGGCTTGCAATCTCAACCAGGATGTCATCTCAGATCCGGGGTTTAAATCAGGCGGCCAGAAATGCCAATGACGGTATTTCTCTGGCCCAGACGGCTGAAGGCGCCTTGCAGGAAACGACGAATAACTTGCAGCGCATCAGGGAACTGGCGATTCAAGCCGGAAGTAGCAGCAACTCTGCTGCTGACAGGGCATCACTGAATGAAGAAGTAACGCAGCTGGTAGCAGAAATTGAACGTGTGGCGTCAACGACCAGCTTCAATGGACAGATGATATTGGATGGCACATTTGGAACTCAGTCCTTTCAGGTAGGAGCAAATAGCGGACAGACAATCAGCGTATCTATGACTAGCGCCAGGTCCACTGCCTTGGGTGTGGGCGCGGGATCGAGTTATCTCGCTGAGTTAGACGACTTACAGGTGGTTACAGGCGCACTTACTGAGGGCGGAATTTCAATAAACGGTTACCAGGTCGGCGCCACCGTCAGCGACGGTGTATCGAGCGGGGGGGCCACCTCCAGCGCGATTGCAAAGACAAACGCTATTAATGCGATATCCGGCAATACCGGAGTAACAGCAACTGTAAACGCTACGGTTACGTCAGAATTCACCGCTGGCAGCACTGCCGCTTCCAACACTGATGGGCTCACTGTCAACGGTGTCACTATCGATGATGTAACGGCTACCGGCAGCGCCGCTGTGAATGCCGGTGAGATGGTAGCGGCGATCAATGAAGTGAGCGCTCAAACCGGTGTTACCGCAGAGGTTACCACTGCTTCGTCGGGAGGTTATACGCTGACGGCCGCCGATGGACGCAATATTATATTAACTGGCACCGGTGCCTCTCTGGGCTGTAGCGGTCTTACAGCTGGGTCCACCTTCGGCAAGATAGACATAAGCTCAACTTCATTGGACGGGATTCTGCTGGCCGGGCCTGAGATAGCCAACATTGGTGGCACAGCCGCCTATACTCCCACTACCACAACCGTCGGTGCCGGCGTGTCCTCGTTAGATATTTCTACTACTGGTGGAGCTACAAGTGCACTGACAATTGTCGATGCGGCCTTGTCTACTATCTCCACTATGCGAGGCTCTCTGGGTGCCACCCAGAACCGGTTTGAGTCCACCATTGCCAACCTCCAAAGCGTGTCGGAGAACCTGTCTGCAGCCAATTCGCGTATTATGGATGCGGACTTTGCCGCCGAAACAGCTAATATGACCAAAGCCCAGGTCATGCAACAGGCAGGTGTTGCCATGCTGGCCCAGGCTAACATGCTGCCTCAGACCGTGCTTAGCCTGCTTCAGTAGTGAAGAGCGGAGAAGATATGAAGATGAGAAGTTGAGAAGCGAAGAATACTAAAACCTTAAACCGAAACCCCGCTTTCTTAAAACGGAAGCGGGGTTTTTTTTAGACATGATGAACAAGCCCGCCCTGGCGCGACGTGATGAGGTATTAAATATTAGAAGATGATG
>JAFDBA010000250.1 GCA_019313505.1 Deltaproteobacteria bacterium
ACCCTTTTTGACAATCATGGGAAGGCCGGAACAGCATGGAACTTCCATGACAACTGCCATGACACTATTTATATCCGCAGTTTTAAAGATATCAGCAAACTTGTCAATATATTCTTCAACATCGTCAAATTTCGGGCATCCTATCATAACAACCCTGCCTTTGAGCAAATCCCTATACAGCGTCGGAATAGCTATTCCACAGCAATCTGCCAGAACAAGTAGATCAGCTCCCTTTAAAAATGGCGCAGTTGCAGGCACCAGTCTGATTTGAACCGGCCAGTGAGAAAGAGCCGACTCTTCATCTTCAAAGGAAGCCGGTATATTTGCTTCCTTACAGGAAGAAGCCGGTGCAAACGTCTCAATATTAGTCGACGGACACCCGCGGGCTAATGTCAGGGGCTCTTCTTGTTTGTCTGCTTCTTTTTCAGAAAGGTATTTTTCTACTGCCTCTTCATCGAACTCGTCTGCTTCACGTTCAACTATCTTAAGGGCGCCGGTGGGGCATTCGCCGATGCAGGCGCCAAGACCGTCACACAGGCTGTCTGAGACCATCTTTGCTTTGCCGTCTACAATCTTCAGAGATCCTTCTGCACAGCCTGGCACGCACTGGCCACAGCCGTCACATAATTCCTCATCAATTTCTATTATTTTACGCAATACTTTCATAGTTTCACCTCTAAAGCTTTTTTCAACAGAATTTCCCTTGCTTCTATTCCCCCGCTTTCCGTTAAAAAAGATTTGCCTATAACCTTTTCAAGGTGGTCGACATCAATTGGTTTGTCTTTATGATTATCTTCTATGTTTGCTATAAGATCAGCATCGTACACCGCCTTGAAGTTTGCAGTTTCCTCTGTTCGGGGGTGATGGTGATGACCAACGATATTACATACTTCTTCTATGAGTTCTTCTTTAGCACCGAGCTTTTCCATAATCGAGCGTGCAATGGGTGGGCCTTCCTGTTCCTGGTATTTTGGTTCGGTACTGTTGAATTTTCTTTCTGCTTCATGAATGCCGATATCATGAAGGTATGCGGCAGATAAAATAACTGCCATATTTCCCTGGCCTTCGGCTTTGCCGATTCTCTCCGCATATCTTGCCACACGGATGGAGTGGCTGATTCTTTTAAAATCGGTTCTAAAATACCGCTTCATTTCAATGGCCACCCGATCCTTTAAAAGATCTTCTTTTTGGGCCAGAAGTTCAGGGGGAAGATTTCCTATGCACTGCTCGGCAAACTGGCAATATGAAGCACAGCCAAAATCCATTTTAGGATTTATGAACCTGTGACCACAATCTGGGCATTTGCGGGTTGTGTCATCCTTGAAAAATTCCACTTTATGCCCGCATTCAGGGCATTTTGCATCAAAGATGGCTCCCGGTTTCCAGTACAATGTATCTTGACCTGGGCATTTCATAATTTAACTCCATTTTTTAATTTACTTCTTTTGACGGGATTAACAGGATTCACATGATTTCTTAATTTTTTCGTAACTACTCAGGTGTTTAGGTTGAAGTGATCTAACAGCCTTCAACCTTCAGTCTATCCACCTGAATAGTTACATTTTTCTATCCTGATGTAAAACATATACCGGACAGGTCCCAAGGCGGCTCAAAGGATTTCTCCGAGCTTATCGAACTGGCAAAAAAATGTGATCCGCCGACTGAAATTGAAACCGGCAAGATCGTGGGAGGTTTTGCCCACAATCAAGTCCTTGCCCTTGCTGATAAAGTTGTTGATGCAGTAAAATCAGGAGCTATCAAAAGGTTTATCGTAATGGCCGGATGTGACGGACGTCAGAAATCGCGAAATTATTTTACCGAAGTTGCCAAGGCTCTTCCTAAAGATGCGGTGATTTTGACTGCCGGTTGCGCAAAATACAGATACAACAAGCTCGATCTTGGCAATATCGGTGGTATCCCGAGAATTCTTGATGCCGGGCAATGTAACGATTGCTATTCTCTTGTGGTAATCGCATTGAAACTCAAAGAGGTTTTTGAGCTGGATGATATTAACGATCTTCCGATCTCTTTTGATATCGGGTGGTATGAGCAAAAAGCAGTAGCCGTTCTTCTGGCGCTTCTCTTTCTTGGTGTTAAAGGTATTCGCCTGGGGCCAACTCTGCCGGCCTTTATCTCTCCGAATGTCCTTAAAGTTCTGGTGGAAAAGTTTAATATTAAACCCACCGATACAGTAGAAGCAGATGTCGAGGCAATGATGGCAGGAAAATAGTTATTCAGGAATATAGCAGCATCCTGCTTGAAGCGGGATGCTGCTGACATATGGCCTGAATTGGAAGGAAAGGGGGTTAAGATGGCAAAATCAGGAAATCAAGAAAAAACAGAAACCAATGCCAAAGGCGGTCAAAGGGAAGCTGCTGCATATATAACCTCAAAAGACTCCCTTGACGGGGCTTACCCGGGGATTATCCTAGGCATAAACTCACGCCGTCTTGGAATGGAAGCCACGGTTTTTTATACTTTTATGGGGATAAATGTTATACGAAAGGGATGGGCTGAAAAAGTCAAGTTCCATCCGCCTGGTTTTATGGGCGCACTACCGGGCATGACAAATGTTGCCACATGGATGATGAA
>JAFDBA010000251.1 GCA_019313505.1 Deltaproteobacteria bacterium
TTTATGAATAAGCAACAGACCCCTTTGCACCCTAAATTCCTTTACTAAATGCTCTGACGATACTGATAACTGCCGGTCCTAATATTACAACGAACAGAGCCGGAAAGATAAACAGAACCAAAGGGAAAAGCAGCTTTGTGGGAATTTTTGCAGCCATTTCCTCGGCCCGCTGGAATCTCTGGGTTCTCATGGTATCAGAATATACCGTCAGAGCCTGGCCAACACTGGTTCCAAATTTTTCTGTCTGAAGTAACAATGTCACCAGATTGTTAACTTCATCCACATCTGTCCGCATAGCCAGATTTTTCAAGGCATCTTTACGCAATTTCCCGGCCCGCATTTCCAGGTTGTATAGTGTAAGCTCATCACTCAACATCTTGTTGTTCAACTCTATTTCTTTTGCAACACGGGTAATTGTGGAATCCAGACCCATTCCGGCTTCCACGCAAACGACCATAAGATCGAGTGCATCCGGAAATCCTTTAAGGATGGTTTCTTTTCTTTTGGAGATTTTCAATCGTAACCATAAATTTGGAAGGTAAAAACCTACCATTGCCAGAACCACTAAAACAGCCGTTAACTGCCTGGCCGGAAGCACCAAATTTGGAAACACAATGCGAACGAGAAATACACATAACGGCAGTAAAACCATAAGCAACGCTTTTGCGCCCATAAAAACGTTCGGTGTATTTTCATGGCGTAAACCCGCCTTAAGAAAAAGGGGTCTCAACTTGGAATAATCCACAGCCTTTTCTTTTGTGGAAACCTTTTGGCCCAGTGAACTTAAAAATCCAAGGACTCGATTTTGAACCCATCCTCCGGTTTGGAAAGAAGACACATCCTCATAGGCTATATCCGCCTTTTTACCTTCTTTTCTAATCTTTTGTATGAGCGCTTCCTTCTTTTTGCCGTATCGCATATAGAGCACTATACCTGCTATAACAAGAAGCATGCATAAAAAGGCTATACCGGAAATAATAATCGGCATATGTTCGGCTGAAATATTCATTATCTTTAATAACCTCTAAAAATTTTTATTGTAACCGTTCACAAGTTCAGGGTTCAACGTTCAGGGTTAAAAACAAAGAAGGCATTGAAGATCCAAAGTCCTCGTTACAAGTGTTCATTTTCCCAAGTAATTGCCAATTTACCTTCAAATTTTTGATTAGGCCTGACGAAACTGACGCTTTTCTCGTAAATACGCATCCCAAATGCAGTCCTGGGACAAGAATGAAACCTTGAACCCCTGAACCTTTGAACCCGTGAACGCCCACAGTTTTTTTTGTTATTTGTTATTTGCTGTTTGTTTTTTCCGGATTTAGCATCCAGTAACCAGCAACCAGCACCCAGTCCCCAGCATCCAGCACCCAGCATCCAGCATCCAGCATCCAGTTACACTTCAATATCAACTATTCTCCTCATCACAAAAGCCCCGATAACTATCATGATCAGAGCGACACCGCACATTACTTTCCCGACATGCTCTGTAAACAGAGTCATAATATAGCTTTTACTCACAATAAAAAGAGCACCCGCCACGGCAAAAGGAAGGATGGTAAGAACAATCGCGGATAACTTTCCTTCCGCCATCAGCGTTTTGACTTTACCATGGAATTTGTATCTTTCCCGGATAAGGTGAGCAATGTTTTGCATAATCTCGGCCAGGTTTCCCCCTGTTTCCCGCTGCAATATTACGGATACCACAAAAAAATTTAAATCCGGGCAGTCCACACGGTTGACAAGATTTTTCAGGGCTTCGGGAACACCTAATCCGAAATTGATTTCATCCAGGGTTATGCTGAATTCCTGGCCGATGGGATCATCAAACTCATCGGCCGCCAGCTTCATGCCCGTTGAAAAGGCATGGCCGGCTCGCAGGGAACGGGCCATCAGATCAAGGGCTTCGGGTAATTGAGCCTGAAATTTTTTCATTCTTTTATTTTTCTTACTATAAAGATACAAGAAAGGAAAACTACCCGTGAATAATGCTAAAGCACCGGACAGATACCAGGGGGTTATTTTCAACAGAATATTAAAACCAAGGAAAGCCGCGCCTACAAAAACAAGGGCAAGTAATATAAAAAAACCCGATGGATACCGGGCATCTGCTTGATATTTTAAACGATCCAGTCGTTCTATCATGGTAATGCGCAATAAGATTTTATTTAACAGCGGAACTTCGCTCAACACCCTTTTACGCATAAGCTCCGGCAATTCGGTTCCCTTGCTGCCGGTGGATATTTTTCTTAGCTGTTTTCGGATTCTGACCCGATCCGGGTTTTTCATGTATCTAAAGGCATAAAAAAGCAGTTCTATGACCAACACGGCCACAATAAAAATCGCTATTGTTGGAATTAAAATATTCATTTTTTTGTCCCTTTGTACCTTAGTAGCTGAATGAAAACAGTTTTGCCACTAAGCACCAAAGATTATAATATAATTCTTTTAATGCCATTTCCAATTAAATAGGACACAGATTTTCGCAGACCCGCCAGCCATGCGAGGCACGAGCGGGCAGGTACACACAGATAATAATATTATTTTTTAATTTAAAAATCTTAACCATCTG
>JAFDBA010000252.1 GCA_019313505.1 Deltaproteobacteria bacterium
ATTACGATCAACATCGATCGCTATAACCTCATTCCCGTCTTCATAGAGTGATTTGGCGACAAAAAAGCCAAATTTCCCCAAACCGATGACTGCAAATCTTTTCATTTTTTTCACCTGTTTAGCTGAATGTAGATTTTGTGCATTTTGTAGCAAAACTTTTTCATTGCCATTAAGACACCAAGGCACGAAGAAAGAATAATAAATATATAGTATAGGAATTTCCTTTTTTGGACACAGACCCGCCTGCCATGCAAGGCACGAGCGGGCAGGTGAACACAGATTATTAAGATTCTTAAATTGCAAAATAACAATATTATCTGTGTATACCTGCCCGCTTGTGCTTCGCAATGGCAGGCGGGTCTGCGAAAATCTGCGTCCTATTTAACTTGATCCTTTGTGTCTTCGTGCCTTCGTGGCAAACATCTTTTGGTTTATCCGATCATTATATTTTCTTCAGCATATTCAATGCCGTTTGTTAATTCTACACCGGCGATTAAATAGGAAAAGGTTAATACTCCTACCCGGCCGATTAACATCATGATGATAATTAAAACCTTTCCAAGACAGGAAATCTTGGTCGTAGCGCCCATGGAAAGACCTACTGTTCCGAATGCTGAAACAACTTCAAACAGATATGAAAGAAACTGTGAATGGTGTCCACTGTAACGAATGTTTTCCGGCATGCTCAAAAGAAGTAAAAAAAACACTGTTACGATTATAGCAATAGAGATAACAACAAGTGATATGCTTTTTGTTACAGTATCTTTCGGAATGCTTTTCTTGAACAAGTTGACCCGGATTTTATTCTTTATACGGCTCCAGGCAAATTTACTCAGAACAGCGAGGGTGGTAGTTTTTATCCCTCCGCCGCAAGAGCCCGGAGAGGCACCAAAAAACATTAAAAATATCATAAACGCGAGTGTTGCATTGCCGAGTGTTGCAATATTGATCGTATTGAATCCGGCAGTGCGGCAAGTTATGGACTGAAAAAGAGAAGTCAGAAATCGTCCAACAAATGAACAACCGTGTATTGAAGTATTCTGTTCGACACTCCAGAAAACGGCCATGCCCCCTATGATTAAAATAAAGGTTGTAATTAAAACGGTTTTTGTTTGAACAGACAGCCTTACCCGTCTTCCCTGTGACCGAAATACAGTTTTATATATGTCATAAACCACAGGGAACCCGATTCCGCCGAAGATAATTAAAGCGCAGATAACAATATTTAGGAAGACATCATTAGTGTAATCCATAAAACTGTTAGTGAACAGGGAAAACCCTGCGTTGCAAAATGCTGAGATAGTGTGAAACACAGCCAGGTAGAGTGCCTTTGTTAATGGATATTCTTTGGCCCAGTGAAAGGTTAATAGGAGTATTCCGGATATTTCAGCAATTACTGTAAACCAGAGAATTGACTTTACAAGCTGATTGATATCTTCACGAGGTGTATGGGCAAAGAGATCCTGCATGGCCATTCGATGCTTAAAAGACACTCTTTTCCCGATCAACAGGAAGATGGTCACTGAAACAGTCATAACACCAAGTCCGCCTAATTGAATCAAAGCAAGAATAATATTCTGCCCGAAAAAGGTAAAATAGGACCCTGTATCTACGACTATCAAGCCGGTCACACAAACTGCGGATGTGGAGGTAAAGAGCGCATTTATAAAAGAAATCGATCCGGAAACAGTAGATGCCGGCAACAAAAGCAAAAATGTGCCGACACCGATTGTCACAAGGTAACTGGACAATAAGATTGTCCCGGGATGCATTTTTCTAAATACTTTCATGACTTATCAGAAATCATACCGAGGATCACTATTGCAAGATAATGGATAATTATGGGAATAAAACCGTCTAAATCGGACTTTTTACGAGTTAATTAAATCTAAAACAGATCCAAAATGCGATACGTTTTGTTACTTTCAGATTATAAGCAGGGCAACTTTAGAATGATAAAATAACATCTTGCAACCTTTTTTTGTAAGTTCTCAATAAGTTTTGGTGTAATCAATGATCATAATGACCCGCCGACTGATAATAAAATATAACCTGTCTGGAACTCGCATTTAAGTGAGCCTAAAGAAAAAACAGTAGCCAATCCTTTAATACCAATTGGTTAAAAGCACCATCATATATTTAAAAGATGAATTTATGCTTAGTAGAAACAATCGGTTACAATGAATTTAAAAGGTTAATAAATCGTAAGGGGCAAATGCACCCTATATGCACCCAAAATTAAGGGTTATGGTAAATTCTATAGCCCTTTTCTTTTCTGGACAGTTTTCAGGCATGTTCGTTTCCATAGACAGCTTTATATGTCCTTGTATCGAGATGATTTGACAATAGTAAAAAATAAGATTTACTTGACCTGACACCAGAAAAATATGATATCTGTATATTAATTGTCGTTGTGAATATTCCAGATACTGGCAAGTATCACAGGTTTTGCCAAGTCCGATTTTCATGGGACACTCTCAATATATCGGTACTTGGATGATATTTAGTTTTCTGGTACGATAACCTATGGAATTTAAGGACGGACAACATTACA
>JAFDBA010000253.1 GCA_019313505.1 Deltaproteobacteria bacterium
GTTACCGTAAAATCCCCGGGCTCACCGGCAATCCGGGCAACCACGGTTTCGGTTTTAACCGTAATATTGTCATATGCCTCGAGTTCTTTGATTTTGGCGTCAATGACCGGTGGAATAAGATTCTCATAAGGATCTTGAATGGGCAACTGTTTACGAACTTTAGCAGCATATCCGCCCAAAGAGGGTTCTTTTTCAACGATGGTAACCTCATAACCGGTTTTGGCAGCATCAAGAGCAGCAGAGATGCCGGTAATGCCGCCGCCGATAACCAGAATTTTTTTGCTCAGGGTTTCAAGCTTATACGGCTCCGGCAGATCGATTTTTTCAACTTTTGCCATCCCCATTTTCAGATAATCTTCGGCCAGCATTTGTAAACGGTCAAAGTGCTCTTCATCATCTTTTTGTTCTTCCGTAAGCGCCGGAAATTCTGATCTGGGATGGGACCAGACCACCTGTTCTCTCAAATTAACTCTGTCTACAATACATTCGTCAAATTTAAAGACATCAAAATTAACCCGGCGGGAACAGGCGGCGATAACCATTGTGTTTATGCCGTTTTCCTCGATGTCCTTCTTGATAAGTTCAACCCCTTCCTTGCCACAAAGAAAAGGATGAGTTTTAACAGGAAGACCTTCTTCTTCAGGAACTTCACACAGCGCTTCCATGTCAAGGGCATCCCCGATGCCACAACCTGTGCAGATATATACACCATACTTTTTATCCATGGATAACCTCCTACCTCTTCACCAGGGTTTGAATCGCTTTAAGGGCCATACCGGTAGCATTCTGGTTTGACGAAACCACATCCGCCGGCTTATTGGCGCATCCTGCTGCAAACATACCGCCTTTTTCAAAATCATTGATGATAAAGCCGTCTTCATTATATTTCAGATCGGCCGGCAGTTTGACGGTTGCAGCTGTGGGCTGCATCCCGGTGGCAAGGACAGCCATTTCGACAGTTTGCCTGATTTTTTCACCGGTTACGGCATTTTCTGCAACCACGGTGATATTGCCTGTTCCCGGGTCTTCGTTCACTTCAGCGACCTTACCTTTGATTAAAAAGACATTTTCATCTTCTTTGATCTGCTGGTAAAACTTCTCATAGCGCTGGCCGGGAGCCCTTACGTCGATATAAAAGATATATACCTTGGCATCAGGATACTGCTCCCGGATGTAGGTAGCCTGCTTCAGAGATGCCATGCAGCAAATATAAGAACAATAGGGAAGATGATTTTCGTCCCTTGATCCGGCGCATTGGACAAAGCCGATAGTTTCGGGTTCCTTGTTATCCGACGGCCGGGTAATTTTCCCTTTGGTGGGTCCGTTAGGAGATGCAAGCCTTTCCATCATCATGTTGGTAATAACGTTCGGATATTGTCCGAAACCGAGATTATCTATTTTGGTGGCGTCATAAGGCTCCCAGCCGGTGGCCCAAACAATAGCTCCCACCTTCAGGTTCATGGTTTTGGCTTCCATGTTAAGGTCGACGGCGTCGTATTTACAGGCGTCCTTACACCGCTTGCCATCCTCGGTACCGATAATCTGAGGAGAAATTACATAACGAGCCGGAAAAGCCATTTCAAAGGGCAGATAAGCCCCCTTGATTTTATTCATTCCAAAATTAAAATCACTGGAAATTTCGGTTTCACAGGCCGCCTCACAGTCACCACAGCTGGTACAGTTTTCGTTAACATATCTTGGGCTCAATTTTATAGTAACATCATAGTTTCCTGGTGTTCCATCGACCTTTTCAACCTCTGCCAGCGTAAAAACCTTTATGTTAGGGTTATCCTTAATCCTCCTGAAATTAATCTCCAGTCCACAGCTTGGAGGGCATAGCTTGGGAAAATATTTGTTTAGCTGTGCCACTCTTCCGCCCAGGTATGGATTTTTTTCGACCAAAAACACCTCGCAACCCACTTCAGCAGCTTCAAGGGTTGTGGTCAGCCCGCTGATCCCTCCTCCAACAACCAGAATACTTCCATTAGCAGGGCCTGCTTTATGTTCTGTCATGCTATCCCTCCGTGCAATATGAATTAAGAAATCCTGACTTCAATCGAGACTGCATAGAATTCCGAATATTGTTTGGATTATTGAGTGATAATTTCAAGATGGAGTGATGTGGTGGTGGGCATTTTTCAAAGGTCCCGAATCAATGGAAATATTTATAATTCCATCCAATACTCCAGCACTCCATTACTCAGGTTTAATAATATAATCTTTTGATATCACCCAAATTCCTACATGTCAGGAGTTCTGAAGTTCAGGAGTTTTTAAAAAACGATATCAAATTAATAAAAACCTCCAGGCGTCGTTTAGACACCTGGAGGTATGTCCGATTATGCTATCGCATGTCCATCATTAATCAGGGATGATCTTGATATAGTCTTTCTTGAAGATATCCCAGGTTTCTGCCTTGGGGTCATACTTGGAGTTGGTAAAGCAGAACCAGTTTTCATCATCCTGACCCGGATAGTCGGTCTGGTAATAGAATCCCGGATAGCGAGTCTCTTTTCGGAACTGGATGTGACGCAGGTGAGATTCCACCGTCC
>JAFDBA010000254.1 GCA_019313505.1 Deltaproteobacteria bacterium
GCCCCTTTTCATGGAAAACCATGTCTATATATCCTTTCATAAAACCCTTTGTAAAAGGGAAGGTCAGTTTTCCAATCCGGTCCGGAAAACCGGCGGGAAGTTCGACCCCTCCATAATCGGCAAATATTTTTTTGAGTTGTTGTGGTGTAAAGGGGTTCAACGGATAATAAAATTCCATTTCATTGATCCGGTCCTTTAATTGAACTGAAGAAAGAGTCAGAACCTCTGTTTTTATTTTAAGAGGTATCGAAAGAACTTTGTTTATCATGTCGCATACCACATCTCGCCATTTTAGCTCGAACCCGTATGCCTTTAATTTATTTGTTACCAGTTCCTCTTTATGCCCGGAATTTCCGGCTGCAAAGTCGAGATGTTCAAAAATGTCATGGAAAAATATCCCTGCCCTTGCCCCTTTTGGAAATGAAAAAATGTCTTCCTTTTTTTTAGGTTTAAAACAGCTTTCCGGAATATAGCCGTAAGAACCATAGGACACATCACGGTCAGGACCCGCTTCTTCCGGAACCCGTTGGGATATCACGGATGAATAACTTGAGATTTTCCACGAGGTGTCTATTTTTCCCGAAAATTGCCGGCAATAAATTTCCTCCTTTTCATCTTCAGAAATTGCATATTCCACACCGTTATCAAGAGGCAAAGGGGCAAGTTCTATGGTCCCTTTCGATTTCTCCGCCAACTGTTTTAAATCTTCTAATAAATCCTCATCTTTTTTCGCTGAAACCCTTGTTTTTAAAGATGTCACCAGATCCTCTATTTTAATGTTATCCTCCGGTTCAGGCCTATAATGAAACAGGTAGGCCATGGCAGAAGTTTCAGCAGTGTTGAATCGTCCCCATACAAGGTAACATCTTTTTACGGCTCGTGTTAAAGCCACATAAAGCAGTCTCAGGTTCTCTGCCAGGAGTTCGTTACGGGCAAAGGCGAGATGAATACTCTTTTCACTCGAACCAAGATCGAGTGTCAGTTCTTTATTATCATTATCATGAAATGTGATCTCCTGGTCTTTGATTAATGATCCTCCCCATGAAAAGGGACAAAACACAACCGGAAATTCCAACCCTTTACTTTTATGCATGGTTATAATTTTTACGGCATGTTCATCACTTTCAAGGCGAAGCTGATGAGTCTCGGCTTCCAGGATAGGGGTGTTTCTCTGTTCAGACAGCCATTTAATTAAACCTGTAATCCCGGTTTTTTTCTCAACCGATTCCTGGTGTAAAATTTCGGCGAGATGAAGAAGATTGGTGAGTCTTCTTTCCCCGTCCGGAAAGGCCAAAAGCTGTTCCCTGACTTTTTCTTTTGACATAAATTTGCGAAACATTCTTATAAAACCGTATCGGTTCCAGAGCAGGGAATAATCCCTGAAGTTGTCGTGCTTGATTTCCCACCAGAGAGGCTCACTATCTGCTGAATCGATTTTTTGTCCGGAAACACCCATTATATCGGTCACAAGGGCTGTTTTGAACAAGCGATTGTTGGCTGGTTCGGCAACGCTCGAAAGGATCCTTTCCATCTCCCTGGCTTCATGGGTATCAAAAATGTTCCCCGTATCATAGAGAACCGACGGTATTCGTTTTGATAAAAGGCTTTTTTTTATTATCTGAGCCTGCCTGTTTGTCCGCACGAGAACGGCGATATCTCCCGCTTTAACAGGATCAGACCCACCATCGGACTGACCATTTCGACCTGGAGAAATAAGGCGCGAGATTTCCTCCGTAACCGCCTTTGCTATCAAGGGCACAGCTTCGGTTTTGTTTATGGGTTTAGATTTATCTGACTTTTTATCCGATTCCAAATACCATAATATAAAATGTGGCGATGATTTTTCTTCGATCGATTCAATTTTCTCCCCGGGGATTCCCTTTTCAAACCCGATCTGATCAAAGACAAAGGGTGATTTGACATTTGCAAATATGGTATTTACGGCTGTAATCAAACCGGGCTTTGAGCGCCAGTTTTCTATTAGGGTATATTTCGAATCCGCATTGCCGGCGGCCCTGATGTACGAAAAAATATCAGCCCCCCTGAAACCGTATATCGCCTGCTTGGGATCACCGATCATAAATAGTACGCTCTGTTTCGAATCAAAGAGCCTGCTAAATATTTCATATTGAACAGAATCGGTATCCTGGAATTCATCCACAAGGGCCGCTTTGTATTGCCGGCGAATTGCCGATGCCAGCTCATTCCCGCCTTTGTCTTCAAGTGCCTTTTTTACTCTTATAAGAAGATCGTCATAGAATTGTATATTGCTGTTCTCTTTTCTTATCGGAAGTTGTTCTCCGGCATAGCTGAAAAACAGGGTTTTAAGATACAAAAGGCTGCTCTCCATTTCCCCTTCGAGGGAAACCCCTATTTCATAGAGAGCATCACAGATATTGAAAAACTCGTGTGAAGGGGGAACATGATTTTTTTTGGCGGACTTTGCAAGTTTGGTGGCGGTAAATTTTTCAAAATCTTTAAACAAAGGGAAACCAACTGATTTTGCATCAACAAATCTATCCATGTCTTGGGCCATGGAAAAAACTT
>JAFDBA010000255.1 GCA_019313505.1 Deltaproteobacteria bacterium
GATGATGTGGGGAATTATCATATTAAGTAGACGGTTTCTTCCCCAGGACCAAAATATTTTTGAATGTTTGATAATAAGACGATAGACGAGGAATCGATGGTTTTTTCAATTTCTTCAACAATTTTTTGTATCACTGGATTGCTGACCGAATTACGGACTGTGCCTTTCGCCACTTGGCAAGTAGTTTTGCAAAGGCAAACCAATCAAAATAGTCCGCTTCATCTCCCAACTGCCCAGATTCAAATCTTTTCAGGAATGCCTGCGTGCTAAGTTGGTGTTTTTGCTCAAATTCCTTCAAGGTGTTTTTATAAAATGCCATGGCATTCGAGTAAAGATCATACTCACGTTTTAGCGATCTCTTGATTTCGTTAGTCTGTTGCATAAAACATTTATAACCAAAATGGGTGTTAAAAGTCAAGCATTTTAGCATTAGATATGAGTTTGAGATTTGCGGGTTAATGGCACAGGGTTCAGACTTGGCCTCGCGAATGTCGCGCAGATCGGATTCATCTTCTATGCGGTCAAGGATGGCCAGGAATGACTTGACGGGTAACACCACAAACTTTACTTTCCCATTTATTTTCATGGACCAAATTTTGGGTTGACGATTCAATGCGGTTGTAATATGTTAGTCATAATGACCATATTGACCATGATGGAGGTGTAGCATGTTACATGTAAGCTTGGCAAAAGCTAAAAGCTCTTTTTCAGAATATGCAAACCGGGCAGCGTATACGAGTGAACATATCATTATTACCAAAAGAGGCAAGCCATTCGTTGCCCTCATATCCGTTAAAGATCTGGAATTTC
Organism: Deltaproteobacteria bacterium; assembly: GCA_019313505.1. Lineage (GTDB taxonomy): Bacteria > Desulfobacterota > Desulfobacteria > Desulfobacterales > UBA11574 > S5133MH16. The sequence continues at coordinate 811 of JAFDBA010000255.1, forward strand.
TGGAGAGGATCAAAGCAGGAACTCCTGAAGATGGTTTGTTGGGAGCCGTTGGTATGGCACCCGATCTTGAAGAAGTGGCTGAGAAAGCCATGGAGGGATATCAGAGAAGGGCCGATGACTTTGGCAGAGAGGTAGAGATATAGTGTTTATTTTTGACACGGATATCTATACAAATGTTATGAGGAAGATCCCCTCAGAGACATTGTTAAATCGTTTGAAAAAAGTACCAAGACGAGATCAATTCACCACAACGATTACCATCGGGGAGGTTTATTATGGATTAATGAAAGCCTCAAACAGGACAAGATTGCTTAAACTTTTTGAAGCTGTTCTCCTTCCGCGTGCGACCATTTTGCCATTTGATTTCTCGGCTGCAAAAAAATATGGGGAGATCAGAAGCTTTCTGGAAAAAAAAGGGACACCCTTGGCGCATGCTGATTTACAAATTGCCTCAATCGCCTTGTCCATGAATATGACATTAATTACAGGAAACCTAAAACACTTTCAAAGAGTACCAAAGCTAACTGTTGAAAATTGGCTTAAGGGTGGAAAGTAAAGGAAAGAGGATAGAGAATAGAGGAAAGAGAAAATAGGATAGAGGAAAGAGATAGGGGATATGGTCCAATCAAGCATTATTTGGCAAGCCTTTTTTCATTGAAAGCCTCAGCGTTTGATGCGTAAAAGTTGTTTAACTTTAGTTACTTGTCGCAATGCATGTTCCTGTTTGCGTGTATTGGCAAGGCGCATTGAAAACTTGGCGGCCTCTAAGGGCTGTTCTTTTTTACTTTCAAGGTAGAGCCGGTACCAATAGGGCAGGTCGTTTTGGTAGATGGAAACAAGGTTTGAACAGTGACGGCGCACGGACACCCTTCGGGCTTGTATCTTCGCGGCTTCATTATTCTGCGGCTGTTCGGCTCGCAACATATCCAACAAAGCATTCATATCGGAAGAAAGACGGTCCTTAATCTTTAAATACCTGTTGATCGGTAATATCCAAAAGCGAATGATAATATAACCAAAAAGGCCAACTATAAAGCTGATTAAGGCCGCAATATAGATGGGTTCCATTAAGATCCCCCCTTAATTGATCATAAATAAAACACTAATTGAGCGATGGATGGGCACTACCTACAAAAGCCTTTTTTCTTGGCCCAATTTAATCCGTCACAATTTCCTAATTTACAAACCTTCCGCCAATCATCGCACGCATGTTGTCTCTTTTTGTTGTAAGCGTGGGTATCATTCGGGTCAAGATGAATGGCCCGGTTAAAATCCTCTATGGCTCGCTGATACCGGCCCAACTTATAGAAGACAGTTCCACGGTTGTTATAATCTATAGCATCCTCTGAGTTTAGTTCTATTGCTTTGTTCAAAAGATCCAATGCCTTCATATAATCGGCTTTGTCTTGCCGGAGCAAAGAAAATGCCTGGTCTCTCAAGGAAGCCACTTTGGTTTTCATTTCCTTCTTCTCGTAATATTTTTTATAATGAACAAGTGAAATTGTTAAAAAGGTCAATAAAGTTATTATAATTGCCGGAGTTAAAAAGGATGCCCATTGATTTCTATAGATAATGGATAAAATTAGGGAAATAATCAGTAAATATACTAAAGTCATACCAAATAAAGCTGCAGCAGATTCCACAAGAGAAATAAAAGCAAAAGTTTTTTTGAAGTATATATGATTTAAAATAAGAAAAAATATCAAGTTGAATAGGTATCCGGCAAGTAATATA
>JAFDBA010000256.1 GCA_019313505.1 Deltaproteobacteria bacterium
TCATGCATGTTCTGAATATCATTTGCCACCCGAGTCACAAGACGGCCCACGGGATTGCGCGTAAAAAATGCAACCGACAGGCTCTGGATATGTGAAAATAACTTTACCCTCAGATCGTGCATGATCATTTGGCCGATATATTCCATGATTATGACCTGCACCATATTGAGAACAAACCCGGCCATGACCATGGCAAGGAAAATAGCCGTAATAAAAGTGACGCCGGCAAGATCATCTTTGCGCAATATTGCAAGATCTTTTTTCCCGAGTTCAGGCAGATCATTAAAAGATATGAACGCCAAAGATTCATGAATTTTAAACCGGTCGGGATATTTATTGACAATTGCCTCGATTTCAGGGTCGGTGATATCCGCTTTTAAGTATCTGACTTTATCTTCAGCCGAATCAGGGCTTTGGTTTACGGCGGATTCCTTTTGAGGCACAATATAGCGGTCGATAGCAATTTTAGTAACGTAGGGAAGCGAAAGGTCCAACAGGGTAATAAAAACAACTAAAATGATCGAGCAGACCAATAGCAGTCTATAAGGCATAGTATATGGATAAAGCCGTCTTAGTAACTTTATGTCATAGGGCTTGCCGAGGTGCTTTTCCTCAAAATAACCAAAATCAGTCTGCATATTCCTCTTCTATTTCCTGAAGGCGGAATGTTTTCGCGTAATATTTATCATCCGCCATCAATTCCCCATGGGTGCCGGATTCTACAATACGACCCATTTTAAGGGCGATAATCTGATCGGCAAATCGAAGTGCTGAAAGCCGGTGGGAGACAATGATGATGATTTTTTGCCCGGCCATGGACCGGATGGTTTTTATGATGGCATTACCGGTTTCCACATCAACCTGACTGATGGGATCATCCAGTATCATGATTGATGAATCTATGAGCAAAGCACGTGCCAGAGCAACACGCTGTTTCTGGCCTCCGGAAAGGACAATGCCCTTTTCTCCCACCATGGTATCAAAACCGTCCGGAAACGACGTTATGGTGTCATAAATCCATGCGGCTTCAGCCGCCCTGATCAAATCCCGATCATTTATATCTTTATTCCCAAACGTTATATTTTCCCGAATTGTACCGGCAAATAAAAAGGGTTCCTGGGGCATAAATGAAATCCGGGATCTCAAATCACAAATCTTTAGCTTGCGAATATCTACCCCGTCTAACATAATGCTCCCCCGTGACACGTCGTAAATCCTTGGAATCAGGCTTAAAAGGGTTGACTTGCCGCTCCCAGGAGGGCCTACTATTCCCAGGATCTTTCCGAAATCGAGTTTTATGTCAATGCTGTCAAGAACCGGAAATGAGCCGGATTCATGAACATCAGGTACATAGGAAAATGTAACATTTTCAAAGACCACGGATCTCCTAACCTGTTTAATGATAACTCCCCCCGGCCTCTTATCTATCTCCGGCAGGGTCTGAATTATCTTATCGATCCTGTCTAATGATGCTTTGCCCCGCTGGATAAGGTTTGTTACCCATCCTATGGCCATCATCGGCCATGTAAGAAGCCCTAAATAACTGATGAAGGCGACAAAATCTCCGGTCGTTATGGTAAAGGTTATGGTCTGCCTGCCTCCTAAAAAGAGTACGATTGCAAGGCTTAAGTTTGAGAAAAAAACCATCATGGGGAAAAAAGACCCGGTGATTTTTACCAGGCCCAAGTTTTTACCGATATAATCCTTTGAAACCGCTTCAAGTTTGGATGCAGCCTCCTGTTGCCGGTTATACGCCTTGATTATACGGATTCCTGCAAACCGTTCTCTCACCACTTCGGTTAAATCCGAAAACGCCCCTTGCACCTCCCCGTAAAGACGGTGCATTTTTTTACTGAAAAAACGGGTTCCCAAAACGATCATGGGCATAGGGATGAGTACAAAGACGGTCAGTTTAACATTAATGTATGCCATAAAACCTATCGCTGCGGTGCCTAAAACAATTGCATCGGTCAGCGCCACCATGCCCATACCGGTTGCCATTCTGATATGTTGAATATCATTTGTGGCATGTGCCATCAGATCTCCGGTTTTGACTTTATCAAAATATGAGGCGGAAAGGGTCTGAATATGGTCAAAAAGCCTGTTGCGCAGGCCTTCTTCAACCCGCCTTGACGTGCCGATGAGACAGCGTCTCCACAAATAGCGAAAAATACCGATCAAAATGGCAATACCCACTATGTAAAGAGCATAGGTTAACAGGGTTATGCTGTCGATCCTGTAGGCAGTAAGATCGTCCACCGCCCATTTTATTATTCGGGGGATAAAAAGCTGCAGAAAATCTACCGTAATCAAACAGGCAAGGCCCAATAAAATGAAAAATTTCTTTTCCACAAGATAAGGTTTTATTAAATAGAAAGATTTCATATAATTGAATATCTCGTCATTTCTACAACTTTTTTAAAGATGAACGTCGAAGGTTGAACAGATTGAACATCGAACGTATGAAAAGATGAACGTCCAACATCGAACATTGAACGTATGAAAAGATGAACGTCCAACG
>JAFDBA010000257.1 GCA_019313505.1 Deltaproteobacteria bacterium
AAAACAAACCTGACAATGGGAGCTGACCCTGTTCTTGGCCGAAATTCTTTAAAAATATATGCAGCGACCAAAGAGCCAAGGACAAACCCGATAATTTCGGGTCGCATATACTGGACAACGGCTGCCCGATGAATTCCTATTGCTCCTGCGATGTCTCTCTCAAAGCAGGCCACGCAGATTCCCATGTTGCCTGGATTTCCCAGCTTCTGCAAAAGGGCGGCGATAATCCCAATAAATGCTCCTACGCCGATAATCCCCCATTGAGTTGCAAAAATGTTTTTTTTCATTTTAATTCAGTCCCTCCTTCTTTATGTATTTTGCATATTTCTGCGTTGACTTTTTCATGAAATATTCGGGCTAAAAGACACATGATGAAATCTGATCGATTTGTAAAAGTGAAAGGCTGCAAACGGAAAAGAATGGACGCAATCATTCGGCTAACCCCCGTGCCTACCGAACCCGGGCAGAATTGCTTATAATAATTTAGGTAAAGCCGGAAAATTGATACATAGATGAGCTCCTTAAGGAATAATTAGGTACGATAAATATGGGAGTTGTTCCGATTTGTCAAACTGGATATTCCGATAATAGGATGGGTTTTTCTTAGTAAAAACCTATAACCCTAATTAAGCCAAAGCTCAATTAGAGGGAGTCAGGGGTCAGTATTCAGGGGACAGTGAGGGATAGACGTCGAACAGACTGAACATCGAACGTCCAACGTTGAACATCGAATAATGATGTCGCTTTGCTCTGCAATTTAATTTCATTCGTTTCCAAAAATCCGATGTCAAACCTTGAATGACTATTTCTTTTTCTTTTTAGCCGTTTTGATACTTGTAACAAAAATCTTAATTAATTCTTCTGTTTCCTCTAAAATATCATTTTCTTCAAGATCATACCTTTGTTTCGTCGTATTTTTCCTCGATCACCATTCGCTGTTCAACATTGGTTTTTTATTCATCATTCGATGTTGGACGTTCGATGTTCGATGTTCATCTTTTAAGTAAACCTTCCACCGTCCATCCGGCGCAAAAAATAACTCAGCGCTTATGGGATTGAGGGGGTTAACTTAAAGGGTGTATAGCTGTTGGGGATATAGGGTTTTTCCGTACTGCCCAGTCGATGACCAAGCAGGGTAGACTGATCTGAACAATTGATGATCATAAGCATCAACTCTTTTCCCCTTAGAAGGCCCAGACAACCTGCGGCAGCGCTTATTTCGTCAAAGGCGGCTACTTCATCGCGCCGCACGTTTGGCCCCACCAGGACGACAGGCACCGGCTCTCCGGAGTGAATCAGTGTAGATGAACTTGGGGTGGAATGGTCTGCCGTGATCACTGCTAATAGATCATCCCTTTTTTCCACCTCCCTTACAAGTTCATCAAGGCCTTGATCCAGAAGCGCTATGACAGCCTGTTTTCGCACGGGATTTTTTGTATGAGCCGCCTCATCCGGCGCCTTGGTGTGGACATGAATGAAATCATGGGAAGAATCAGCAAGGGCCAATTGTATGCGCCGGCGCAGGTCGTCGCCTGGATCCCGGCTGTCTTTGACCTGCCTGAAGGTGAGACCCAATTCACGGGCAAGACCGCCATACATAGAACCCGATCCGATGAGCATGCCGGTCAGGCCCCAACGCTCACAGAAAGGCTCCTGAACGATTCTCCGTCCACACCGCTGGGTGGCCAGGAAGTTGGCGGGAGAAAGATCTGCCGCGATTCTATGCCGGTTGATTTCATGCCCGGAAAGCACGCTGAAACAATAAGACAAATAGTCATTTAGTGCATCTGCTGTTTTTGCGGCCTTTTCCGGCTTCGGATTTCCTGAAACAGGAGTAATTTTGGCCATGGTCCGTCCCACAACTATCGGATCTGAATCAGAAATATAAGGTGATACCTGGCCATTCAGGATCAGGATGGCGTCATTACGGCGGGTCTGGTGAAGCCGGAAACCGATACCGTGCGCTTCATAGGGCGAGACAGCAGCAAACAGCCGTCCAATCTCCTGGCCACTTCCTTCAATATCATCACGGCCCTGGCTGAGAATTGGCACACCCTTTTGCCAGGTCACACCCGAGAGGTGAGCAAGACACAGGACATCGCTATCATTAAAGGAAACTTTCTCCCCTACGGCCTCAAGGAGTCCACGGCCTGGAAAGGTATTAAGATCATAACCAAAGAGCAGGTAATGGGCTGTCTCACTTGGCAGGCATTGTCCCATCAATGCAGCATGAAACAGGCCGTTGCTACCCAACTTAGCCAATCGGTCCAGGTTTGGTGTGGGGGCTGCTTGAAGGGGAGTGCGATTGTCTAAAATTTCATAGGACCGATCCCCAAGTCCGTCTAAAAGAACAAGAATGATTTTCATGCAAGGCTTCCTTAATTCCGCCAAGGCGGGACTCACTCGTAACTATGTTGCTGATTTGGTAAATGTTTACGGTTGTCGGTTCACAGTTCACAGTTTTTTCAACCGTTAACCGATAACTGTAAACCGTAAACAGTTACTTTATC
>JAFDBA010000083.1 GCA_019313505.1 Deltaproteobacteria bacterium
TTGGACGAAGACCACGCGAAAATACTGAGCAAGGTAGGCGCCACGGAGATCATCCACCCGGAAAAAGATATGGCAGTCAGAGTGGCCAGGGGGTTGTCCAGGCCCAATATCCTGGATTTTATTCCTTTAGAGGAAGACTATAATCTTGTCCAGGCTGGCCCTCCAGCCGCATTCATCGGCAAAACCCTGAAAGAACTTCATCTTCGCGCAAAGTACAATGTGTATGTAATTGCTGTTAAAGAACTCGTTCCTGAAAATTTTATTCTTGTTCCACCCGCAAGTTTTGTTATTAAAGACAGCGACATTCTTATGATGCTGGGAAAATCAAAGGATATTAAACGAATCGAAGAATTAAAGTAGATGGCTTCGTAAAAAGAAAGGAAAAACCATGATCCATATTGAAAATTTGAGTAAATATTACAGAGACTTCTGCGCTGTGGATCAGATCAATCTCGACATTAAAAAAGGTGAAATCCTCGGCTTGTTGGGTCCAAACGGCGCAGGTAAAACAACCACATTGCGAATGCTGACAGGCTATTTTATGCCCACATCCGGAACCATTCGCGTAAAGGACTATCAGCTTGACGAGAATTTGCTGGAAATCAAAAAGCTTATGGGATACCTTCCGGAGTCCGCACCCCTGTACCACAGCATGCTGGTTTATGACTATCTTGATTATGTTGCGGGACTAAGGGGACTGGATAAAGAAAAGAAAATTTCCAGAATCCGGCAGCTTGTGGATTTGTGCGGGTTGGATGAAATCATGCACCGGAGTATCAGTGAATTATCCAAAGGATTTAATCAGAGGGTAGGTCTGGCCCACGCCATGATGGATGATCCGGAAATTTTGATTCTTGATGAACCCACTTCAGGCCTTGATCCCAATCAGATCGCCGAGATACGGAAAATCATCCGGCAGATCGGGGAAGAAAAAACCGTAATTCTTTCAACCCATATCCTGAGCGAAGTTGAAGCAACCTGTGACCGGGTGGTGATCCTCGACAAAGGAAAGATCGTCGCAAACGACCGAATGGAAAATCTAAAGCAATCTGCAGGTCAAACACATTTTATCCATTTAGATATTCTGAAGGCAAATTTCCAAGAGGTACGCGATAGATTAAGGGGAATTGAAGGTGTCACTGGAATTGAAAAGATTAATGAAAAACCAAACGGCCCCCTTAGCGTGCAAGTTGCCTGCAAATCCGCTTCTGATCTGAGAGAAACCGTTTATCAAGAAATAAAACAAACAGACTGGGTTCTCATTGAGTTTCATCAGGAGACCAAAACCCTTGAAACCATATTCCGCGAGCTGACCGAGGAGGACTGATATGCACCAAGTTATCCGTATTTGCCATAAAGAATTAAAAGACTATTTCATATCCCCCATAGCCTATATTGTCATATCTATTTTCCTACTGGTGACCGGGTGGTTCTTTTTTACAACCTTTTTCTATTATAACCAGGCAGATCTTAGAAACTTTTTTAATCTGCTTCCAATTACCTTTTCCTTCCTGATCCCGGCAGTCACCATGAGATTGTTTTCCGAGGAGCTGAACGTGGGATCTTATGAGATGCTCCTCACCCTGCCGGTAACATTTAAGGATATCCTTTTGGGTAAATTTTTAGCCGGCGTTTTATTTGTAGCCGCTGCCCTGGTGCCGACCTTTGCCTACCCCATATTCATTGCCTTTATGGGCCAGTTAGAATGGGGACCTGTGGCAGGGGGTTATCTGGGAGCTCTTTTACTGGGCGCGTCTTTTGTAGCTGTAGGGCTCTTTGCGTCATCATTGACCCGCAACCAAATCATCGCCTTTATTGTGGGCATGGCGATCTGTTTTACGCTGACCTTAATCGACAAAATGCTCTTTTTCTTTCCCGGGTCGTTGTTGGGAGTTATCGGGTATCTTGGCGCTGATTTTCATTTTCAAAACATCGCCAAAGGGATCATCGATTCTAGGGATATTGTCTATTTTTTAAGTGTTGTCTTTATCGGTCTTTACAGCACCCATCTGGTCATGCAAAAAACAAGTTAGAAGTGCCTAAAGTGAGCTAAAGTGCCTAAAGTTATGGAGTCGCTGCGCTCCGATGATTTTATATAATTGACAAAATTCCTTAACTTTAGATCACTTTTAACTTTAGATCACTTTTAACTTTTCCGGTTTATCCGGGTTAGGGGTTACAGGAGAATAAAATGGGCAAGCAAAAACCATATTCAAACTATATAAAGCTTTTTATTTATCTGGTAATCATCGTCCTCATCAATGTGGTAGGCATGACACTCTTCTTCAGGATAGATCTCACATCAAACAGGCTTTATTCCATATCCGAAGCAAGCAAAAAGGTGGTATCCACACTTTCCGAGCCTTTAACCATAGATGTGTTTTTTACCAAAAACCTGCCGGCACCGTATAATAATACGGAACGATATCTTCATGATCTGCTTGAAGAATATGCTATCCACGCCAACAAGTATTTTAATTACAAGTTTTATGACGTCAGCCCCGAGGCTCAAGGAATCAACCCTTCGGCACAGGAGAATCAAAAACTGGCCAAAAATTATGGTATTAACCCGGTTCAGATTCAGGCCTTTGAAGAAGATGAAGTAAAATTTAAAAAGGCTTACATGGGCCTGGTATTAATTCATGGCGATATGGTGGAACAGATTCCTACAATTACTTCCATAAGTGGTTTAGAGTATAAACTGACCACGGCCATACAGAAACTGAATAACAAAATCAGTGCATTATTAGGCCTTGCAGATAAAATTCAGGTCAAATTGTTTTTGTCTTCTTCCTTAAAATCTGTTGCACCCTTTATGGGTCTTAGCGAACTTCCTGAATATCCTGCCAAGTTGAAAGAAATAATCAAAGATGTCAATTCCAAAAACTACGGGAAACTTGAATATACCTATATTGACCCCTCAACCGTGGAAACAGATCAACCGTCATGGAAAAAATATAACCTTATGCATCTCAAATGGCCTGATCTTTCAGGGGGTAAAATTCGGGCCGGCAGCGGCATCATCGGGCTTGCAATGGAATATAAAGAAAAAGTCAGGGAGATTCCGCTGTTAAGTGTATTGCGGATACCTATCATCGGGACCCAGTATAATCTGGCAGACATTGATCAACTGGAAGAAATGATCAACGACAATCTGGAAACACTGATCGATATCAACCAGGATCTCGGATATCTTGCGGATCACGGAACACCTGACATTTCAGGTTTCTCGCCAATGGGACAAAAAAATACGGATTCGCTGTCAACATTTACAAGCCTGATCTCCCAAACTTACACCATTAAACCGGTCAATTTAAAAGACCACCCCATCCCCGGAAGCCTGAATTGTTTGGTTATCGCAGGACCCACAGAAAATTTTTCCGATTATGAGCTTTACCAGATCGATCAGGCCCTGATGAGGGGAACCAACCTGGCACTTTTCCTGGATGCTTTCAATGAAGTCAGGGATAACAACCGGCAAAATTTTGGATTAAACCGAGGGGTTAATTATATGCCCCTCGATACCGGTTTTAATAAATTACTGGTTCATTACGGAATCGATATAAAAAAATCGTATGTTATGGATGAAAATTGTCATAAGCAGCGGCTTCCCGGAAGCATGGGCGGGGGGGAAAGACCCATATATTTTGCCCCCATCATCAAAAACAGGTCCATCAACCATGACCTTAAATTTATGAGCGGCATCAATGGGCTGGTTGCGGTTAAAATATCCCCTCTGGAACTAAATGAAGAACAGATTTCAAAAAACAAGTTAACGGCCGTGAAGCTGTTTTCATCTTCGGAAAAATCATGGGAAATACGTGAAAACATCAACCTTAATCCTATGTTTCTCAGCCCTCCACCGTCTACTGATGAACTACAGAGTTTTCCATTGGCATATATTGTTGAAGGAGAGTTCCCCAGTTATTTTGCGGGAAAACCTATCCCTGAAAAAACATCCAATGAAACGGATACGGGAACCAATGATAATAAAGAAAGCAGCGTTGAACCAGAAGCTAAAAAAGAGAACAATGACATGTCCAAGATAACAGGCCGGGGAAACTTTGTATCAAAAGGCAAACCGGCTAAAATTTTTCTGATGGCTTCGTCGGAAATGTTAAAGGACACTGTTCTGGATCCTGAAGGTAACAGCCCTAACGACATGTTTGTTATGAATACCATAGATGCCATGAACCATCGGCAGAATATCGCCATAATGCGAAGCAAGATTCTCCGCTTTAATCCTTTACATAATACCGGAGCGCTCACAAAAACATTTGTCAAGTCTTTTAATATCGCCGGACTTCCGGTGCTTGTGGTCTTTTTGGGATTGATTATTTGGCTACGCCGCCATTCAAGAAAAAAACGGATACAGATAATGTTTCAGAAATAAAAAGTGACTAAAGTTTGAAATGATCTAAAGTGACTAAAGTTATGGTGTCGCTTCGCTCCTCTGTTTTTATATAATTAACAGAATTCCTTAACTTTAGCTCACTTTAAACTTTAGTTCACTTCAAACTTTTTCAGCGATTCTTCAAGTAGAGCCGAAGAACTCTGACCTGGCACAAAGGTCCAGGTTTTTCAGGACGAAATAAACAGGGGAAAATATGAGGCTTAAAAAAGAATATTTCATACTGGCAGGCGTCATGATTGCATTGATACTTTATCTTGTTTTGCATCATTCAAACCGGACACATTATAAACTTCCGGATATTACCGCGGTTTCCGGAAAACAGATTTCAAAGCTGGAGATCGACAAGGCAGGCAAGACCGTTGTTTTGAACAAAAAAGATAACACCTGGTACATCGGGCTCAAAGCATATACCGCTGATTCCACAAAGGTCAAAAACATGCTTAACATGATTGAAAAATTGACACTGACAGCCCTTGTATCGGAATCAAAAAATTATGTCCGTTATGATTTGGCTAACGATAAAAAAATTACTGTAAAAGCCTGGGATGGAAAAACGCTGAGCCGCGAATTTGGTATAGGCAAGGCAGCTACCACCCATCAGCATACATTTGTTAGATTGGCGGCTGATCCTCAAAAAGATATCCGTGAAATTACGCTTACCCATGACAAAAAGACCATGACTCTGAGTCAAAAACAGGTTTCCGAACAAGGTAGTAAAAAAAAGGATAAACAAGGAAAAACTTCTAAAGAACCCGAAACCAAAATGGTCTGGCAGGATGCTGAAGGTAATAAAGTGGATGAAACCAAGGTTAGCCGTCTGTTGAGTTTCTTTAATCGATTGGAGTGTGAAAAATATATAAATGATGCAAAAAAAGCCGATTTTATAAATCCGATCCTTGCCGTTACACTGAAAGGAGAGAAGGGATATTCCCTTTCCGTATTTGCCAAAAAAGAAAAAGACGGCAAAAATAATCCGGCGATTTCCTCTGAAAACGATTACCCTTTTTTACTGTCCGATTCCCAGGTGAACAGTATTAAAACAAAAATCGATGATATTATGGGAGTAAAAAAGAAGACGTAAAACCGGGTTTAATAGATTGACAAACCATCTGGAAACCGCTGGTTCTGATTGTAGGAATTTTCCTGGTCTTTTTCAGCTGCCCGATTGAAGTTCCACAATACTATGATGTCCCCTATTATAAACGATTTTCTGGATTTTGTGGTGTTTGAAAAAGAGCTTGCACAAATTCGACAAAAGCCATAGAATTCACAGATGCGGTTAAATTTGGTGGCTGGCAAAGGGCTGCCATTTTCTTACGGAGGTTCCCGGAAATGAAAAGCAAACTTGCAATCGGTGCTGCGTTCCTGGCCATGATATTGGCCTGGTGGATAATCTCCATCTATCCTGACTGGCTTTGGTTTGGAAAGCTTAATTATGTGTCTGTCTTCTGGACCATTCTCTTGAGCAAGTTTCTACTCGGCCTTACAATCTGGCTAATTTTGTTGATTATCACTTCTCTTAGCCTCTATTGGGCCAAACGCTCAAAGGCCGGATTTGAATCAAAACAAAGCCAAAATACTGGAAATGATTATCTTTCTCAACTCGGCCTTTCAGGAAAATCTGTCGGTCTTTTTTTCATAGCTTTTGCACTGATTCTCAGTATCGGCATCGCCTTAAGGGGTTCTTCACAATGGGACCTGATCCTTCGGTATTTTCACCAACAACCTTTCGGCAGCAAAGACCCCATTTTCAACAAAGATATCGGCTTTTTTATCTTTTCTCTCCCCTTCTACATGTTTACTCAAAACGGCTTGATCGCCTTGTTCGTCTTCTCCGGCCTCTTAACCATCCTATGGCACCTAAAAAACGGCGCCATTAAAATAACAAACATAAACGATTTTATCCAGGCCGAGAGAAAACAAATTGTTATACCCAAAATAACAATAGCTCCAGAGGCCACAAAACAGCTTGTCTTCTTTGGATGCATTATCGTCTTACTCCTTGCCTGGGGTTACCGTCTGAAAATGTTCACCCTTCTTTATTCAACACAAGGGGCTACCTTTGGAGCCGGCTATACGGATATTCATGTCAGACTTCTCGCCTTTTGGGCCCTGGTTTTTGTGTCACTCGGTTTCGCATTAGTATTGTTCTCAAACATCTTTCGGCCCAGGATTAAGCTGATTTGGATAAGTGGGGGAGTCTGGATAGGAGCTATTCTACTTTTTTCTACTATTATTCCTGTACTCGTGCAAAAAATTGTGGTCAAGCCCAATGAACTATCAAAGGAATCTCCTTACATTGCCCATAACATACATTACACCCGTGACGCATATAGTCTGAACAAAATAAAGGAGGTAAGCTTTCCCGTAATTGATAAGCTGACCGTTCAGGACATAACTTCTCATAATACGACGATTAAAAATATCAGGATCTGGGACAAACGCCCTTTACTGCGGACTTACAATCAGCTTCAATCGATACGGATGTATTATGATTTTAACGATGTGGATGTGGACCGATATCACTTCAAAAATGCATATCAACAGGTGATGTTGTCTGCCCGGGAGCTTGCAGTAAACCAGCTTCCTCCCCAGGCAAACACATGGGTCAACAGACATCTGATATATACCCATGGTTATGGATTGGCATCGAGCCCGGTTAATGATGTTACCAGCGAAGGTCTACCCAACCTAATAATTAAAGACCTGCCTCCCTCCATTGATGTTGACATAAAAATAGATCATCCGGAAATATATTACGGGGAGAAGACGGACGAGTACGTCTTTGTCAAGACTAAGACAAAGGAATTCGATTACCCCAAAGGTGACAAGAATGTCTACACCCACTATCAGGGAACGGGAGGGGTCTCAATTGGATCCTTTCTCAGAAAAGTCCTGTTTTCACTGTCATTTCTTGATTCCCAAATACTTTTTACCAGCTATATAGAATCCGGAAGCAGGATCATGTACAATCGCAATATTGATAGACGGGTCCGCATGATCGCCCCTTTTCTTGATTATGACGGCGATCCCTATCTGGTTGTCTCAGGTGGAAGAATATATTGGTTTCAAGACGCCTACACGACCTCCAACACTTATCCCTATTCCAGCCGTTCATACGGTTATTTCGGCAAAGGGTTGAACTATATCCGCAATTCAGTCAAGATTGTCATCGATGCTTACAATGGAAATGTGTCATTCTATATAATTGATGAAAAGGACCCGATTATCAAAACCTATTCACAAATATTCCCCGGGTTGTTCAAGCCTTTCAATGAAATGTCTTCTGACATGAAAAGGCACATCCGCTACCCTAAAGATCTTTTTAGAGTTCAGGCCGGCGTCTACAGGACTTATCACATGAAAGACGTCCAGGTCTTTTATAACCAGGAGGATCTCTGGGAAATCCCGGATGAGATTTATGGAAACAACCGACAGGAAATGGAGTCTTATCACATTATCATTCGACTGCCTGAAGAGGAAAAAGAAGAGTATGTGCTGATGCTTCCTTTCGTCCCTTCCAAGAAGGATAATATGATTGCCTGGCTGGCAGCAAGGTGTGACCTCCCTAACTACGGCAATTTAATAGTCTACAAACTGCCCAAAGATAAGCTGGTCTTCGGTCCCATGCAGATTGAAGCCAGGGTGGATCAACAAACTGAAATCTCCAAGGAGATGACATTGTGGGGTCAGAGAGGTTCCACGGTCATCAGGGGAAATCTTTTGGTCATCCCCATACGCAATACCTTTATTTATGTGGAACCTATTTACCTGGAAGCCAAGCAATCGGAAGCGGAATTGCCCCCGGCCGCATCCCCCAACACAAAAGGCCTTAGGAAATCCAAATCAAAGGGTACCGAAGTTACTTATAAATCACTAAAATCCGGCAGTGCCTCCCTGCCGGAGCTGAAAAGGGTCATTGTTGCTTTCGGTAACAAGGTGGTAATGAAAAAAGACATAAAAAGCGCCCTGCTCGATTTGCTGGGAAAAGAAATACTAGCCAAAGAATTGGCTTCTCCGGCGATTGCCCAACATCCCGGTTCCACCGGCTCAGCAAACCTGGCTCTGGAACACTTTGACAAAGCAAAGGCCTACTTACACCGGGGGGATTGGGCGGGATACGGTAAAGAACTGGAAATCCTGGAAAAAATATTGAACGAACTGGCCGAAACCACAACCAAAAAGTGACAAAAAAAGTTACTTCACCAAAGGCCGTCAAGCATTGGTTTGCCCCTGAAAGGGGCTGTTTTACTTAAAGCCGTACAAGTTAAAGTGCCTATATCTGGTTAGCCGGTTAACCGGTTAGCCCGTTGTCCGGTATTAAATTACGGGCTAACGGGCATAACGGGCCAACGGGCACAACCTTTTTTAACCTTAGTTCACTTCAAACTCTTGCAGCGATTCTCCAGACAGAGCCGGAGAACTCTGACCTGGCCCAAAGGACCAGGTTTTTCAGGGCAAAATAAAAGATTGAGCATCAACAAACAAAAATACTTACAGGCAATCTGGCAGTGCGGCGCTATTTTTGCCATGGCTATTTTTCTTGGGTTTTCGATCAATCAGTTCGGAAACAACCGGTTGCCGCTGTTTGGCAACTGGGCTACAGAAAGCCGGTTGGTTGCACCCCCTGACACACAATTTGGGATATCTCTGGCTGAAGCGAAAAAACTTTTTTTGAAACAGGCTGCCGTTTTTATTGATGCCCGCCCGGATAACGATTATGAAAAAGGACATATCAAAGGCGCACGTAGCCTTCCCTGGCACGATGTTGACCAAAAGTTTACTGAAGTTACAAAAGATCTGTCTCCGAACATACCGATCATCACATATTGTGACGGAGAAACCTGTTGCCTTAGCCATGATCTGACAATGTTTCTTCTGGATATGGGTTTTATTAACGTCCGGGTGCTTATTAACGGCTGGACCTTATGGCAAAAAGCCGGTCTTCCGGTAGAACTAGGTAATTCGACCGCGTCACAAGGTTGACGGTTTTGTAAAAATGGGTAAAAACCTTTCTCAGATTATATATTATGGTCCACGATTAATACTGGGGGTGGTATTTATCTATGCCAGCTTTGACAAAATCCTGCATCCGGCGTTATTCGCAAAAATTGTCTACAACTATCAGATACTGCCTGATGGGCTCATTAACTCAACAGCCGTTGTCCTTCCCTGGCTCGAGTTTATCATGGGAATCTTTTTGATTATCGGTTTCTGGATGCCCGGAACAGTTGTATTAAGCAATATACTGCTTGTATCTTACTTAGGTGCTTTGCTGCTCAACCTTGCACGGGGGCTTGATATAAGCTGTGGTTGTTTTTCAACCTCCACGGAAAGTTCTATTAATATGTGGTATGTGTTACGGGATGCATCTTTTCTATTACTTTCAGTCTGTCTGTTCTTTGTTGTTTTTGGGCCAAGAAGTACCAGTGTATCAAAGTAAATCAAAGGTGTCGGTTTTGTGAAAAGAGTACCGACTATTGAATCGCCCGCTGTCTTAATAGATGATCAGCAAGAACTACACCGACCATGGCCTCACACACAACATTGATTCGTGGTATGGCCGAAATATCATGACGTCCTCTGGTTGAAATTGTGGCCGGTTTCCTTGACCGGTCGATTGTTTTTTGCTCGATCAAAATTGAAGGAATCGGTTTAACCGCCACCCGGATCACGATATCGTCTCCGTTAGATATTCCGGCTAAAATTCCGCCGGCATTATTGCTGGAATAACCCTTAGAAGTTATCGGATCATTGTTTTCAGAACCAAGCTTGGCCGCCGCTTTGAATCCAGAGCCAATTTCAACCCCCTTGACGGCACCGATGCTCATAAGCGCTTTTGCCAGGTCTGCATCGATTTTATCAAATACCGGATCTCCCAATCCGTGTGGAACTCCTTTTGCCAGAATCTCCACTATACCACCGATTGAATCTCCCATTTTTTTTACCTGTAAAACACGTTCTTCCATCTTTTCAGCGGCTTTAATATCCGGACAATAGAACATGTTAGTATCAATCACATTAAGATCACACTTTTTTGCCCCTATACCACCGAGTTCCATTGTGTATGCAACAATCTCTATGCTTTCTCTATCAAGAATTGCTTTTGCCACAGCACCTGCAGCCACCCGCGCCACGGTTTCCCGCGCAGATGCCCGGCCTCCTCCGCGCCAGTCTCGTATGCCGTACTTTGCCATGTAAGTTATATCACCATGCCCCGGTCGAAAAAGATCTGCATAGGGCTCATACGCCTTGGAATCTGCGTCTTTGTTGTACACCATAATCATAATAGGAGTACCGGTTGTTTTATTTTCAAAAACACCGGACATGATAACAGCCTGATCAGGTTCCCTTCTGGTGGTGCTTGCCGTTGATTTTCCAGGCCGCCTGCGGTTCAGCATGGATTGAATCATGCTCTCATCAAGTGGTATCCTTGGCGGACAACCGTCAATGACAACACCGACCCCTTTTCCATGAGACTCGCCCCACGTGGTTATTTTAAACAATGTTCCGAATGTGTTCCCAGGCATGTTTTTCCCCCAGCTAAGCTTGGATTTGACATGAATGTTAAGATCTTGTTTTATGAGTCTGCTAGTTTTTTTACGATCGCATTGCAAACTTCATCAATGCCGATGCTATTAGCGTCAATGTAAAAATCCATTGCGTTCTCATAATACTGATTCCGGCTTAAAAGCGTTTCTTCAATCTCTTTAACAAAACCTTTTGATGTCAAGGCGGGGCGGAAATCTTTTGTGTTTTTGTCTTGCAAAATCCTTTTTTTAATAGTTTCCGGAGTCGCCTTTAACCATATGAGTACTCCGCTTTCTTTCATATGTCTGACGTTTTCAATATCCAGAACAGCACCGCCACCAGTGGCAACCACGTGATCATCAAAAACACATGACCGTTTTATGACAGCTTTTTCCATTTCACGAAAAATGCTCCAACCCTGTCTTCTTACAATTTTGGATATGTTCATGCCATGTTTTCTCACCAGTTCCGAATCAGTATCAAAAAAAGAAATTCCGAGTTTTTTTGCAAGAGATTTGCCCACGGAAGTTTTGCCCGAACAGCGGTATCCGATTAAAAATATATTCATTGATACAGCCCTTGAAACACATTCCAGAAATCCGGAAACGACTTTTCAACACACTTTTCATCTCTGATAATAATCCCTGGAACTTTTAACCCGACAAGGGCAAAACTCATGGCCATACGGTGATCCCCGTATGTATCAATCTCAGAGCGGCGTGGAGTGCCACCCTTGATCATCATGCCGTTATGGCTGCAGCTTGCTTGGATTCCTATTTTGGAAAGCTCTTGAACCACAGAACCTAGGCGATCACTCTCCTTTGCTTTGAGGTGCGCCACATTTTTAATCACAGTGGTTCCTTTGGCA
The DNA here is from genome assembly GCA_019313505.1 of Deltaproteobacteria bacterium. Lineage (GTDB taxonomy): Bacteria > Desulfobacterota > Desulfobacteria > Desulfobacterales > UBA11574 > S5133MH16. The sequence continues at coordinate 11,814 of JAFDBA010000083.1, forward strand.
AATGACGCAACCACAGCCAGGGTGGGAACCATGTCCGGCATATCGGCCATATCAACCGTTATAGCAGAAAGTGGTCCGCCGGAGACTGAAATGCCGTCCTTTTCATATAGGATTTTGCATCCCATGTTCCCAAGGAGTTCCGTAAAACGCACATCACCCTGACGAGATTTTTTTGTGGTTCCCTTGACCTTAATCTTTATACCGGATATTGCGGCAGCTGCCCAGAAATATCCTGCCTGGGAGCAGTCGGGCTCCACTATATACAACCCGGCCCTGTAGGTCTGCCCCCCAGGAACCCTGAATCGGTCGTAACCGTCACGATCGACCTCAACCCCAAGTTCTTTCATGACATCCACAGTCATATCCACATAGGGCTTTGATACAGGCCCCTGGGTGACATTTATTTCAATTCCTTTTTTTGTGCAAGGCGCAATGAGAAGCAGTGCAGATAGAAACTGACTGCTGACGCCACACTTCAGATCAACGCTGCCCCCCGTAACTTTACCTCCGATTAATTCAACCGGTGGACATCCGTTATTTTTTGTCGAGCGTGCCTTCACTCCTATTTGAATGAGACCATCCAGCAGATCCTGGATCGGCCGCTCTCCCATACGCTTTGTTCCTGTAAGCATATAGCCCCCTTGTCCCAAAGACGCTACAGCCGTTAAAAGGCGCATTGAAGTCCCGGAATTTCCGAGATAAATCGGATTAACACAAGGCTTAAAGGATCCTTTTGCGCCGTGCACCACAAATCTGTCATCCTTTATATCAATGTTTATACCCATCTGCTTTAAAGAGCCCAGGGTAAGGAGTGTGTCTTCGCTTTTGAGCCCATTATATATGTTGCAAATACCGTCAGACAGAGCTGAGGCAATTAGAATCCTGTGTGTGTAGCTCTTTGAACCCGGAACGGCAACCTCACAATTATTTATTTTCTGTGGCTTTATCTCTATCATTTAGCCTCTATCCGTTATTATTAATTCCTTCATCGCCCTTCCCAAGGGCCTTCAGCACCGCCTTTTTCATGACCTCAACGGGTGCTCTCTTACCGGTCCACAATTCAAACTGAAAAGCCCCCTGATATACGAACATTGAAACGCCATCGACAGTCCGGCATCCAATATTTTCCGCCTCTCTTAAAAGCCGCGTTTTTAACGGATTGTAAACAACATCCATGACAACCATGGTTTTGTCCAGGTCTTCTCTTTGAACCGGCATCATATTGGTATCAGGTATCATACCAACAGGCGTTGTGTTGATCAATATTTGGCATCCGGTATTTTTAAGGTTTGAAATAGGATGAAATTCTGCTCCCAGATGTCTTGCCAATCTCTCGCCTTTTGCCCCAGTGCGGTTTAAAATCGTTACCATGCCGCCTTGGGACATTATTCCAAATCCAATTGCACGTGCAGCTCCTCCGGCACCGATGATAACTACATTCTTATCTTTTATGGTTGTCTTTTCTAAAATGGCCTTTATGGCTCCAAGACAGTCTGAATTATAACCGGTTAAAATACCATGCCGATTAATGACCGTATTCACAGCCCCAATCTTTCCTGCAGTATCATCAAGTTCATCCAGGAACTCTATTACAGAAACCTTGTGAGGAATAGTGATGCTGGCGCCCCTGATACCGAGGGCTTTTATACCTGATACAGCCCCACCGATATCTTTCACTTTGAAAGCATGATATACTCCGTTATAGCCCACCTCGGACAAGGCTGTATTGTGCATCACAGGACTCAAGCTGTGTGATACCGGATCTCCTAATACTGCGAAAATGACTGTGTCGGAATTTAACATCGCAACCTTGATGAACTCGTAAAAAAGTCCGATTTAAACGGTTGGTAACGTTCAAAAGTGTTTACATGGTGACAGTTTAACGGACATAATCTCAATGTCGAAGTAACCTTTTATCCCAAGTTTGTCTTTCCAATATTGTTCCCATTTATCCCTGG
>JAFDBA010000004.1 GCA_019313505.1 Deltaproteobacteria bacterium
ACCGACACTTGTTGAACCCGCTTTTGAAGTGCCAGTAAGCAAACTTCCATTGAAAACCTTCCACTCTAAAAATCACAAATTCACGGCAATCGTCTGCCCAGATGACAAAAACATTTTCGTTTTCAAAGTAAACTGGCATGTAAACGTAGGAAGGAGAGAAAAAATTCCGATGTGGTCGACAGAAGCATGCTTCGAGGAGATTTGGGTGGCAAATGATGGACAACATATAATAGGAGCTATTTATGCAGAAGGTGCACTTCCCTCAAACTACACCAAGGAAGAGATCATTTTTTCTTTTTTCAAAAATGGGAAACCTATAGGAGATATTGGGTTAAGTGAAATTATCAGCGATTTTTCAACGTTGGAAAAAACGCAACTAGGCTTACGATGGGGAAATTTAAAAGGATTTAACGAAGCCGGTTATCTTGTGGCTGAAACGGTTGAGAATCAAATACTTATGCTTGATCCCACAACCGGAAGGAAAGTAGAATTCAGACAAGAGCAAGGAAAAGTTCCTTCAGGCTTTAAAACTTACAGAGATTTTATGAATTGTTTCGAATTCGCCTATCCTAAAGATTATAAAATGAATAAGGGCGGCTTTTTACTTAAAAGAAACGGTGCTGGCTGGCTTATTGCAATCAACTTCGAAGATATGTCCCAATATCCAACCCAAGAGTACAATCCGCAAGAAATGACTTTTGAAGATTTCGCAATACACAGGGCGAAAATAATGTTCTCTGCCGACGGAGCCAACGGCTCCCGGTACGCAACCGATGTTATCAAAAGGAACTGTTTCACGACGCTTAATAATCTTAAGGCACTTGAAATCTATCTGACAGTCGTTAGGGAATCCTGGCCGGTTTACAAGGATGGTCAAGAAGAAAAGGAAAGCGATATAGAAATCGAAAAATCACAAGAGGGACCTATTTACGCAGTTTCACTATCAAAACCTGGCGATCCGTATAAAGTTCTGCTCTTAAATCTCACCGATGAAGGAAAGCATTTTCAAAAAGAAAAACAAATATTGAAGCATATAACCGATACAATTAAAATTTTACGATAAGCCATCTTTGAGCTTGTAGATCGTGAGATGTCGTGCGCAAATGGGGGGCCACAGGAACATCTTGATATAATAGATAAAACGTTTTAAATTCGCGTCAAATAAGGCGTAGATTCAATAAGTTCACGTGGCCCGACCCCGATTGAAGATTGAATCCGGATATATGAAGTGGGAAAGTTTGGGTGGGTGTGAAAGAGAAAATTTGTACACTACCGAGCTAAGGGTGCGCGCAAAAGCACCGTTTCAATCTCTTCGGCAATACGGATAGCTGCGGCTCTGGGGTTCTTTGCATCTCTGATGGGCCGCCCGATCACTAAATAATCTGATCCGTCTTCAATCGCCCGAGCCGGTGTTGTTACGCGCTGCTGATCATTTTTTCCGCCGACATCCCAATCGGGACGTATCCCCGGCGTCACCGTAACAAAGCCTTGACCTAAAGTTTCCTTGATTATTTTTACTTCAAGTGCTGAGCAGACTATACCTTTACACCCTGCCTTTTTTGCCATTTTTGCCCTTTTAATTACAAGCCTTGTCAGGTCTTCATAAAATATATTCCTGAACCCCGCAGATTGAATGTCTTCATTCAAGACGCTTGTTAAAACCGTAACCCCAAGGACTCCGACCTTGTCATTGCTCCCTTTAACCGCGGCTTCAAGCATTCTGGAAGTCTCTCCGCAATGAACCGTTGCAAATGCAACACCTAAATCTGCAATATTCTGCATTGCACGTGAAACGGTTGCCGGAATATCATGAAGTTTTAGATCCAAAAATACCCTGGCTGCTCCGGACGCTTTTATGAAATCAATGATATCAGGTCCTGATCGGATAAAAAGTTCCAGACCTATTTTGAACATGCCCACCGATTCTGAGAGCGTTTCAACATAATGTTTGGCAGCCTTTACAGAAGAAACGTCCAGCGGAAAAATTATATAATCTTTTGCTTTTTTCATGGTTGGCTTATCCATTTGCATTTAAATTCTGCATAAACAATTTTGAAGTGTTTTTGAATTATACCAGCCAACTAAGTGTAAAGTGACTAAAGTTGTGGAATTCTGTCAATTTAATATAAACAGCCGGAGCGCAGCGACTCCTTAACTTTAGCTCACTTCAAACTTTAGTTCACTTGTAACTTTCCCGGTTTATCCGGGTTAGGTTGTAATGATTTTCAAAGCATCGTGTACCATATCAATGACAATCGGCAACGTTCCCGGCTGCTCTCCGTCAACATCAAGAAGTACCCGTTGATCCGACAACGCCTCTACTTTTTGCCCGGTCAAAATAACGACTTTATCAATATCATATATCCTGCCATTGTAAAGCTTCGAGAGATTTAAAAAAACTTCAGCAATGGTCAGGTCTCCTATGACAGTCACATTAAACAGGCCGTCATGAACCGATGCATCCGGGGCTACCCACATGCCGCCGCCATGGTACTGGCCATTTGCAACGGCCACGTTCCAGACAATAAATTCCTGTTCAAAACCATTGTCGACTCTAATCCGTATCCGTTTCTTGCCGTATAGAAAAATGGATATGAGCGTTGCCCACATAAAAGAAATAAATGGACCGAACGCTTTGGTAGTTCTGTTGACTCTCTGAGCAACTTCACCACCCAAACCGAAACTTGTTATATTATGAAAATAGCGATGACTTTCATGACCAAGATGATCCCGAAAAGAAAGTCTTCCCAAGTCTATGCTGCGTACAGGGCTGCCGGAAATCAAATCAATGGCATGTTCTATGTTTTGTGGTATTGGCACGGTTCTGACAAAATCACAGCCTGTGCCATCCGGGACAAAGCCGAGCGTCACATCTGACCTTATAGATTCCCCATGCATCATGATACCGTTGACAACCTCGTTAAGCGTACCGTCTCCGCCCACACAGACCAGAAGCCTGGCCTCTTTGGCAATGGCATCTTTTGCAAACATCACAGCATCACCGGGCTTTTGTGTCATATAGATCTCAAAATGACCCAGCCGATCTTTGGCAAGAGCTTCAATAAAAGGCCAATTTGATCCCGCTGAACCATTTCCGGCATGCGGGTTTACGATAAAAGCGATTTTTGTCAAAGTCATATCTGGTTTACCTCGATAGATTTTTGCCACAAAAAGCACAAAATTTAACACTAAAAGATTATATAGCTTATAATTCTCCATTCTTAAAGTATTTTTTCCAACCTGTATTTTACATTTTAAATAAATCTATTGAAATAAATGACTTTAAAATGGTATAAAGTTTATTTTAATGGTTGAAACAAATTCTTCACAACAAATCTAAGAAAGCCTTGGGAAAAGAAATGGATGTAACCGAAAAACAGCAGACCCTTTTGCGAATGCTTCCCGGAGTGGATAATATTCTCGAACTTGCAAAAGCAGATCCTTTTTTTAATGACATTCCGAAATCTGTTCTGGTTCGCTCGATCCGCACTGTGGTTGAGAATCTTCGGACAATTATAATAGATAACAAACAGGATATAACAGAAACAAAACTTTCAGATTCCCCAATCATCGAAAAGGTTAAAAATAGTGTTAAAGAAATGATGACTCCGAATCTTAAGTGTATTGTCAACGCCACAGGTGTTGTTATCCATACCAATCTTGGCCGATCATTACTTGCTGATGGTGTTGTGGAGAATCTTTTGGCTATTGCAAGCAGATATTCCAATTTGGAATTTGATCTGTCAAAAGGTGTTCGAGGCTCCAGGTACAGCATCGTTGAAGATATCCTATGTGAAATAAGCGGTGCTGAAGCAGCCATGGTGGTCAATAACAATGCCGGAGCCGTGTTTCTCTCTTTAGAAACCATATCCAAGGGCAAAAAAGTCGTTGTATCAAGGGGAGAACTTGTGGAAATCGGCGGTTCATTCAGAATTCCCGATGTGATGGCCAAAAGTGGCGGTATTTTAAAGGAGGTAGGCACTACAAACCGTACCCACCTTATAGACTATGAAAATGCCATTGAGCATGACACAGGTCTTTTGTTAAAGGTCCATACAAGCAACTACAGCGTGGTCGGTTTTACAGCAGATGTCTCCCTGGAGAACCTTGTTACTCTGGGTGCAAAATATCAGATTCCGGTTATGGAAGATCTCGGCAGCGGCACCTTTGTCGATTTTTCAAAATATGGTTTGTTAAAGGAGCCGACTGTCCAGGAATCCGTGGCGACCGGAGCAGATATTGTCACTTTTAGCGGGGACAAGCTCCTTGGAGGTCCTCAAGCCGGTATTATTGTCGGGAAAAAGGATATACTTGACAGAATCAAGAAAAATCCGATTGCAAGAGCTCTTCGCATAGACAAGCTGACCCTTGCCGCACTTGAGGGTACCATACGATATTACAGAAACATAGACAGGGAAATAGATTCTATTCCCACACTACGAATGTTAACTCTTCCTATTGGCTATATTGAAACAAGAGCAATGGAACTTGCCAAAATGCTGGAGAATATAGACGACTCCCGCATGTTTGTATCCCTCATCGATCTTTCCTCCAGACCGGGCGGTGGTGCGCTTCCGCTTCTAAAACTTCCCAGTAAAGGTGTAGGAGTCAAGGTTCAGGGGGTTTCTGTCAATTTTATCGAAGAAAAGATGCTCAACAACGAAATCCCCATAATCGGGAGGATAGAAGAAGATCGTTTTATTATGGATTTAAGGACAATACTGGATGATGAACTACCTATTATTGAAAATGCATTCGACAACATGCTGAGAAAGGTCTGATAATGACACACAAAAAGCAGGAATTATTTTATCACCGCAGCTCCAGTCAGCAGTTTCTCTTTTGCAAGTCGGATTCTAAGCCAAAGCATGATAAAGTTGTGGACACTTTTGGGGTTGAATCGAGCAAACTGTCAACAATGTTTCCGGACATCCTTGTCGGAAAAAATTTCGTCGATCACGCCATGACTAAACTCAATTCTACAACAAAGTTTGAGGCTATGATTGTCAGAATTGACGATATGAATCATAAAGAAAAGACAAAAACAATTAATAACGATATTGACCTCCTGGCCGATGTTGCCAAAGCTGTCGACGCAATATGCAAAAATGAAAGCGGAATGTGGGGACAGCTTAATCACGATATGTTCGGATGTTTTTTCCCCGGAAAGAACAATACTTCACCCCTAAAACTTGCCGACAAAATAAAAAACCGTCTTGCAGAACTTCGCAATGAAACAATCTCCATAGGTATTGCCTCCTTTCCCACCATAAATTTCAATAATGATCAAGTTATTGATAACGCTCGCAAAGCTCTTGATCACGCTGAATTCTTCGGACCTGACAGTACGGTTTTGCTTGATGCTGTGAGCTTAAATATAAGCGGCGATAATATGTATCAGAAAGGGAACATCGACGGAGCTATAGATGAATTCAAGGCGGCACTTATGCTCGATCCATCAAATGTAAATGTCCATAACAGCATCGGTGTATGTTACGGTATTCTGGGGGCTTATGAAAAAGCCCTGGAAGCCTTCGAAGAAGCAATACGGCTTGACCCTGAAGAAGCTATGGCCTTGTATAACGCAGGCCTTGCAAACATGCTTACTGATAATAGTGAAAAGGCCCTTGAATACTTTCTTGATGCGGACAAAAAAGAAGAAGATATATTTGACGTTGCGTTTCAAACCGGAAGACTATACCTGGAAATGGGAAAACCGGAACAAGGGAAAAAAAACCTTGAAAAAGCGATCAGGCTTAATCCAAAGTCGGGACTTGCTTTGCGTTACCTTGGCGAGTGTTGTGCTGCCATGAACCTGATAGATGAGGCGGTTTCTGCATATAAAAAGGTCATCCGGCAGAATCCAAATGATGCGGAATCACTTTCTGCCCTTGGATATCTGTTTGATCTTCAGGGTGAAAATCCTGAAATTACCACAATATTTTGTCAACAAAGTATTGATATTGCACCTGAAAACGGCCTTTTCAGGTACAGACTCGGCAACCTTTACCTTAAAAGAAATCAACTTGAAGATGCACTGGAACAGTTCCAAAAAGCAGACGATCTGGGTTATGATTCCAAGGAGCTTATTGAAAAGATACAAAAATTAATGCTGATGGCTTCGTAAAAAGTCCAACTTCTGCGTTGCGCTGCATTCCTCGTCACTGCGACGTACTATACGTACGTTCCCTTCGGGACCGGCTGATAGCCGATTCCTCGGAATTTGCGCGCCTTGAATTTGGAGCTTTTTACTTTGCCATCAAAATCTGACTTTTTACGAAACCGTCAATGCTGGATGCTAAAATGTTTTTGTCTAAAAAACAGGCTTATTTTTAACGAAATATCGAGGTCTGGAATAGAAATGGTAACATAAACTATGAAAGAGATTATCTTAAATGCCCTTCGAGAAAGCCTTGAAGTCAAAGACCGGTTCATAAAAAACAATATAAATCTCATTCAAAGAGGGGCTGATATGCTCTCTACATGCATAACCTCCGGCCACAAAATCCTGATTTTTGGCAACGGAGGTAGTGCTGCAGATGCTCAGCATATCGCAGCCGAATTCGTAAACCGGTTTCAGATTGAACGGCCGCCCCTTGCAGCTCTGGCCTTGACCACCGACACATCTATAATCACAAGCATCGGGAATGACTATCATTTCGATAAAATATTTTCCAAGCAGATAAGAGCGCTGGGTAAAAAGGACGATATCGCCATGGGTATCAGTACCAGCGGCAACTCTAAAAATGTAATCCAGGCAATTAATGCCGGAAGGAAAATCGGAATGTTTACCATTGGGCTCACCGGTCGCGGCGGAGAGCTGACCGAATGTGCCGATCTGGTATTTTCCGTAAAATCAGACACAACGGCAAGGATTCAGGAAGCACATATCACTTTGGGGCACATTTTGTGTGATCTTGTGGAACGGATACTGTTTCCGGAACAATTCAGTGGTTAATAATCATGTCAAAAACATTTAAGCCAATAGACCTAAGCCGAGTAAAAACTTACCCTCTTTCGGAACGGAAAAGCAAGGTGTCCTCATCGGATTTCGCCAAAACCTGGCAAAAGGGATCTTATTTTAAGGAGTTCCTCGACAGTCTTCCGGACGTGCTTGCCGGGAGCCATATCAAGACAGTCATATCTTCAATTGCAGCAGCCTTTAAAAATAAAAAAACCGTGGTCTTCGCCATGGGAGCACACGTTATTAAAGTTGGGCTAAATACTATAGTTGTGGATCTTATGGAGCGAGGAATTATCACGGCCGTTGCAATGAACGGAGCAGGTATTATTCACGATTCGGAACTTGCCATGACCGGTCAGACATCGGAAGATGTTGCAGCATCCATCGATGACGGCAGCTTTGGAATGGCCCATGAAATTAATTCCTTTTTAAATAATGCCATTCATAAAGCCGGACAAAAATCTTCAGGACTTGGTGAAGCCATCGGCTTGGCAATGATTGAAGAAAACCTTCCCTTTTTGGACCGGAGCATCCTTGCTGCAGGCACGCGTCTTGGCATTCCTGTTACGGTACATGTTGCGTTCGGAACGGATATCATCCATATGCATCCAGGGTTTGATCCAAATGCAGCAGGTGCTGCAACTCACATCGATTTTCGCACTTTTGCATCGGTAATTGCCACACTTGAAGGGGGAATTTACCTGAATGTGGGATCTGCGGTAATATTGCCGGAAGTATTTTTAAAAGCGGTTTCACTTGTTCGAAATCTGGGCCATAATCTTGACAATTTTACTACGGTTAACATGGATTTCATAAGACATTACCGTCCAATTACAAATGTTGTTAACAGGCCTACTGCCAGAGGCGGACAAGGGTTTAACCTTACGGGCCACCATGAAATTATGCTGCCGCTCATAGCTGCCGGGGTTATAGAAGAAATAGGATAGAAAACAAGTAACCGTTCAGAGGTTCAGGAAATAATAGTTAATAAACAACGGTTAACAATTAATAATTAACAATTGATTATTGATTATTAGATCAGGGTTCAGAGGTTCAGGGTTCAGGAAATAATAGTTAATAAACAACGGTTAACAATTAATAATTAACAATTGATTATTGATTATTAGATCAGGGTTCAGAGTTGATTTAATAATTTTTATGATTATTTTTGAGTGAGCCTTAAGCACCTAATTCAGTCAAGGAGTAGTTTATAATGCCTATTTATGAATATCACTGTGATGTGTGTGAAAAAAATTTTGAATGTCTGGTTTTCGGAAATGAGCAGCCGGATTGCCCTTCATGCAACAGTAAAAGAGTTAAAAGAATCATGTCTTCATGCAGCTTTTTCAGCAAAGGAAGCCATGGTCAAACCGTTAAGTCCACCGCCTCGGAATCATCATGCAGTGGGTGTGCCGCCACCAGTTGTACGACCTGTAGTCAATAATGGAAAAAATAATTAAAATCGGAACCCGGGGCAGCAAACTCGCACTCTGGCAGGCGAACTGGGTTAAATCAGCCTTAAAGGCCGGGCATCCCTCGCTTTCTGTTGAACTTGTAGCCATAAAGACTAAAGGTGATAAAATTCTCGATGTACCTCTTGCCAAGGTTGGCGGCAAAGGGCTTTTTGTAAAAGAGATAGAAGACGCGCTGTTGAACGGCCGTATAGACCTTGCCGTACACAGCATGAAGGATATGCCGGCTGAAATACCAGATGGGTTGTGCATCGGAGCAATTCCTAAGCGCGAAACCCCGCAAGATGTTCTGATCTCAAGAGAAGGACTGCCCCTTTCCCAACTTAGGCAGAACGCCCGGATAGGCACCAGCAGTCTTCGCCGTACCGCTCAACTTCTCCATGCCAGACCTGATCTGGTTGTATTGCCCTTAAGAGGTAATCTGGACACCCGTCTTAAAAAGCTTGAAACTGAAAATCTTGACGCCATAATTCTGGCAGCCGCCGGCGTAAAGCGCTTGGGTCTTGAACACAGAATAACCGAATATCTGGATGAAAAGGTCATGTTGCCGGCAGTGGGCCAGGGCGCCCTATGTATTGAAATCAGGGAAAATGATCCTGAAGTGAAATCGATTATTGCTCTGCTTGAACATCATCAAACAAGAACCGTGGTTTTGGGTGAGCGTGCTTTTTTAAACCGTCTGGAAGGAGGCTGCCAGGTTCCGATTGCAGCCCACGGAAAAATCGAAAAAAGCGCGTTTACACTTTGCGGGCTCGTTGCTTCCGTGGACGGAACTACCGTCATCAGGGAAACCCTCTCAGGTCATAAAGATTCATCCGAAATCATAGGCGTAAAACTTGCTGATCGCCTGGCTGAAATGGGGGCAAAAACCATAATGGAAAACCTAACCCGGATAAACCGGGAAAGTTACAAGTGAACTAAAGTTTGAAGTAAGCTAAAGTTAAGGAGTCGCTACGCTCCGACTTTTATATAAATTGGCAGTATTCCTTAACTTTAGGCACTTTAGATCACTTTAGATCACTTCACACTTAATTGGCTAAGTATTTTTTTGCCGTAAAATACACAAATTTTATATATAAAGCTTTATGAATAGCGAAATGAATGATCAGCAGCGAAATCATGCACTGTTTGAAGGTATTAGGGATCGTTATGAAAGAACCAATAGCGATTTGCTTTAAAGATGAATCATCCTTTTGAAATAAAAGCCTTTATTAACAGCTCGGGCGAGTTCTTTCATTACGAACCCTTATGCATGAGTTTGCATGATGTAGTCGCTGATTATTTATGTAGCTATTGAGTCAAAAAAAACTTCCCAACCACCTGAACTATTTAACAACTTAACGAGGTCTGAAATCAAAACCATGAAAGGTAAAGTCTATCTTGTGGGTGCAGGACCTGGTGATCCCGGATTGATCACTGTAAAAGGACTTGAATGTATTAAGAAAGCCGATGTGTTAATATATGATTATCTTGCATCACCTATCCTGTTGAAACACGCAAAAAAACATACCGAAATCCTCTATGTCGGAAAAAAAGGAGGAGATCACACACTTTCCCAGGATGAAATCAATTCGCTGATAGCAGAAAAAGCCCAAAAAGGTTTAACGGTTACCCGGCTCAAGGGAGGCGACCCCTTTATTTTCGGCCGTGGCGGAGAAGAGGCAGAGATACTTGTCAGGAATGAAATCCCTTTTGAAATTGTACCCGGCGTAACTTCGGCCATTGCAGCCCCTGCGTACGCGGGAATCCCCCTTACTCATAGAAAATTCACATCCACTCTCGCCTTTGTAACCGGACATGAAGATCCTTTAAAAGAAGAATCGAATATCGACTGGACAGCACTTGCCAAAGGAATCGGTACCATTGTATTCCTGATGGGAGTTAAAAACCTGCCATATATAACAAACCGGCTTGTTAGCCATGGGATGGACCCCGATACCCCCGTTGCTCTTATTCGCTGGGGAACTACGCCCAGGCAGACCACTGTTACGGGAACACTCGATACGATTTCAGAACGTGCGAAAAATGCCGGTTTCAAACCCCCTGCCGTTATTGTTGTCGGCCATGTTGTAAAATTAAGAGAAAGGATGAAATGGTTTGAAAACCGGCCCTTGATGGGACGAAGTATCGTGGTGACCCGGGCAAGGGAACAAGCAAGCGAACTGGTTCAGCACCTTTCCGATCTTGGGGCAGAGTGCCTGGAATGCCCGACCATTAAAGTAGCCCCTCCGGATGATTTAAAACCTCTGGACAAGGCCATCGAAAACCTTTCGACCTATGACTGGCTGATATTCACAAGTGTAAACGGCGCATCTTTTTTCTTTAACCGGCTTTATGCAAAAAACAAGGACGTTCGCGCGTTATGTAAAATGCATACGGCCGTTATCGGTCCCGCAACGGCAAAAAGACTTTTGGATTTTGGCCTACAAAGCGATATTGTTCCTGAAACTTACAGAGCTGAGTCTATTATCAAAGCATTTACCGGGAAAGATTTAAACGGCAAAAAGATACTGCTCCCCCGGGCAAAGGAGGCAAGGCCGATCCTTCCTTTAGAATTGACCCGAATGGGAGCTGTTGTTGATGAAGTCACTGCATATTGTACCAGAGCGGTTCAGGACAATGCTGATCTCATGCTGACACGACTAAGAGAAAAAACAATAGATCTGATAACTTTTACAAGCTCTTCCACGGTAAAAAACTTTCACGCCCTTCTCCCACCCCGAGATCTCAAAATCCTGATGCAGGATGTCACTGTTGCATGCATCGGCCCCATAACCGCCGATACCGCACGTAATCTGGGATTTGATATTCATATTATTGCTGAATCTTTTACCATCCCTGGATTATGCGAGGCGATTAAACAGTATTATACTACAAAGACATATTGACCTCCCCTTATGTTTTAGTGTATCTTTATTGTGATACAACCATCCAATATATTTCGAGACCTTTGAAAAATGTTCAATTTTGTCCAAGGCCCAGGAAGGCGATAATTTTAACCGCAGGAATACATTGAGTATTTTGAGGATTAAAATTTGAGTCTGACGCCGGAATTGGGCAAAAGGGGGCGTTTTGCAAAGGTCTCATTTCAATGGAGTTAACATGGACAGCCATCTGGATAAGCTCCCTGCATTTGTCGATACGATTGAATCCATCAAAGAGATGATTATTACCAACATCGTGTTGATTGGCCAGGTACCCTCTCCCACGTTCAAGGAAAAAAGACGCACCAGTGTTTTTATGGAAAGGCTGGCCGATTTTCATGTCGATGAATGCACAACCGACGGTTACAGAAATCCCATCGGCGTCATTAAGGGGACGTCCGAAACCAAGCCGCCTATCTTTGTGGTTGCACACCTTGATACTAATTGGGGGGCAGACATTGACCATTATTATACCATCAAAGAAAATTCAATAACCGGGGCGGGCGTCATGGAAAATTCCATCGGTGTCGGGGTCCTGGTCTCATTGCCGGAAATTTTTAGAAAGTTAAACTTGAGTTTTAAATCCGACATCGTTCTGGCAGGTGTTATACAATCTTTAGGAAGGGGCAACCTGAGGGGCATCAGGCATCTTTTAAAAACATGGGCTACTCCCATAAGAGGTGCTGTGTGCATTGAGAGTTATGACCTCGGAAGAATTAACTATTACGCTGACGGCATGATTAGATGTGAAGTTGACTGCAACATTTCTGCAAACAATGAATGGGAGCACAAATTCAAACCCAATGCGATTCTGATATTAAATGAGGTGATCAATCAGATTCTAAAGCTGAGCTTGCCTCAAAGACCTCGCTCAAGGGTAATCATCGGGAAAATTTCAGGCGGCTTCAAGCATGGAACGATCGCTTTGGATGCAAAACTCGGTTTTGAGATTCAAAGTAACTCCGACAAAATGGTAAAATCGATTTTTAATAACATTAAAGATATTGTAGAAGGTATAGGCCACGAATATGAAGTTGAGCTGAAACTAAAAACCTTGAGTAATATCAGTGCGGCAAGAATAAAATTTAATCATCCCCTGGTAAAAAGTACGGTAGATGTTATGAGAAAACTTGATTTAACGCCAATAAGCGAACCGAGTGAATCCGAACTTTCAATTTTTCTTTCTCGCAAGATACCGGCGGTCACCCTTGGAATTACCCATGGAGAAAAACACCAACATATAAAAGCCGTCGCCGAAATTGAACCCATGTTCAAAGGAATCGCACAGATTATCGGAGTCATTATGGCCATTGACAGCGGGGTGTGTGATGAAGAGTAGCTGGCTCGAAAAAAATACATTCCATTATTCTGAATTTAACGATCTGGGTCGGCTTGTAGAGGAAAAACAAAGAAAAAATTTGACAATTTCTCTGTGCCTTCCGACCTTAAATGAAGAAAAAACCATAGCAAAAGAAATTCTGATAATGAAATCAGAGTTAATGACCCGCTATCCGCTTCTGGATGAGATTGTTGTTATCGACTCTGAATCAACAGACAAAACCAGAGAAATCGCCAGATCATTTGGTGCCGATGTTTATAAAGCAACGGAAATCTTACCTGCTCTTGAACAATTCAAAGGCAAAGGTGAAAATCTATGGAAAGCCCTTTATGTTACAAAAGGTGACATAATAGTTTATCTTGATGCGGACATAAAAAATATTCACCACAGGTTTGTATATGCCCTTATAGGTCCGCTTATCCTTTTTGATAATATTAAATACGTCAAGGCCTTTTATGACAGGCCTATTGCTATCGGAAAAAGCAAAATCAGGCCAACCGGGGGGGGACGAGTTACCGAACTTGTTATTAGACCCCTGTTTTCTCTGTTTTTTCCTGAACTCACTCAGATTTTACAGCCTTTATCAGGTGAATATGCCGGCTTTCGGGAAATATTTGAAGTGATTCCATTTCCCATAGGATACGGGGTTGAAACCAGCATGATTCTCGATATCTATGGAAAATGGGGACTTGATGTTATTGCTCAGGTTGATCTTGACAGACGGATTCACAGAAATCAGGACACAAGAGCATTGGGGAAAATGGCATTTGTTATTATTATGACATTTATCAATCGCAAAATAAAATTAGGATTGATCGATTTAAAAGAAGATCTTTTCAATGAAATGATACAATATAATCTTGTAAAAAATGAATACAAGCCGGATATTTTTCAAATACAAGGGCACGAAAGACCGCCAATTATAGAAATCCCGGCATATCGAGATAAATTTAACAAATCACTTTAGATAATAATTTTAGAAAGCCATACTAACATTGCCGAATTCTAAATTAATCGACCGATGCAACCGCAAACTTAATTATCTTCGCATATCGATTACCGATCGTTGCAATCTTAAATGCATATATTGCGTGCCCTACGACTTTATTCCAAAGGTCCCACATAAAGAAATATTAAGCTATGAAGAAATTCTGCGCATTGTCAGGATAAGTGTACACCTGGGGATTTCCAAGGTTCGGATAACCGGAGGAGAACCTCTTGTAAGAAAAGGTGTTTATGATTTTCTAAAACGGTTAACCAAAATTGAAGGACTTCTTGATATATCTCTGACCACCAACGGTGTTTTACTGAAAGATAATATTAATAAAATCAAATCCGCCGGCATAAAAAGAATAAATATAAGCCTGGACACCTTAAACAGAAAAAAGTTCAAAAAGATTACCGGGTATGATTTCTTTAATCAAATCTGGGAAGGAATAGAGCTGGCCCAAAAAATTGGTTTTGATCCCATTAAGATTAATGTAGTACCACTTCAAGGGGTCAATGATGATGAATTGCAGGATATTGCCGCATTATCAATTGAATATCCATTTCACATACGCTTTATCGAATACATGCCCATGGGAACCAATCAGATGGAGATTGACAGTCATTTGCTTTTCCCTGAAATAAAGAAACGGATCGGTCAGTTAGGAAAGCTGATTCCGGTTGATAAAGGCATGAATGACGGCCCGTCCGAACGTTTTAAGTTTGAATCGGCCAGAGGAGAAATAGGCTTTATACACCCAATAAGCCGGCATTTCTGTAATACATGCAACCGGCTGAGATTAACGGCCAGCGGTCAACTACGGCCATGTCTTATGTCGGATGTTCAGGTTGATCTCAAAACACCGCTTAGAAAAGGATGCTCTGATGATGAATTGATTGAAGTTTTTCTGAAGGCTGCTAGTCTAAAACCGTCCGAACATAACCTGTCCGTTGGTCATTCTGCAGGGGTTTCAGCTCAGATGTGTGCCATCGGCGGATGAAAAGAGGTCTCGAAAAAAAATGCCTGGGCCGTATTAGTGGGAGGCTACATTTTCTCACACAAGTTATCGGCTTACGACCCAGGCTATTTAGATGATTTAAATCATTTTAAGCCGAGCTAACAGAATTAAAATAACTAATCAAGTCTTTTTTTAAAAATTTATCATTTTTTTTTAGTCAGCGACCTCCGGCAAAACCGAGGATTTACCCATTATTAATTAATGTCTATCCGCTTTCATAATATGCTTTTTAGTTTTTGCTTTTAAAAATAAATTATATATGCCAATCAGGATCCCTTCCGGTAGAAAGATGAGCACCAAACAAAGAAAAACACCATATGCAATGACATGATACTGTTTTGCAACGTGGAGTGCTTCGGAAATATAGGTAAGAACCCCGGCGCCTAAGAGCGACCCCCAAAGACTTCCCATCCCGCCAACAATAACCATGGTGACTACCTGAATGGAATAATGGAAATCGTAAGAACTGGGGCTAATAAAAGTAATGTAGTGGGCATAAAGACTTCCGGAAATGGATGCAAACATGGCGCTCAATACAAAAACCTTTACTTTGTAATCAGCGGTATTAACCCCCAGAGAGTTTGCCGCCACTTCACTGCCGGATATGGCGCGTAAGGCTCTACCTACCCTGGAGTTGAGCAGATTTCTGGCCGCCAGCATGCACAAAAAAACAAAGCTCCAGATCAGGTAAAAATTTTTCAGATCATTATCAAAGGCCAAGCCGCCCATAGTTAGTGGCGGTATTCCCATCAACCCATCGTGCCCACCAGTAAACTGCTCCAGCTCACCCATGAGGATATTGATAATAATACCGAACCCCAGAGTGGCCATTACCAGATAGTGACCCTGGAGCTTTAAGGACGGATATCCGATCAGATATGCGACAGCTCCCGTGGCCAGCATTCCCACCAGCATGGCCGGCCATAAAGGGAATCCATAGTTCACGGTCAGTACTCCCGAGAAGTAGGACCCCAGGCCATAAAACGCAGCATGGCCCAATGAAATCTGTCCAGTAAATCCTATCAGCAGGTTCAACCCCACAACAACAATTGTATTGAGGCCGATCACATTCAGAACAATGAAATAATATTTGCTCTCCACAAACAGTGGAAGGATAATAATGATAACGGCCAGTGCTCCGAATCCGATAATGTCTTTTTGCTTCGAAAGAGAGTTCAATATTTTTCAGATATAAATTTGGTGGTTTCGTAAATTCTATAAGTTATTCATTCTTTTTGAGAAATTCGCGTTAAACTCTTTCTGCCTCCCCATACCCCATGATCCCTGTAGGTTTCAGAAAGAGAACCAAAAGGAGGACGGAAAATGCGATGGCGTCTTTATACTGAGAGGATACCAGGCCTGCACCCAGTGATTCCAAAAGACCCAAGATTACACCGCCCAGTATTGCACCTGCAAAGTTTCCGTATCCCCCGAGAATTGCCGCGGCAAACCCCTTCAATCCCAGCATGATTCCAGTATCATAGGACGTCGTGGAAATCGGCGCTATTATTATCCCGGCCACCGCACCCAGGGCGCCGCTGAAGGCAAAGGAAAAAAGGGTCATACGATTCACCGAAATGCCCGCCAGGGCAGCCGCTCTTCGATTAACCGCTGTTGCCCGCATGGCCTTGCCCATTAATGTTTTCTTAAAAAAATAATGGAGCAACAGCATTACCAGCACGGTAATCGCAAATATCCAGATGTGCTGGGGCACTATGGTCCCCCCTCCCAGGAGATGGATCGGGTTTTCGCCGGAGAAGGCAGGAACACCGACATTGTCGGTTCCCCAGACCTCCTGAGCGGTTCCCCGAAGAACTTCCGATAGCCCGATTGTCAAAAAAATAAGAACGATGATCTCTTTTGACCGGGCATGCCGTATGGGTCCTATTTCTATCAAAGCTCCAATAAGGGCAACCCCGGCCGTGGATATGAAAAAGGAGATAATCAGATTAACCTTGAAAAGAACTACAAGAGAGTACATAAACATGCCGCCAAGGGATATGAATTCACACTGGGCAAAATTGACAATCCCGGTGGCGTTATGGATAATATTAAACCCCATGGCCACAATGGCGTAAATAGCGCCAATGGTCAAACCGGTAACGATATACTGGGCAATTTGTTGTGAAAAATCCATAAATGTCAACCTTTACTCTTCCCTCTCGTAACCCTTTGGTCAGCGGAGGGAAGAGTGGGACCGGATAGACCTTCTAATCAAGCAGTGTCCAGCTCCCTTTGGTGGCCTTGATCATAACAATGTCTTTCATTGATAAGCCGTTATGATCCTGAGGGCTTATATTGTAAATGCCGCTTATACCCACATACCCCTTGGTATTTTCGATAGCATCCCGGATTTTAGCCCTGTCGGGGCCGGCCTTTTTAATGGCATCAATAACGATGAAGGCCGCGTCCGCTCCATAGGCGACCATTGTTCCCGGTTCATGGTTGAATTTTTCTTTATACGCCTTTACATAGTCTAGAATTTTCTTTTTCTGGATGTCGGTATCGGGAAGTTGATCCCCTACCACAATTTTGGTGGAAGGCATCATCACACCCTCTCCGGCCGTTCCGGCAACCTTCCAGAAGATTGGATCTCCGGCGCCGTGGCATTCAAACAGAGGCGCCTTAATTCCCAACTGTTTGATATTTTTAGCGATGATTCCCATGGCAGGACCCACAGTCCAGGCGATGATTCCGTCAACGTTTTTGGCGTTAATTCGGGTCAGCTGGGCGGTGATATCAATATCCTTGGGTTGAAAGGCCTCCTGGGCAACAACCGTTACGCCATACTTGGGCGCCTGAACCATTACGTTCTTGAGGCCGTCTTTTCCGAATCCTTCGTTGGAATAGAGAAATCCTATGTTTTTGATGCCGTGTTTGCTCATATACTGGCAAATCTTACCCATTGCATCGGCAGCCTTATACGGAGATTTAAACGTCCATTTGGGTAACGAGGTTGGATCCTTTTTATCGAGAGGAGCCTTGAGGATAACATCTCCTCCCGAATGCATGAAGGTTGGAATCTTTTCCTTTTCAATGAATCCTCTCATGGCCATAGCCGTTCCGGTAAGTGTCGGTCCGATAATCGCCACCACGTCTTGGGATTCCAAAACTTTTTTCAGGGCCATCACCGCTTTAGTGGGGTTGCTCTCCGTATCTCCCATCACCATTTCCAGCATGCGGCCATTGATGCCTCCTTTTTGATTCACATCATCTATGGCAAGTATTACGGCATCCCGCTGGGATGTTCCAATATGAGCGCCGCGGCCGCTTAGAGCAAAAATACCCGCAATTTTAATGGATTCAGCACTATAGCAGAGTGGTGATCCCAACATAAAACTGACAGCCAGAGCCCCTGCAACGATCATTAAAAATTTTCTTTTCATTTTTTCCCTCCTAATGTATTTGAGTATATAATTTTCCGGTCAGGTTATTTAAAATTTTTCACCCCCTTTCTTTGTTATTTGGAATTTCCACTAACTCAACGATTCTGTTAACGGATACTAAACGCCATAGAATCCTGTCCAAGATAGGCCCTTTTTACTTCCACAGTCCCAAGAAGATCAGATGCGGTTCCATGAAGCCAAATTTTTCCGGTTTCCAGTACATAAGCTCGATCAGATATTCTAAGAGCTGCTCTTGCATTCTGTTCTACCAGAAGAACGGTGGTTCCCTCCTTTCTTAGTCTTTCAATCACAGAGATGATTTCTTGAATCACAAGCGGCGCAAGGCCCAGGGACGGTTCATCCAGAAGCAAAAGGACCGGTTTTCCCATCAATCCTCTACCGATGGCTAACATTTGCTGTTCTCCACCGCTAAGGGTTTCCGCTCGTTGATTCAGCCGTTTTTCAAGAACAGGAAAAAGCTGTAATATGTATTTAAAATCTTCTGATATTTTTTTCTTGTTATGCTTTCCTCGCCTCCGATAGGCCCCCAGTTCGAGATTCTCCCGGACCGTTAACGGCCCGAAAAGATGCCTTCCTTCCGGAACCTGGATGATACCCAGTTCAACGATTCTTTCAGGGGGAAAAGATACGATATTCTCTCCTTTAAATAATATCTTTCCACAAGATGGCCTGATGATACCGGAAATAAGGTTCAAAAGTGTTGTCTTGCCGGCGCCATTCCCACCGATCAAAGCCAAAATTTCTCCCTCCCTCTGAAAAAGAGAAATATCATCAAGCGCTTGAACCCCTCCATAGTGGGAACTTATGCCGTCTATTTTAAGCAAAACCGGTTAAAACTCCTTTCCCAGATAGGCCTCAATGACTTTAGGATTGTTTTGTATTTCTTTAGAACTCCCTTCTGCAATTTTTTCCCCGTAATTCAGCACCGTGATAATATTTGAGATGCCCATTATTAGATTCATATCATGTTCCACCAGAATAATAGTTATCCCTTTTTCCCTGATTTTGAGAATTGTGCTGGACATCTCTTGTGTCTCTTGTAAATTAAGGCCGGCCACCGGCTCATCCAGGAAGAGAAGTCTGGGTTCCATAGCCAGTGCGCGGGCAATCTCCACCCGTTTTTGATCTCCATAGGGAAGGCCGGCTACACGCAGATCCGCCTTTGAATCGAGGTCTAAAAATTTTAACGTTTCATCGGTTTTTTGCCGAATAATTTTCTCTTCTTTCCGCACCATAGGCGTCTGCAGAAGGCATTTTAAAAATCCGGAATGACTTTTGGTATGAAGTCCCACCATGACATTTTCTCGAACCGTCATATTCCCAAAGACCTGGATATTCTGAAAAGTTCTACCGATACCCATATGGGCCAACTGATAAGGGCGTTTTCTAATCAGCTTCCGGCCCTCGAAAAAGATATCGCCGGAGCCGGGAGGATATATCCCTGTAATCAGATTAATGGCTGTGGTTTTTCCTGCGCCATTTGGACCAATAATGGAGAAGATCAGGCCTTTTTCAACCTGGAAGGACAGCCGGTGTATGGCCTGCAAGCCTCCAAAGTTTTTCGATATATCTTTTAGCTCAAGGATGTAATTGGAATTGCTCACAATAAACGTCACTCCTCAACCGACGATCTCACTGTTTTATTTGTACATTGAAAACCTGGTCCTTTGGGCAAGGTCAGAGTTCTCCGGCCCTGCCTGAAGAATCGCTGCAAGAGTTTGAAGTGAACTAAAGTTTAAAGTGAACTAAAGTTAAGGAATTCTGTCAATTATATAAAAACAGCGGAGCGACACCATCATTTTAGGCACTTTAGATCACTTTAGGCACTTCAAACTTCAAACTTCAAACTTCAAACTTTTAGAATTCAACTTATACGGGATAGTTGTCTTGATAAAAATACGTAATTGAATTTACGAATTAGACACTAAGCCTCGGTTGTACTATTATTCCGGTGATCAAAGACCCTCTGGCTCTTTCTCTGGGTGCGTGGCAGGTCTCCATGATCCAAAATCTCCACCCGGCATCTCACCAGTATTTTGCGGCGGATTTCCGTTGCCACCCGTTCGGCTAAATTGATGTTGTCCTCTTTCACCACATCTGATCCCAGTTCCACCTTGATGATCATCATGTCCCGTCCGCTTTCCCGCTGTTTAAGATGAATCTGGAATTCACTGCCGATCCCATTTATCCGGCTCAGCACATGATCGATCTGACTCGGATAGATATTTACCGCCCGGTATATAAACATATCATCCGTACGGCCAAGGATCCGGTCATGCATGGGGAATGGCACACCGCAGGAACATTTTTGGTCAAAAAGGCGTGTAACGTCATGGGTTCGGTAGCGAATCAGCGGACTTCCTTCTTTACTTAAGGTGGTGACAACCAGTTCTCCCTGTTGACCGTAAGGAACAGGTTTTAGCGTTTTCGGGTCAAGAACCTCGAAAATAAAATGGTCAGCCCAATAGTGAATTCCATTATGGTGGCTGCAATCGAGGCCAGTACCCGGCCCATAAAGTTCGGTCAACCCATAAATATCAAAAATATGGTCGACACCCATAAGTTCTTTGATGCGCGCTCGCATTGCAATGCTGTGACGTTCCGCACCAAGGATAATCTTATTAACTTTGATACTGGACAAAAGGTTGTGTTTGTGAATCTCCTCGGCCATGAGCAGAGCCATGGATGCTGTGGAACAGAAAACCGTGGTTCCCATATCTACCATCATTTCACAATGCATTTCTGCGTTGGCAGGCCCAAGAGGCACCGCCATAGCCCCGAACCGCTCACAGCCTGCTTGAAATCCCACACCTGCGGTCCATAAGCCATAACCCACAGCTATCTGCACGCGATCTTTGCGAGTTAGACCCGCAAGTTCATAGCACCTGGCAAAAATATCAGCCCATACATCAATATCTTTTTGTGTGTAGCACATCACCTTGCGCTTCCCAGTAGTCCCTGAAGAGGCATGAATCCGAACAATATCTTCAAAAGGTACTGCCCTCAAAGGAAAAGGGTATTCTTGCTGCAAATCGTCTTTGTCGGTAAAAGGAAGATGTTCAATATCCTTAAGCGACCGGATATCTTCAGGTCGCAGACCTGCGTCATCTAATTTATTTTTATAAAATAGCGAATTATTGTAAGCGTGGTCTACCGTCCATTTAAGGCCTTCAATCTGTATTTTTTTTAATTTGTCATCATTCAAATCATAAGGAATGAAACTCATCATAACCCCTCTGGTTAGGAATAAAAAAAACCGGCAATCTGAGAAGAAACACCGGCTTTTAAATCAAAAGAGCCATGAGCTTCTTCTGTGTCGAATAGCGAAGCTTCTCACAGCTCTAAATTATTTATTTTTTTCAGGGTGGTGAGCAAGCTTCATTAACTTTGCCACCACCAAAACATAAGTTTCATTGTGGCCTTTATGGTGAGACCTTTGCAAAATAACAATATTATCTGTGTATACCTGCCCGCTTGTGCCCCAGGCCGCCTTGCCTCGCGGGCGGGTCTACGAAAATCTGCCTGCCCCCCTGCCCCGCCGTGCCCCGTTCAATTCCGAAGGACAGCGTAGCGTATTTAACCAGGGTAGCTCCAAAAGATGGTACCGGGCCGTCCTATTTAACTTGAACTTAAACAACTTTTTCTGTCTGTTTATAAAACTTTTTATTGATTATCCGAATTGAATCTTTTTGTCAAGTATCTATGAACGGTGAAACAGGAACTTGGAACATTTTGTTCTTATGAAACAACAAAATCGATAGTATTTGGGAAAAATCCCCGGGATGGCCATTTTTTTATTGAAATTTTTAATTAGAAAGATAATATAAGGTAATTTTTTTTAGAGGAGGAAGAGAATGCATAAAATACGAATTGGTGTATTGTGTTTGATTATGGTTTTTGTTTTTGGGATATCATTTGAGGTTATCGGCCAAGGCATAGGAGATAGCGAACAAAATCAAGGTGATATGATCGTACCTATGGGGATTGTCGTGCTTAAACCGGATGCTTCTATCAAACAGAAGAAGTCTCCTGTTGAATTCAATCATTCCAAGCACTTTATTTATGATTGCCGAACATGTCATCACAAATGGGAAGGAGATACCAAGATAGCTAACTGTACAACTTCAAAATGTCATGATCTGTTGAAATCACCGAAAAAACCTACAAAATACCTGTCTTATACAGATCAGGGCATAAAGTATTACAAATATGCCTATCATGAAAACTGTATTGGGTGTCACAAAGAGATAAAAATCAAGAGAAAGAAAATGGAAATGTCATTTGCGACCCATGAAGCAAAGCTGCCTAAAACCGGCCCCACCGGTTGCATCGAGTGCCACCCCAAAGAATGACCTTGCTTCTTAAAAGATGTTAAAAGAAAAGAAAATTTTAACTTTAATCAGAGAAAACAGAACACTGTTTATTATTATTGCAGTAGTTCTTTTTCTGGTTGAACTTGAAATTTTTGCCCTTGCTGCAATGAAATCCGGACACAAATCATGGCTTCAAGTGATTGATGCTAATGGGAACGTAATACATGAAACAGACGGTAAGAATCTTAGTGATTTCAATAAATATTATTTTGAAAAAACTTTCGGCCCGTTTGAACAATATAATGTTAACCTTGCAACCAAGGACTTCCCTTTCCCGTTCAGAGCATGGTTCGTGGCGGCCGTGGGTATCCCGGTTGGAGTGATCCTTTTATTTGCGTTTGCTGTTCAAGCATATCTGTCCCTTTTTTATAAGGAACAGAATTCAGGTGAATATGATGTAAATAAAAACGAGTATGAATACCGTTTTGAAAAAGTCATCGCCACAATCAGCCGTTTCAACATCTTTACTATAGGTTTCCTGGTATTACTTGGGGTCTTTGCTTACTGGGTTGTGCCTAATCTGATCGTTCATGTCGGAAAGCTCGGTGTTGAAACCATGACCCGATACAAATGGATCTTTTTGTCTTTTGGTATGGTTTTCTTGGGTCTTATCATATGGATAATCTATCTTAAGTATCTTCTGGCCAAAAAAGCCATAGACAGCCATGCTGAAATCGATAAATATCGCCTGCAGCTTGAATTTGATCACGGCAATAAATATCCTCTACGGCTGGTACATGATGAAAAAGAAACAACCGACAAGTCCGTTTTGAGCCCCGTCGTATAAAGGTCAATTTCAAAACATGGGTCGGTTCGTGGACTATTTTACCTTGACATTTGTCTTGGTATTTGCCATGAGGACGTTTTATAGATTTATAAGTTTTATAAAGGCCCGGCGGTTTTTGCGGGTTGATTTCGCTCTAAAGGATTTTTCCCTTTGTCAGCGTGACGACCTGAAGCTTGGGACTACAAATGAGAGGATTTAAAAGGAGGTCGGAGTTATGGCAAACGGGGTTGTAAAGTGGTTTAGTGACAAAAAGGGGTTTGGGTTTATTGAACAGGAAGATGGTACGGATATTTTTGTCCACTTTTCTTCCATTACCATGGATGGGTTCAAGACCTTGGCTGAAGGAGAACGGGTGACTTTTGACGTGGAAGAGAGCGACCGAGGACCGTCGGCAAAAAACGTCCAAAAAGCATAGTTTTCAAAATAATCAGGTTATCAAAGGCATCTCATTGAAACAAGATGGGATGCCTTTTTTTATTTGTTTTGCACGGACGAATCAGAACAAAACGTCATCTTAACTGGTGTCCATCCGGAAATGGTAGATTTTGGTTTTCGGCAAGGCCCGAGCGAGTTTTCAACCGCAGGCATAGCGCGCTATTTCGAGGATTGAAAACGAGTGAGAACGCCGCCGGAGGCCGAAAGATGCCGTTTATGGATGAACACTAACTATCTGTTCTGAAGCCAACCTTCAAGGCGGCCAAGCCCTTCTTTTATTGAGATCTGTGGCGCATATCCCAGGTCTTTTCCGGCAGCGCTGATATCAAACCAGTGGGCTTTTGCAAGTTCATCCGCTAGAAAACGTGTCATCGGAGGCTCTCCGCTAATATTAAAAGTTCGGTAAGTGAATTCTAATACAACTCCGATCAGCCATGCTATCTTACGGGGCATTGAACGCCTGACAGGGTCTAGACCTGCCGCCCTTAGAATATGGTTTATCATATCCCATAAAGGAATAGGGTCTCCCTGGCTGATAAAATAGATATTTCCGGAAAGTTTGGGGTTTTTCCCCAATCTATCCGCAGCAAGAATATGAGCGTCAGCAGCATTATCTATGTAAATCGTGTCCACAAGGTTTTTACCATTACCAACTTTTATCAGACGTTTAGCTCTTGCGATAATCCTGGGAACAAAATGTTTATCCCGTGGTCCCCATATCAAATGAGGCCTCAAAATAATTGTCATTAACCCTTCGCCGCAGGCTTTGATTACATACTGTTCGGCAATAGCCTTTGTTTGTGGGTAATGAGCATGATACTTTGCCGGATAAGGAACAGATTCGTTAACACCTTCCATGTCTGTACCGTTAAATACAACACTGGGCGAACTTGTATAAATCAGCCTTGAAATATTATGTTTTTTACAGCCTGCAATAACGTTTCGGGTGCCGGCTACATTGGTTCTGTAGTAGTCGGAATAATCCCCCCAGATCCCTGGTTTGGCTGCGGTATGAAAAACAAGGTCCACGCCCCTTAATGCTCTTTCAATTTTGGTTTTATCACAGATATCGCCCTGTATCTGTTCAACGCCCATGGATGCGAGCTCGGGGTAAAGGTTCCGGGAAAAGCTCAGGACATGATATTTTCTTTCCACAAGCCGTTTTACAATAGCGCTGCCCAAAAAACCGCCACCCCCTGTGACCAGAACTTTTAAGGAATCGTTTGCTTCTATTGATTCATGATTTTTCATTAACTTGATTTCTTTTCTGCCCATATTGCCAGTTTTTCACGGAAGATCTTTGAGTTATGGCGGATGTCTACCGGAAAAGACTTGCAAAACAATATGCTGTTAATACTCTTTGTCAGTTCGTTTTGTTGGGCAAGTTCAGAAAGTTCTTTTTTAATTTCCTTTTTTTTATACCTATTTTTACCATGTTCCAGTTCAATGCATATTACCGGTTTCTGTCGATCCAGAGGGCCTATCCCCACAAGGGCACTGCGAAACACCATTGGATGATTGTTGAAAATCGCCTCACAGGGAATTGTAAAAAGAGTACTTTTTTCAGTGGTCACGCGATGGCTTTTGCGACCGCAAAACCATATCCTTTTCTTTGAATCCATCCATCCTATATCACCCATCCGGTGCCATATCGTATCGCCGTCTTTAATCTTGGAAAGGGCATCTGCTTCGGGTTTTTCAAAATAGTTTCGGGTTACCAGATCTCCTTTAACCGTTATCTCACCAATTTCGTTGTTTTCAACCACAAGGTCGGTTGACCACTTGTTGATGGGATCATCGGTGATTTTAATAATTCGCACGTCCAGGTCGTTTATGGGACGTCCGATACAGATACCATAGCCTTGCTCGCTCAATTTTCTGGTTTCAGACAGGATTTCATTGCTCGAGATAGATATGATAGGCACCGCTTCGGTAGCGCCATAGGGCGTATGAATTTCGGCATCTTCACACAGCATGGAGGCAAACTGTTCAATAACAGATGGTGACACCGGCGCTCCGGCTGAAATTACCCTTTTCAAAGACGGTAGCTTTATGCCTTTTTGTTTGCCGTATTTGCCAACACGATTCAACAGGGCGGGTGAAGCGAACATGTTTGTAACACCCTGGTTCAAAATAGCCTCGATGATTTTTTTAGGGTTTACCCGGGCAGGTTTTGTGGGGTCCATATCCGGTATTACTGACGTTATCCCCAGAGCCGGCCAAAAAAGAGCAAAAAGCGGGAATGTGGAAAGATCTATTTCATCGATAGAAATGCCCAGGTGAGATTTTATATGACGGAGCTGAGCGTCAAAATTGCCATGAGTGTATACCACACCCTTGGCCGGCCCTGTGCTACCGGTGGTAAATAGGATGGCGGCTGTCTCATCCTGACCGGTTTCAGCTGCTTTATAGGGTCTCCAGGGAACCTGACGGACCCGGTTTAGCGTAAAACCTTTCAGAAACCAGCGCCGGCCGACTGTTATCCATGTCTTTACGGTATTGAAATATTTTGGATAAAGGGTTGGAAGTAAATGGGCAACAGGGATACCGATAAACGCATGGGGCCGTCCTTCTTTAAAACAGTCCACCATACGGCGTATTCCCATTCCGGGGTCTACTATAACCGGAACCGCTCCGATTTTGAAAAGTGCGAATATGATAATAAAAAATTCCAGGCCGGGCTTTACCATCAAAATGGTACGGGTACCGCGATTTATGCCTGTTTTTTCAAACCCGTGGGCCAGACAGTCAGATTCCCGATCGAGTCGCAGAAAGGTAAGGTGAGAATATGCAACCCTGCCATAATTATCCCGGCCTGAAGGATAAACAACCGCCCTTTTATATGGAGCTGTTTCGGCCATCCTTTTAAGATAGGATGAGACGTTTACAACATTTTTTTCATGATTGGCCGGCATCATTGGTTCGAATCTATTTCAGGTTGATTATCATTAGAGCATCCAAATCGCTCCCCACCTTGTCAAGATTTTGGTGTATATGGTCAAGCAGTGCCATGGATTTTATTATGCCGCCAACAGTACCCTAACCGGACTCGATATCCCGGGTAATCTTTTCAAGATGAGCCAGCGTTTGGTTCGGCGTAGCAGTTATTTGGTCTCCGATTTATGCTATTAATTTGATCTTGACAATATCCTTTATTAACTTGAAATGATTATCAAGTGAATAAATTTCACAATGATTTTGTTTGGCATTTTGAATAATTATCAAGTCTGGAATTCCAACTCCATTAAGACCATTCTTTAAACATTTATATTGAAATTCAATTAGTTGATCCCACTCAATATGTATTTCTAATTTGTTAATATGATTAAGTAATTTGATAACTTTTTTCTGGTTTCTACTTTTAAGAAATGGTATAAGCTCTGCAAGAATTAAATTGTTTATGACTACGAGATTTTCATCAATTAGAAAATCAAGCTTTTCAAAATTGTTTCCACTCCTAAAATATTCTATCCAAACAGAAGTATCTACTATTACCGACATTGACGGCCTCGTATAGTATTTAGGTCAATGTCTAAATCTATCTTTCCCTTGAATGTTTTCAATTCAGAGATTTTTGATTTTCTGATTAACTCTTCTAATGCTGTGATAATAACCTTGGTTTTGGTTTGGATGCTGGTTGCCCTCATGGCCTCATTCAATAAATCTTCTGGCAAATCAAGAGTTGTTCTCATAATCAGCCTCCTTTTATTTATGCATGACTCTAACAAACTATGCATATAATGTCAATCATTTTACGCCGAATGTTTGAGTTAACCAGCGCCGGTTGTGGGCCGAAGCCTTTGTGAATCTATGGCATTCCATGCGGGACACTTCCGTTGAAAGCCGCACGGAATTAGGCGTCCACGTTCAACGATTTGTTGTGCGAAATATTCGCTATCTCAATATAATACGCGCCTACCAATAATTTGATTTTAAGCTTGACTTTACAGATAAATGTAATTACAGTAATTAC
>JAFDBA010000258.1 GCA_019313505.1 Deltaproteobacteria bacterium
TTGAAAAGGGGCTCAAAGTTCCGTCTTTTGTAAAAACGTCTCTGGCACCAGGGTCGAAAGTAGTCATTCGGTATCTTGAAGATGCCGGGCTGATGCCCTATTTTGAGGATCTTGGTTTTCACTTGGCGGCCTTCGGATGTACGACGTGTATCGGCAACAGCGGTCCCCTGCATCCAGAAATAGAAAAAACAATATCCGATAATGACCTGACCGTTGCTGCGGTACTGTCAGGGAACCGCAATTTTGAGGCCCGAATCCACCAAAGTGTCAAAGGGAACTTTTTAGCATCGCCAATGCTGGTGGTGGCTCTGGCAATTGCCGGAAGAATCGATATCGATTTGACCACAGAGCCGATCGGGAACGATCGTGGAGGTAAATCTGTCTATCTTAAAGATATCTGGCCAACCAATGATGAAATAGAAAGCCTTGTTCAAAGACATGTCAAAAAAGAGTTTTTTGAGCTGGAGTACCAGAAAATATTTGACGGGGACGAATTCTGGCAGGCGCTTCAGGTTGCCGAAAGTACAACTTTCAACTGGGATAAGGAGTCTACCTATATTAAGAAACCGCCGTATTTTGAAAATTTCGGGCTTGAGTTACATAAACCTCGGAATGTGAAAAATGCAAACGCTCTTCTTGTGTTAGGCGACTCTGTTACTACCGATCACATTTCCCCTGCCGGCGCAATTCCGGAAGATTATCCCGCGGGTAAATACCTCAAAAAACAAAATGTTCTTCCCGCAGATTTTAATTCTTACGGATCCAGGAGGGGTAACCATGAAGTCATGATACGGGGTACATTCGGGAACACCAGAATAAAAAACAGGCTCGTTGCTCCGAAAGAAGGCAGTTTTACCTTAAAGTTTCCGGATAAAAAGGAGATGTTCATTTTCGATGCCGCCATCAAGTACATGGATGAAACCAGACCTCTTGTAGTGCTCGGGGGTAAGGAATATGGGACCGGTTCATCAAGGGACTGGGCTGCAAAAGGAACACTTCTTCTGGGAGTAAAGGCGGTAATCGCCGAATCATACGAACGTATCCACAGGAGCAACCTTGTTGGGATGGGAGTCTTGCCGCTGATATTAAAAGGAAACTGCACTCCGGAAAGTCTCGGTCTTAAAGGCTCTGAAACATTTTTTATAAGCGGGATCGAGAATATGCATCCTCGAAAGATTTTACAGGTAAAGGCGTTAAAGGAAGACGGGAGCGAGGTCAATTTTGAGGTAATTGCCCGCCTGGACACAAACGTTGAAGTCGATTACTTTGCAAACGGCGGTATTCTCAAGTATGTATTGCGCAAGGTTTTGGAACAGAAATGAAATTTATACTTTGCAGGTGTTGATTTTAACCGTGTGTGCGTTCTTTTTGAGATACAACAAGACCTTTGCCAGCACTCTTGGCTTCGAAAAGGTATTTGTCTGCTTCTGCCACAAATTCTTCTAACTCTCCGTAATAATACGCCACCCCGCAACTAATTGTTATCCTCTCCAGTGCTTGTCCTTTCAAGTCATCAAATTGATGGTTGGAAACTTTTTTAACAAGCTCTTTAGCTACATGCTCAGCTTGTTTTATATCACAACCCAGAACTAAAATAGCAAATTCATCTCCACCGTAGCGAAAAACCATATCTGATTTGCGAACGGAATTTCGTATCAAATTAGCCACTTCTCGCAGTAATTTATCGCCTGTTTGGTGGCCATAAAGATCATTATATCGCTTAAAATCATCGAAGTCGATCATGATTAGACACAGTTTCTGCTTATATCTGTCTGATCTGCTTGCCTCCTCCACCAGCCTTACATCAAAATAGCGCCGATTATATAGAAAGGTCAACTCATCTGTGGTTGCCTGTTCTTTGAGTTTGAAGTTTGAATCCATCAATTTTTTTGAAACTTCATTAAGCTGATCCATCTTATTTTGGAGTTCATAATGCAGATCATTAAAGCTTTGATGAATAATAGCTAACTCGTTTTCATCCTTTAGCTCACATCTTTTTCCTATTATCTGAATCGATTTCGATTTAATATCCTTTGTTAGAGTCTCTACTGATCTAAACCACCGAGACCCTAAAACAAGACCTATAAGCACGGGTACAAGCATGCCCAACACGCCATATGTAAATATTACTCTCAGATCAGTTGTCTGACTTGTAGTAAGTACAGGGATGACATACTGAAAAATGAGAAATATCATAAAAAGCATAGGTATAGTTGAAGACAAAATAAAAAATGAAAGAAAGTTCTTGCGAAATTTTTCTTTAGTTATGGAAGTCAATAATGCCATCATTACCACCTTGTTTTAACACGTTATACAAATCAGATCTTTTAACAATATGACAACAGATCCGCTTTTATTATTTTTAAGTCCTTTCTGTCAAGTAACAATAATATGGGTTGTTAATCTACACTGTTAGCAAAATTTGGGATGGTTGTTCGTTATGTGGTTTTTTACAACAACATCAATGCTCGATTAAATA
>JAFDBA010000259.1 GCA_019313505.1 Deltaproteobacteria bacterium
TCTGCCCGACCTATGACTGCTGCGTTAATCAAAAGAAACTCGATTTTTGTTACCAGTGTGATGATTTCCCCTGTCTAAAGCTGGCGCCAATCAGCCACGGGGCAGATGTGCGAACTCACAACAGCAAGATCTATAACCTGCTAATGCTGAAAAAACTGGGTATTGATGCCTACATTGAGAAAGGCAAGGACTGGTGGATACTCTATGCCCGCGGTAAAAGCACTGTCCCGGGCGATGATCCCCAGATATAGAGATAGTGCTAGGAAACTCGCCATTCCTTTTTAAGCTTTCTTCTCGAGCCCTTTAAGCAACTCTCTCACCTGATCCCCACATGAGGGATAAAGCAGCGGATCCACTTCGTAGACCTTCCTTTTTGATGAGATTCTCAAACTCAGGAATTGTTTCATCCCCACCCAACCAAGGGTCTTACACACTTGGTTGGTGTTATGGTTATCGCATCAACAGGACAGTAGATCCTGCACAGATGACATATCTGGCAGTCCTCCTGATATGTGATCGCAGACTTTTCGGTATCTTCATCCATCCTGAATACATCCATGGGACATGTTTCAACGCATGTGCCGCAACCAATACATTTCTCTTCGTTTATATTTTCTACTGGCATCATATTCCTCCCATAATTGATTCCGTATGTCTATCGCCGTACGCCTTGGTTTTAGGCTTCCACGCATCTGGTATTGGCCTTTTGGCCAGCTTCATATTATCTCCATCTTTTGAGATGATTACCCATGCAAGCCAGTTTTTATCATCTTTATTCGGATAATCTTCCCTGTAGTGGGCACCTCGACTCTCTGTCCTGAACAGGGAGGCCCTCAGCTTCATTTCAGCATTAAGCAGCATATTACGTGCCTCATGGGCAAGTCTCAGTTCATGGGTATCATTCGCCAAAAGGTTGGGAGCAAAATGCTCTCTCATGAATTTTATGTTTGCAAGTGCCGCTTGAAGCCTGTCCTGCTTTTTTATGTAAAGTACATAATAAGGAACCATTGCCCCCTGCAGCACCTGGGTTACCCATTCAGGGGAATAGCCTTTTTCCCTGGACCTTGGCTCAAAAATGTTTTTTTTGATTGCTGAAATCTGCGAATCGCTGGCACTTACGGCCTTGATGTTTTTTGCATATTCAGCTGCATTCCGTCCTGCTCTGGCGCCCTGTGTCGCAGAACCTGATGAAGAAGAACCCATTCCACCGCTGTAGCTTGCTCCATAGGTGCAAAGCCCGTCTCCCGCAGCAAAGAGTCCGGGGACGCTTGAGGCAAATGAATTGTCTTTTGGAAAGATTCCTTCGCATTTATGAGGGGCCATGCCTGCGGTTGCCCCGCCGACGATCGGCAGATCTGTTGACCGACATCCCGGAGGGATTCTACTTCCACCTGGAAAAACTCTCGGCCTTCTGCCTGGTCTACCCATTTTGGATGGGACGTTCCCTTTATGGGCCTGCATGGCCATGCCTCCTGGACCTGGCCCTCTGCGTCCTCTGGCGGTATAGGCGCTAGCATGGAACATCCCCCATTCTCTTTTCCAGTTAGAGTATGCATCTCCAGGATCTTCCCAGTGCGTCCAGTGAAAGTCGATGAATTCCTTGCCCGAGATTTCGGCACCAACTTTATAAGCCATGGCATCACCATCATGCGTCAGGGAGCTGGCCGGAAAACCAGGGGTCTTGAATGCACCCGAGCCCGCGCAAAGGACAACTGCCTTTGCCTTTATGATAACAGCCTTGTCTTCTTCCATGGGAAAGCCCAAAGCACCGACGACTTTACCTTCTTTTTCAAGGAGGTCGGTAATCATGACCCTTTCAACCAGGCGAACACTGTTTTTCTTGACCTGAGCGCGGAATATTACACCCCTGCCTCCCTTTATATCCCCCTTGACGCCCCAATCCAAAAGCTCTTTGTATCGGGTCATGGAATCTTCAATAAAGATTTTCGTATAATCCATGTTTGCAAGGTATTCACTTTCCGATGCGATATGTTCATAATACTGCTCTTTTGTGGCACTGCCTGACGGATCAAAGTAAGAATATGCACTAAACCAGGGGCTGAGCCCTGATTTTCCTACGGTTCCCTTATCCGCGATTGTAACATCAACACCCTGCTCTTTTGCCTTGATCGCTGCAAAAACGCCTGCGATTCCACCCCCTATTACCAGAACATCGGTTTTGATTACTTCCTGGCTTACATTGGACATCGATGCTGCCCCCGTGTTTCGAATTAATCCTGGCATTGACATTGCCACAGCCCCTATGCCGGCAGCCTTCAGAAAATCCCTGCGGTTAATGCTAAGGGGTCCATTATTTTTAGTTAATTCCATCCTATCCCTCCCTGAGGTAAGTAGTTCAAGCAACCCAAAGGTCAAGTCTTCACTCTTTCCTATAGTTCGTGTAAAAGAATTTCCTTTTCGTGATCGTGACAAATCCTCCCCAATCTTTCCAAAAATCGACCTGTTGACATTCTGAA
>JAFDBA010000084.1 GCA_019313505.1 Deltaproteobacteria bacterium
ATGGAGGGGTCGAACTTCCCGCCGGTTTTCCGGACCGGATTGGAAAACTGACCTTCCCTTTTACAAAGGGTTTTATGAAAGGATATATAGACATGGTTTTCCATGAAAAGGGGCGTTACTATCTGGTGGACTGGAAGTCAAATTTTTTAGGAACAGGCGTGGAGGACTATTCACAAGATGCTTTGAACAAGGTTATGAGCAATGACTTTTACATCCTTCAGTATCATCTGTATACACTCGCGCTTTGTCAGTATCTTTCGATTCGGCTGGCGGAATTTAGCTATGAAAAAGATTTTGGCGGTGTATTTTACGTTTTTATAAGAGGGGTGGATCCTGATCGTGGACCTCAATTCGGGGTTTACAAAGATTTTCCCAGCCCGGATCTTATTAATATACTGTCAAGAGCGCTTATTCCAACCTGATTGAATTGTATAGGAATTTCCTTTATTGGACACAGATAAACACAGATTGTCAAGATTTAAGAAATAATAATATTATCTGAGTATACCTGCCCGCTTGTGCCTCGCATGGCAGGCGGGTCTGCGAAAATCTGCGTCCTATTTAACTTATGTATAGTATGAATAAAGAACATATAACTCATTTATATCAAAAAGGATATCTGACAGATATAGACGTTCATTTTGCTAAGTTTATAACCGGTCTTAGTAAAAATGATGATCCTGATATTTTTCTGGCCTCAGCCCTTGCCAGCAATGCTACAGGAAATGGAGATGTATATTTTGACCTTGCTTCTGTGGCCGAGAAACCGCTTCTTATGGGGCTGGAAGATGAGGGGACTATCAAATGGCCGAAGCTTTCCTGCTGGTTGCAAAAAATCAGAAAGAGCCCGGTAGTGGGAAGCCCCGGAGATTATCGCCCCCTGATACTCGATAAAAAAAACAGGCTATATCTGTATCGATACTGGGATTATGAAAAAAAACTATCTGAATCTATCATCAACCGTTCCGGAGAAGATTTTCGGGATTTAAATGTAACACTTTTAAATGACGGCTTAAAAAGGCTTTTCCCACAAAATACGGATAATGATTTTAACTGGCAGATGGTGGCGGCATATATTGCGGCATTGAAAAGATTTTGTATCATTTCCGGTGGGCCGGGAACAGGAAAGACCTTCTCCATGGCAAAGATCCTTGCCCTGCTTTTAGAGCTGTCCGGGAAAGAGAGACTTAAAATCTTACTTGCCGCTCCCACGGGAAAGGCTGCAACCAGGATCGCTGAATCGATTAATGATGCGAAGAAGACGCTAAATAGCAGTCCTGACATTATCGAAGCAATACCTTCTGAAGCACAAACCATACACAGAATGCTCAAAACCATTCCGGGTTCCCCGTATTTTCATCATAACCATGAAAACCCACTTGATGCAGATGTGGTGGTGGTGGATGAAGCTTCAATGATAGATCTTGCCCTGATGTCAAAACTCCTTTGGGCCGTGCCTTTTGATGCAAGGTTGATACTAATGGGAGACAAAGACCAGCTTGCTTCGGTTGAGACCGGGTTTGTACTGGGTGATATCTGTGACAGAGACAATGTTCACGCATTTTCAAAATATTTTTGCAACAAATTTGAAGAGGTAACCAAACAAAAAATTGATCTTCCGGTTAAAGTACATAAAGATAAACCCGGTCTTTATGACTGTATGGTTGTTTTGGAAAAAAACTATCGGTTTACCGGCAGCAGCGGGATAGGAGAATTAAGCCGTGTTGTAAACCGGGGAGAAATCGATAAAGCCTTGTGCCTGATGAAGAACAGCCATGATCAAATATTCTGGAAAGAGATTTCACAACCCAATGATCTGTCACATTTCCTGGCAGAAAGGGTCATTAAAGGCTATTCAGATTATCTTAACACAGAAGATCCATACAAAGCCCTTGAACTTTTTAAAAAGTTCAAAATATTATGTGCCGTAAAAATCGGTTCAATAGGAGTTAACGCTGTCAACAGACTGGCAGAACAGGTATTAATCCGTGCGGGTCTTATAGAGCCCGACAGTTCGTCCTCCAATCCCTGGTACAAGGGGAGACCGGTTCTGATTACCCGTAATGATTACAGCCTGAAACTTTTTAATGGCGATATGGGAATAACCATGCCGGCTCCGGATTCAAACAGCAAAGATTTGTATGTCTATTTTTTAGGCGATTCAGGCGAACTCAGGTGGTTTCTTCCTTACAGGCTCCCTGAACACGAAACGGTTTATGCAATGACTGTTCACAAGAGCCAGGGGTCGGAGTTTGATAATGTACTTTTAATTCTGCCGGAACGTGATTATCCTGTATTAACACGGGAACTGTTCTACACGGGAATAACAAGGGCCAGAAAAACAGTCTCGATTTGGGCAAAAGAAGATGTATTAGAAACAACTATATCACGTAAGATTGAGCGAACGTCAGGGCTTAAAGATGCCCTGTGGGGATAAAACCGGCATAAGCGCTAAGTTGTTTTGAAAGATGAACGTCGAACATCCAACGTCCAATGATCAATGATAAATTATGATAGCCCACCTTTTAGCACATCAATCATCGTAAAAACCTTGCCCTGTACCCCTTCTTGTACCTTTTTGGTCAGGTAAATCAGCGCATCAAGGGTTCCCATGGCATATACATCCCGGCCGTTGATATTGTGTGTGAATTCAAAGTGGACCGTCTTGTCATTTGAATCGAGATTGTAGGTATGCCATCCATGTCCTGCCAGGTATTCTTCGGGTATACCCCAGACGTTTTTTTGGATCTCGGGATTTCGTTCTTTGTTGATTTCCTCTTGGGTGAAGGGCAAACCAAGGCTGTTAAAATAACGTACCATAGCCTTGGCTGTTCCGCTGGTATCGGCCTTTCCCTTCTGATGGCTTTCTTTGATTTCAAGGGAATATCCTTTAAAAAGATCCGGGAATGTTTTGGCGGTATATTCCATCATGGCCTGAAAACCGACAATCTGTTTGGCCATATTTGGTGCTATTACCGCAGAGATGGAAGAAGCTATGACAGTATCTTCAAGGAGCTGCCGGTCGCCGCCGGTTGTTCCCATGACAAAGGGGAGGCCGTGTTTGCAGTAAAATTTGGCATTACTGTTTACGGCCGAAGGAAGAGAAAAGTCCACATTAAGAAAAAGGCCTTCCTTTTCTTTGATGGTCAACACTGCCTGATCCCTGTCCTGGGGTTGAACAAGTCTGATTGAAACGGAATCTATGACGGTCTCGGTTTCTGTAATTTCAGGTCCGGTCAGTGATTGTGGAATCAGTTCAAACCGGCTATCGGAAAGTGCATGACTGGCGACGTTGGAAGCCATATTTCCGGGCAAGCCGTTCACCATAATTTTTATATTATCCATTTTGTACCTCCTAACCCGGATAAACCGGAACCAAGAAATATTGCAAAGAAAAAAATTTTACAACAAAAAACACAAAATTTACAACTGAGGAATTATTTTCGTAAGTTCTCAATAAGTTCTGGTGTAATAAATGATCATAATGACCAGTCGGCTCTATAATTTATTGAGAAGTTACTTATTTTCCTTACAATAGATTCTATCTTTGGGAATTCTCTGTTTTTAAGAGCTGAAAGATTATGCTTTAACGTTTCTATAGCATCAGGGATATATTTTTCAAAGTATCTTTTTCCACTAATGTTGCTAAGATAAGCAAAGGCTCCAAGTATCTGAAGATTTCTTGTTATGGCACAATATTTATAACAGGTAAGAAAATTGTTTGGGTCTACGTTTAGGAGGGACGAAAGAGTTTCAACAGATAAATAAAGAAGTTGATCCTGTACGGAAGGGGACAACTTAACATAGGGGTCGACAAGCAAAGATGCAAGGTCGTACTGGATTGGCCCGAAACGTCCTCCTTGAAAGTCAATAAAATAAAAACTATTATTTTTTACCATGATGTTTCGTGACTGCATGTCCCGGTGCATAAATCCGTTAACTGAAAATTCAAGAGCCTTGTCTGCAAGGGAACTAAATTCATCTTCAAGGTCTTGAAAGTAGATATTCATCCCAATGTATTTCCTTAAGAAAGCATCGACAAAGTAGCGGCATTCTTTCTCGAGAATAAAATCCTGATCATAATGTGAGGTTTGATATGTCCAGGTCGGATCAAAGCCCTTTGCACCGGTTATAGAGAGTTTTCCGAGAAGGGTTATGACCGATTTATAATATAAGATGATCTCATCCTGACTTTCAGCATTAAGAACAACGGTCTGAAGATTTACATCCCCCAGATCTTCCATGAATACAAGGCCTGAAAAAGTATCATAAAGGTATATTTCCGGTACCTGTATATTCTTATCATGCAGGTGGCGGCCGATGGCAACAAATGAGTCTGCTTCACCTGTTGTACCTTTTTTCCTGATTCCGTGGTCTGCCATAACAATAGATTTGTCGCCCGAGGTCAGCCGGTACCAGCTTCTGTCAGATCCATCACCCTTGAGCCCGGTTGGGACAATCTTTCTGTTCAACCAATTCGGGAACGCGTGCTTGAAAGCTTCGGGCGCCATCTGTTCGAAAACAGCTTGATTGTACCTTTCCGGGGTGCCGATATCTTTCCACTGGTATTGTTTTGAAATAAAAGCGCACACTTTTTTATTTTCTGATATCAGTTCCCGGTATATATCGATGATGTTTGAAAAGATATTATCAGGTATTAATTCAAGAATCTGTGGATCCAGAACCTGTATCCCGGTAAAGGTGAGTTTTCCGGTTTCTCCGGGCAGGTGAATATTCGAGCCTGAAGCAAGGTGAGAGGGGAGGGGGGGCGAATCATGGAAATCTGTAATAAAACCGTCTTTATTTACCGATACGGTGTTAAACTGTGGGTCGTCATGAAGAACCAGTGTGGCCGGATGATTATGATTTAAGTGAAAATCATAAACCTTTTTTAAATCTATATCGGTAACAATGTCGCTGTTTATGACCATAAAGGGACCATCGTCCCAGAAGTCGACAACATTTTTTATGGCTCCTCCAGTACCAAGGATTTCCGGTTCATAGCGGGTGATGACGGGGATTGCATATTTTTGTCGTGCCAGATAGGAATCGATCTTTTTGTAAAGATGATGGGTGTTGATGATAATAGCTTTGCATCCTGCATTCTGCAAACTTAAGATAATAATATCGAGGAGGGGACGTCCTCCAAAAGGAAAGAGCACTTTGGGTGTGTTTTTTGTAAAAGGAAGCAGACGCGTGCCAAATCCTGCGGCAGTGGTTCAGTGATTAAATGGTTGAGTTGTTTTTTATGACAATTTTTATCAGCCACGAAGACACCAAGGCACGAAGTGACATTAATAAATTTATCCTTTGTGCCTGCCCGCCATCGGCTTCGCCTTAGGCGAGGCGGGCGGGTCTTAGTGCCTTTGCGGCATTTTTTTTGGTTACGGTTGATCCGGGTTAGGCTAAAGATAATTCAAATATTTTGTTGGTTGTAAAAAAATCTATTCCATTACTGTAGTTGATTACGGAAAGCGCTTCTTTTCGTTCGATATCCTTCTTTTTATACATGCGATTTCCTATGCTTTCAATTTTTTTTGTACGATCTTTTATTTTAATGGAGTTTGTAGGGTGTTGCATTAAAAAGTTTAATACGATCCAGTATGATTCAAAATAGGTTTTTAAGAAACTTGAAAATAATCTCAATTTTCTAAAACCCGAAGAGGTCAAATTGTATGTGTCAGGTAAGGTAGGATGAGGCGTTAAAATGGTATCATCGATAAATGCCTTTATGTTTTTACGAACAAAGTATTCCGTGGTTTTATCAACATCATATGCAAATTCATATTTAAAGAAATATTGAAGGAACTCGTAGTCTTCGTGAAGGTTGGAAGCTGAAAACTGAAAAGCATCCTTAACAAGGATTGCAAGCGAGGTAATTGCCGCCGGGGCAAAAAAGGCGATACAGTTGTTTTTGTAATATTCGAGGTTTGGGCGTTTGCTTTCATTTACCTTGAACATTGCATCGGTAAAACCGGCCTTCTTGTCTTTTGAGATACGTTCGATGAATTTTCTCTGTACATAAGTATCAAGCACATGCTCCACCGTATTAACATAATCGACAAGGAGTGTATCGGCAAGTCTGGCTTTTTGTGAATGCAGGAGGTTCATGTATGTTTCAACATGGGATGTCAGGTGATCAAAAGAAAAATTCTTTTTTGAACAGTTCATGACAGCAGCAGCAACAAGAGCGTGTGGTGTAACAACGGTTACCGAGTTAATGGCGTTTATAACCCTGTGACCCAGATTTCGGCAGAAAATGTTAAATTCTTTGGACCCCATATCTTCAATCGGCGTGCCGTATTGCAACAGAAGATCTTTTAAAGAGATCGGTTCATGGAACTGAATATAGATTCTCCCATACCTTTTTTTTAAAAATTTTCGTGCTTTAATGACTTGTAGCAGACTCTCAGGCTGTTTTTCTTTTCCTTCGACTTCATGAAGATACGAGCTTTCTTCCAATACCGTGTCATATCCTATAAAAATAGGCGCGAATATCATGTCTTTACACGCCCCGTTTTTATAAGCATTGAGAAGGATTGAAAGGAGTCCAAGCTTGGGCAGAACCAATTTACCGGTTCGGCTTCTACCGCCTTCGATGAAGAATTCAATATTAAAACCTTCTGATAGCAGATTGTGAATATACTCTGCAAAAACCTTTGAATAGAGAACCGCTCCTTTAAACGTTCGTCTTATGAAA
Organism: Deltaproteobacteria bacterium; assembly: GCA_019313505.1. GTDB lineage: Bacteria > Desulfobacterota > Desulfobacteria > Desulfobacterales > UBA11574 > S5133MH16. Next base: position 6,701 of record JAFDBA010000084.1, read on the forward strand.
AATGCGCCTCCGCCCCTGAATAAGGGGCCTACTGGCCAGAAAGAAAGGTTTTTCCCGGCAGCAACATGAGGACATGGTAAATTGTTGTAATACAAAAGATACGATAATATCAGGTAATCGATATGGCTTTTGTGGCAGGGAACGAAGATTACAGGACCCTTCTTGGACATGTTTTTCACTCTGTTGAGGCCGTCTTTATCGACTGTTATGCCTTCAAACATGGTGTTCAGGACCCAGGTTATCAAGGCCGAGGCTATTTTTATGATGAGAATACTGTAGTTGGCGGCAATCTCATCAAGAGAATTACTTGCCCTTTTTTGTAACTTTTGAATAGGGATATTGCGGGCTTTTGAATGATGTTCCATGAAGTTTTGAAGCCGTTCTTTTGTAAGGATATTTTCTTTCATTTCATACTTTGACTTCAAAACCGGTCCCGTGATGGTTTGGCGATGACGATTGATTTGAGTCAAGAGGTTGTGCCTTAGGGCGAGAGCCTGATATTCAGTACTTTTTTCACTGTTTTCCGCAAGCGCTAAAAAAATTTTAAGGTTAACCGGTTCGGATATTTCCACGAAAACCTTGCCGGGATTTTTGAACAGGATCATCAGACGTCTTATCTTGCCGGGATTTTCTTTAGTGCCGAACAGAATGTCTATGATGTTCGGCATAGATCTTTCCGGCTTTTTATCAAAGAATATAAGCTGAGGGACAAGGAAAATAGGGCGATCAATCGATTTCTGCATTTCGATAAGATATTGAACAGGGTCTTTTTTTGCTTTGATAAATCTTCGGTGGAAACCTTTTTGTTCAACCAGAGAGAGTAATGCCGTCCGGCCGTTCGTAAGTTCATTCCGGATATATCCACTTGCATAAGGATCAGGAAGTGACAGGTTATGAAATATGTAACCAAGGTATGAAAAAAAGATTTTAAAAAATCGTGATACCGGCTGCCAGATAGATATTTTATAGTCAAAACCTATCTGAGGAAATGGAAGACCATTTTGCTTGTAGCGGGTGTAATAAAAGAGGTATAGAAAGTAACTTTTGGGTTTAGTAACATATATAACAATCCCCTCTTTTTGAAGGTTTTTTAGATTTTGGGTCTGTTCCTCGGCAACCTTTATGCCGGAAAAGAAGAGTTTAAGAATAAAGGTTGATAACAGACCGATATTATCAGGCAGTTGAAAAAAATAGTGATTGTGTGTATTTTGCGAGGAATTATCTTTCTTTTTTTTAAATTTAGGTTTAAATTTTTCAAGTTGTAATTTAAGCCGTTTTAACATGATAAATTCCGATTTTAAATTTGATGGCTTCATGAAAATCTAATTTTTTTACGAGACCGCCAAATTTCTATACAAAATTTTCCAACTAACAGATATAAACTTTGATTGCAATCTTTTCTTTAAAGAAGCATGCTTTAAAAAAAAGTTGTAAATTTAGATTGTTATATTGTATAAAGTATTTTCTAAGGGTAGTTTTTAATCAGAATATCAAGACTCTTATTAAAAAAAAATAAGCTTGCGTTACAAAATAAGTTGTGCTAATTTGCAAATTCTTCTTTTGGGAAGAGTTTTTTTAAAAAAATTAATTAAAATTAAAGGAGGATGATTGTCTATGAAAACATTAATTGGTGGGGCGGCCGGAGCTGTATTGGGTCTCATTGGTATGTCCATATGGTGGAAACCATTTTTACAGCTTTTAGCCGGTGCTATCCCGGTGATGCTTCTGCTTGGCGGTGGTTTGGCTCTTTATCTTGGTTTTGACGAACTTAAAGATACTTGGAAGAAAGATGATACAACAGTTGAAACTCCAATCAAAACAGATGAAACTGAAAAATACAAAGATGAAGTTAAGGAGCTGAAAGAAGAGATCGAAGCTCTAAAAGCTGAAAAAGCACAATAAAAAGCTGATTCGCAGAAGCACGGTACTTGTTTGATGGCAAAATGTGAGAAGAAAAATAGACGCCTTGCAAATTGATGCAAGGCGTCTATTATTTTTTTCGGGAATCGCCAGTTTTTTTTATGGCCGAAGTTGCCAGAAAATCTGCTCTTTCATTTTCCTCATGACCGGCATGCCCTTTTACCTTTATAAATTTCAGATCGTTGAATTTTAAAAGAGTATTTTTTATGGATTTTATGATATCCTGATTTTTTCTGGCTTTCCAGCCCAGGGTTAGAACCCCGTATGCATACCTGCTGTCCGTAAAAATACGTACCGGAAGCTTAGTGCTTTTTATGGCCAAAAGGCCTGTTCGGATTGCTTCAAGCTCTGCGATATTGTTGGTCTCAATACCGATATATTTTGATATCTCTTTTTCAAGTTTTCCAAAACGGAGTACAATCCCAATTCCTGATGGGCCTGGATTCCCGGAAGATGCTCCGTCCGTGTAGATGCAGATGTAATCTTTGTATTTGATACTATCCGCAAGCTTGCCTTTTGTTTTAGCTGTGGTTTTCAGTTTTTTTTGGGATTTTTCGGCCGATATTTTGCCTCCGGATCTTTTGGTCTCGGACTGGATAGAATTAATGGGTTTGATATTTTGTTGGTTGACCCAGTACTCATAATCCTGACCAAGCTGGTACTTGATCAAAACCCTGCCGTCTTTAACAACAGGTCTCTGATTCCGATCTGTGGCCACCCAGACTTTATTTTTTTTAAACTGCATTCGCTTCCAGTTTATTTTGTCATCAGTCATTAGTGTTTTTAAATGCCTAACCCGGATGAACCGGAAAAGTTAAAAGTGATCTAAAGTTTGAAATGATCTAAAGTTAAGGAGTCGCTACGCTCCAGCTATTTATTTTAGATAAAATTGACAGAATACCTTAATTTTAGGCACTTTAGGTCACTTTAGGCACTTCACACTCAATAAATTTAGATATTTTTTGCCACAAAAACCGCAAAATTTACAACTAATGAACTAACGGGCTTAAATTTAAGGATAATCTCCAATCGAATTTTCACTGACCTCTGAACCCCGGACTAATAATTAATAATCAATTATTAATTGTTAACCATTGATTATTAACCATTATTTATTCAACCCTGAACGGTTAATCATGTGTAAAGGTGAAATTTCCGGCTTATTTCTATAAACCCCTTAAGCTCATGGAGCCAGGATTTTTCTATATTATCTATATTATCAAGATATTCAATGCGTTGTCGTATTTTCTTGCTGCCGATTATAAGATCGATCGGATGTTTTTTAAATTCATACTCATAAGGTGGGAGCTTCCATTGGAACTGATCTTTGTGATTGAAAATCACAGCCTGAAGTAGCCTGAGTGTTGTGATATATGGTTTGAATTCATACGGGTCCGTTACATGGATCTGAAATCCTTTGCATATGGTTCCTTCCAATTTGTTGGAAGTCGGCTCAAATACAACAGGTCTGAGTGTTGAACCCGGCAACCGGTTTCCACCCAGGGTTGACAGCAACAGCTTTGTATTGATAAACGGAGCGCCGAAGATTTCGAACGGACTGGTGGTTCCACGACCTTCAGAAATATTGGTTCCTTCCCACAGTACCTGGCCGGGATAAACCATGGCCGATACAGGCGATGGAATGTTGGGTGAGGGGGGGACCCAGGGAAGGCCTGTATCCTGAAAAAACATCTTTCTGTTCCAGCCTTTCATGGGAATAACTTCAAGATCACAGCCGACACCGTACTCGTTGTTGAACAAAAGAGCAATCTCACCGATTGTAAGCCCGTGGCGCATCGGGATGGGGTATCTTCCGACAAATGAAGTGCATTCTGAAGTCAAGCAGTTCCCTTCCGTGATGCTGCCGGATACAGGGTTCGGTCGGTCAAGAACCAGGACTTTTTTCCCGAATGCTTTTGCAGCCTCAAGACAATAGGACATGGTGTAAATAAAGGTGTAAACACGTGTGCCCACATCCTGCAGGTCAACGATGAGTATGTCGATGAGATCGAACATCTTTTTATCAGGGACGCGGGTTTTGCCATAAAGACTGAAAACAGGAATGTTTAACATCGGATCAGACATATCTTCCGACTCGATCATATTGTCCTGTTTTTCAGCAAAAAATCCGTGCTGGGGCGAGAATAATGCTTGAAGTCTACCCCGTAATTTCCGGTTGATCAATTCACGGACATGGCAAAAGTTTCTGTCAACCGAAGCAGGATTGCATAAAAGCCCGATCCGTTTTCCTGATATCCATTTTGGTGGAGACTCGATAAACCTTTCAAGACCTGTTTGAACGCGCATGATATTAGATATGAAAAATGATTGATTTATGTCAAGCTGTATCTCCAGTTTTTACGAGACCGTCAATCTTAATAAAGGTAAAATACTATGAAAGCTTAAAATATATTGATTTCGTTTGAGAATCTGATATAAATATTTTTAAATGGTTTGAAGTAAAAGTGCCGGGGTTGCCGGTTTTTATAAGGTTGTACTGATGAGAAAAATTAGATTCGCAAGTATATATCTCTTTACACTGTCCGTTATATTCTTTGTGCTGGGAACATACACAGAGTTGCACTTCATTACCTTGATCAGCAAGATAAAGCATCAATCTTCGGGATATCAGGAGTATCTTCACCTTGTATTTTTTTTGTCAGGATTTTTAGCACTTTGTTCGATCTATTTTGCAGAAAAGATGGAAGTAAAAATCCTTTCACAAGCCAACGACGCTTTGCAAAATCAGATAATCAAGGGGGAGAGAACCGAAGAAGCGCTCCGGAAAAGCCAGGAGAAGAATAAATATCTTTATACGGAAGCTAAACACGCAGAAAAAGTTTATCGTTCTCTTCTTCACTCATCCGCTGATGCTATAGTTGTCTATGATCTGGAAGGAAGAGCAGGGTATATAAGTCCTGTGTTTACACAAATATTTGGATGGACACTTGAGGAACTGAAAGGAAAACAGATACCTTTTCTCCCGGAATTTGAAAGGGAATCGACCATGGCAATTATTAAGGATCTTGTAGAAAAAGGGACCCCCTGCCATGGTTTTGAAACAAAACGTTACTCCAAGGACGGGCGTTTACTGGAGGTAAGTATAAGTGCTTCGCGTTATGATGATCACAAAGGAAAGCCTGCCGGCACACTTGTTATTCTTCGTGATATTTCGGAAAAGAAAAAAATTGAAGCTTATATGCAGTATGTGGAAAGGATGGAGGCCGTTGGTACGCTGGCCGGAGGCATTGCCCATGACTTTAACAACCTGATGATGGGTATGCTGGGGAATATTTCTCTGATCTTATATGACATTGAACCTTCGCATTCGCATTATGAAAAGCTAAAAAATGTTGAAAGGCTGATTCAAAGCGGTTCCAAATTGACCAACCAGCTTCTTGGATACGCCAGGAAGGGAAAATATGAAGTTAAATCAATATATTTAAATCAAATTGTTAAAGATAATTCTGAGACATTCGGCAGAACAAGAAAGAATATAACAATTCACAGGGAGCTTGTCCAGGACTTGCTTCCTGTAAAGGCGGATGAATCTCAGATTGAGCAGGTCCTTATAAATCTTTTTATCAATGCTGCTGATGCGATGCCTGACGGTGGTGATCTTTTTTTGCAGACCATGAATGTTACCCACAGAGAAATGAAAAATAAGAGTTATGATCCAAAACCGGGCAACTATGTCTTATTACGGGTGACTGATAAAGGTACGGGCATGGATAAGAAAACAATCGAGCGGATTTTTGAGCCGTTTTTCACCACCAAGGAGATGGGCAGAGGCTCAGGACTCGGGTTGGCATCTGTATATGGAATAGTAAAAGGGCATGGCGGATATATTGATGTCGATTCAAAAAAAGGGTATGGAACCACATTCATCATTTATCTGCCGGTATCAGATCAATCAGTCCAAAAAACTATGAAAACTTATGAACGGATCATAAAGGGAAATGAGACCGTTCTGCTGGTTGATGATGAAGAAGTGGTTATTGATGTTGGTGTTCAACTGCTTAAGAAACTTGGATACAATGTACTTGAAGCCGGAAGCGGTAAAGAGGCGATTCGGGTATTTAGCGAAAAGAGCGATAAAGTTGATATGGTTATTCTGGACATGATCATGCCTGACGTAGGAGGTGGTGAGGTTTACGACAGGATCAAGGAAATCGATCCTAAAGTCAAAGTTCTTCTTTCAAGCGGGTACAGCATTGATGGCCAGGCAACCGATATACTGGAACGGGGTTGCAACGGTTTTATTCAAAAGCCGTTTAACATGAAAGCTATGTCAAAAAAAATAAGGGAGATTTTGAACAAAAATTAATTTCCGAAGGCTCAATTTCAGCATAAGTGTGTTTGTAACTTGCCGAAAACGGTGTGATTTGTGTTGATAATTTGAAAAATGGCGGTTGACTTTCAATTATGATTATGGTTCATTATTAGCTCTGGTCCATGTCGGATGGCATTATTCTATGTTGTCCGGTCGGTTTGATACCAAACTTTAAAACAACTTTTTTTGGAGCGTAACATCTATGAGGCCGATCATGAAAGGTTTGTGTATTATCGGGATGTGCCTGATTTTATTTTCCACACCGGTTTTGGCTGAAAACAAGTATGTTAACGATACAATGAAAATAACAATGAGGACTGGTCCGGCGAATGACAAAAAAATTATAACTTTGCTTGGTATTGGTCATAAGGTTGAGGTACTTAAACCGGGTGATGGATGGACCCTGGTCAGGCTGACTAACGGAAAGGAAGGTTGGGTTATAAGCCGTTTTCTTACAGATAAAATACCGAGTGATATTGAACTGAAAGTATTGAAAAGCAAACACAAGGCCTTAATGGTTAAAGCCGTGAAAATGCAGGAGGAAAACAGCTCACTGAAGGCGGAAAATAAAGAGTTAAGCACGGGACTTGCCTCCGGCAGAAAAAAACTTCAAAAGACCAGTAACGATTATGAAGCCCTCAAAAGAGGGTCGAAAAAATTTTTGGAGCTTCAGTCTAAATTTAAAGCATCGTCTTCAAATCTTGCCAAACAGACAAAAAAAGCAGATAAACTTGAAGATGAATTAACAAAAATTCTCTGGAATCAGAATATTAAATGGTTTTTGAGCGGAGCAGGCGTACTTATATTCGGTTTTATAATCGGTTTCAGTACCAGACGCCAGAGACGACGTTCATCTTTGCTATAAAAAACTTTATATAATTAAATTTGGAGGTTGTAGATGAATAAATTAGAACTTGTTGAGGCTCTTAGAGAAGAGGCAGGGATAACAAAAAACGAGGCTGAAGTGATTGTGAATATGGTTTTTGAAGAAATGTCAAACACCATGGCAAATGGTGACAGAGTGGAAATTCGGGGGCTTTGCTCATTTTGCGTTAAGCAGTATAAGGCAT
>JAFDBA010000260.1 GCA_019313505.1 Deltaproteobacteria bacterium
TCCTGCAACTCTGGCCTTTCGTCCGGTCACACCGTCAGTAAAAACAATACCAGGGCAACGACGCATCTTTATGGCCTCCGCGAGGAGATCTTTTGTAATGGAAGAAAAAGCTTGGCCGGATTCCCTGGCTATTCGCTCTATTTCTTCGACGGTCTTTTGAGGTATCCTCAAACTTTTTTGAATGGCACCCATGCATCCTCCTCTGCAAACAGGAAATACAAATTTTGAACGATATTTGAGCCCGCTTTGAACTCTATTGCATTCTATTGAATGACAGTGTATTTCATAGATTAGAGGTTGTCAAGTATCGAGACCTTTGAAAAATGTCCATTTTTGCCTGCCCAGTTAAATCCGTACTTTCTATTTAACCGGGGTTCAAGGCCAAGGGCAATTCTGCAGGACAGCAGAATTGGCAGACTCTTTTCCGAATGCGAATTCCACTTCCTCTGATTTCAATCTTGACTTATCATGCGTTTGTGCTATCATAATTTTGTAATATTAATTTTAGGGGGCGCTATGGGCATTATAAAAACAGTTGGCAGTAGCGGACAGATCTCGCTGGGCAAAAAATTCGCGGGTCAAACTATAATGTTGGATGAGATCGAAGCCGGAGTTTGGATCGTTAAAATTGGTCGATTCATTCCCGACAATGAAAAGTGGTTGCATAGGCCGGATGTTCAGGCTGAACTTAACGAAGCAATTGCCTGGGCAGAGGAAAATCCGCCCGAAGACACTAACTTTGAGGAATTAGAAGCCCGGGGCAAACGATGAACCTGAAAAGCCATCAGCTCGTGCGTTTGGATTTGAACAATCCTGTCTTTCAACGCCGGCTTTTCAATCTGTCCAAAAACGAGCAACACAACATCCTCAATACTCTTAGAAAATCGGCAAACATGGCATGGCAACAGGTATATGTTGACTATGGGCTAAAATGGGAGGCCATTTTATCCCAGAAAGGTCCGGGTGGCAAAAAGCTTTACAGTTTTCGAATCGGCAAGGGATTTCGGGGAGTAGCGCACCGCGAAGGCTTATGGCTGCGCCTGTTGTCATTACATCCTGATCATGATTCTGCTTACCAGTAGCCAATGTGACTTCGATAGCTTCTCCTTCGAAACTCATCTTTATCCTGTTAAATTCTTCCCAGCCTCCTCGCCTCCCAGCTTTTCCGCTTCCCAGCCTTATAGCCTCCAACCTCCCTGCCCAGTGAAATTTTTATCCCGTTAAACCGATTTTTTCTGTTTAACCGGGGCTTCGAAGAAGACGAACTAAGTTTATCCAGTTAAACCTATTTTTTTTCTGTTTAACCGGGATGGATTTCACCGGGGTCTCCATCACCTGTCACCGCACACCACGAATCAGATTTTATGCATGTTCTGCATCAACGTCCTCCATTACTTTTCAGCACAAAAAGATGTGTTGACATAAGGCATACATTTTTGTATCATGATTTTATGAAAACATTCAATTGGGACAATGAAAAAAACGAAAGGTTACGGATAGAAAGAGGCGTATCTTTTGAAGAAGTCGTCTTTTGTATAGAAAATGGACAAATACTGGATGTAATAGAACATCCCAATAAAGAAAAATACAAAGGCCAGAGAATGTATGTGGTTGCTATAAACAACTATGCATATATTGTCCCATTTATTGACGGTGAAAACGAGAGGTTTTTAAAAACAATATTTCCTAGCAGAAAATACACAAAACTTTATTTGAATAAGGAGAAATAAAAATGATCACCTTGGACAAAGAAGAACAGGCATTATCTGAATCCATCGAAAAAGGAGAATGGAAATCAGTCCCGGATCTAGAAGAAGAAATTAGAAAATCAAAAGAATATGCGAAAGCAACTTTTGTTAAAAACAAACGAATGAACATCCGGATTGCCCAAAAAGATCTAAATGCATTGAAAATCAAAGCATTGGAAGAAGGAATACCCTATCAGACACTGGTTTCAAGTATTATTCATAAGTACCTTTCCGGGAAATTGATTGAAAATAAACCAGAGGGTTGAATAACTTTTCCAACGCTTGATAGGCTCCGGTCTCTGACTAATCTCCTATATAATTCAACTGTAACTCAAGATCGCTCATTTAAGCTTTCGCACCTCCTCGCCTCAGAGCTTTTCCGCTTCCCAGCCTTATAGCCTCCAAACTCCCTGCCCAGTGAAATTTTTATCCAGTTAAACCTATTTTTTTTCTGTTTAACCGGGATGGATTTCACCGGGGTCTCTATCACCTGTCACCGCACACACCACGAATCAGATTTTATGCACGTTCTGCATCAACATTCCCCATTACTTCCTCTTTCTCATTCAATCCAATTTTCAACATTTAAACCCGGGATGTTGGCAAAGTGTTTTACGTTCCCCGTAATTAATATCAAATCGTGTTGAATGGCAATGGCTGCAATTCTCAGGTCGGGTTCACTGCATCCGATGCCCTGTTTTTCAAGCGATGCTTTTTCAGGCGGCCGAAAGCCTTGCCGCTATTTTTATCAAACGGCAAAATCGTAATATTCGGAAATACATGTACTTCAAAAGCCTTAATAATTTTATCACTTCGTTGGGTTCTGCAAGCACCGTAATAAATTTCCCCGATGTTGATCGAAGTATAGTATATTGCAGGCTCCTTGGAAGATCCCGTAATCTGAAGAGCAATTGTTCAGACGGCCTACGCTTCACAATATTGCTTAACATGTCGGTATCAAAAAGATACATTACAATTCGACCTTTCTGTCTCTTTCAGTTCCCCTTGCTACGTATATTTGCCCCACCATGTCATCAATACTTTCGTCGAGTTCCGCCAGTGCCCCCCTGGCATCGATTAAGCCATCTGAGTCTTCAGGCCTGTATTTCTCCACGGGTATGACCACCGCAACCTTTCTGCCCTTTTTGGTGACAACGAACGTTTCCTTTTTGAAGATAATCCTGTTACCTGAATTTTGCACGTAATGAGGTAAAAAATAGAGAAACCATCTGGGAATCCTGTTATAATGGGGTTTGACAACCCACAACCCATTAAACAGGAGGTACCCAGATGGTAAA
>JAFDBA010000261.1 GCA_019313505.1 Deltaproteobacteria bacterium
TAAGTTGCGGCAGGTCTTGATCAATCTAATAACTAACGCAGTTCATGCGACCGGGACCGGAGGCAAGATTTCCATAATATTTGAAAATACAGGTGACGATGTAGTCTTTACGGTACGCGATACAGGGCAGGGTATCCCAAAAGAAAACCTGAAAAAGATCTTCGAGCCGTTTTTCAGCACAAAGCCCCCGGGTGAAGGTACAGGCCTGGGCTTGTTTGTTTGCCGCAGCATTATTGAGAAACTGGGCGGAAAAATGGAAGTGGAGAGCCAACTCGGCCACGGAACAAGTTTTTGCATAAGGCTCCCCAAATATCATGAAGTAAAAGAGAGTCTGGAAAAAGATGAACATGCCGACTTGTTAGATAAAATAAGCACTGATTGGAAAGAAACAGATGGGTAAAGGGAGAAATCGCCATGATAAAAATACCAACAAGGGTTTTGCTGGTCGATGATGAGAAAGATTTTGTGGAAATGCTTTCTTTGAGACTAAACGAGGTGGGAGAAAAAGTCACGCCTGCTCACAGCGGCAAAGAGTGTCTTGAAACCCTGGAGAATAAGGAAATTGACGTGGTCATTTTGGATATCAAAATGCCCGGCATGGATGGCATGGAAACTTTGGGGGAAATAAAGAAGAAGTTCCCTTTGGTGGAAGTGATTATGCTCACAGGACACGGATCTACCGAAACCGCTGTTGAAGGCATGAAAATGGGTGCATTTGACTACCTCATGAAGCCTGCCGACTTTGATGACCTAACAATCAAACTGGAAGCCGCCAGAAAGAGAAAAGATGAGCAGGAAGAACGGATCAGAAAGGCGGAAAGCAAGCTGCTTGTGAGAAGAAGTGGTGGCATTTTTTAAAGCGAGATATTTATACGTCCTACCTTCAAAAAAGAGACCTTGCTATCAGCGAATATGGTCTCACTATGTAATCCTTTACAACCTGTAAAAAATATCGACACAAATTTCCTTGGACTCATATTTTAAAAACCCCTTCTGTTCAAAAATGCTTAGTATTTTAAATAAGTTATTCTGCATTCTCTTTATTCTTTAGTTTGGCACAGAGGTTGCGTTTCTAATTGGCAAATACATTGTGCAAAACATAACCGTTCACGGGTTTATGGGAATATGAACCTTCCCGCGAGAATGGCTAACGAAAAAAGATAGCAATTTCGGACATCCGGAAAATGCCGGGAAAAATGTTATGGTAAAAGATCGCTATGCTGCCATGAAACGGCTCATCCTGGCCAGCATGATTGTGGTGCCACTCATCCTGTTCATCGCGATCATGGGGATCGGCTATTATTATTTCACAATGTCTATCGAGACCAGCACCATTGCCAGCATGAAGCGAATCGTCGAAGACCACCGTCATATGATCGATTCATTTTTGAGCGAACGTGAAGCTGATCTTGAATTCATCCTCCGGTCCTACAGGTATGAAGAACTGACAGACACAGAGAACCTTGCCAGGGTCTTTGATCTTTTACAAAAACAATCCAATACATTTGTTGATCTGGGTGTTTTCAATGAGGATGGTATCCATGTGGCATATCAGGGACCTTACAAATTAACAGGCAAGGTATACAAAGAGGCTGCATGGTGCAAGGAAGTGATGAAGAAAGGTTATTTCATTAGCGATATTTTTCTGGGCTATAGACGTATACCACACTTCGTCATCGCCCTTATGAGAGAGGATGATGGGAAAAAATGGGTCATTCGGGCCACCATCGATACCTATATGTTTAATGACATGGTAAAAAAGGTCCGCATTGGTAAGACCGGTGAGGCCTATATACTAAACGCAGACGGCATATTCCAGACAGAGCGCCGTTCAGGCGGGAGCCTATTGGATAAAGATCCGGACGCAGTTGAACGCCCAATGCCGCATAGTGGAATTAAGACCTTCATTAAAAATGATTCGCGGGGAGATAAATATCTATACGCGACAACCTGGCTCAAAGATAAGAGATGGTTTCTAATTGTCAGACAAGAAAAGGCAGACGCATTCAAGGCACTCCGTTCAGCCGGCTACATGATCGCCCTTATCATGGTTATTGGCGGTGCTGGCATCGTTGGTATCGCTTTTTATGAGGCTAATCGGATTGTCCGACGGATGGAACGAATAGATTCGGAAAAAGATGAATTGGGTCAGCAGCTTGTGAGAGCAAGCAGACTCGCGGAGATTGGGGAAATGGCAACAGGGATTGCCCATGAAATCAACAACCCTCTTCAGGTCATGAAAAGTGAGCAGACACTTATCGATACTATCCTGGAAGATCTGAAGGAAAAAGGCGAGATAAAGGAATCGGAAGATCTAAAAGAAATCGAAGATTCCATGGCTCAAATTAAGCTGCAAATTGATCGTTGTTCGAAAATTACTCATGCTGTGCTTAAGTTCGGCAGGGAAAGCGAGGTTATTTCTACAGATATCGACCTCGGCAGTTTCATCCCTGATAT
>JAFDBA010000262.1 GCA_019313505.1 Deltaproteobacteria bacterium
AGCGACGCATCCTTTATTTTTCAAACAATGGGCTACAACACCCATAAATGTTCTGGTCTCTTTAGCGCCCATGTTAAATAGAAAATCTTTTTCGGAGATAACGCCAACAACCTTTTTTTCATCATCAACTACCGGAACACCAGTGATTTCATGATGATTCAATATGCCTGCTACCTCTATTAAAGTGGTAGCCTTGTTAACAAAAACGACTTGTTTGGTCATGGCATCTTTCGCCCTGGTTGAGTGAATATGCCGTTCGACAGCATGTCTATAAGCAAAACTATAAATTTCTTTAAAGTCGCCAGGTGTTATATCCAGATATCCAGGGATGTCCTTCATTGCCTTTAAAACATCTTCCTCTGATAAATCCATTGGAGCAAGGTCAATATATTGATTTTTTATACTATTATCCATTTTACCTCACAATCTTCACTATGCTTTATCTCCGAAAAATTATAGAAAAACTTACGTTTTTTCATCTTGAGCATCCATTCCAATTAACACAACGGCCAAGGGTGAATGGCTTATTGTTGATGCTGGTGTATTGCAACTATCGTTTAGCAGTCTTCGTCGTGTTTTTTAGGCTAAGTTAGAGTTCAGTTTGATAAGTATGTGCAGTCTAAGAAAAAAATATAAAACATCTAAATTTTCAAAGCGCTAGATTACTACAAAAAAAACACTTTTTGAGCATACCTGGAAACATCTTTGTAAAAACCGATTTTATCGCTTTTTCCTACTTGCTTAAAAAACTCAGGTGTCCATTGTCGCAGATGATCCAGCAGGAAATCATAATCTTTTTGAATCCGGTCATGGGTTGGGAGCGTTGAAAGCATAGCTAGAAATTCAAGTTCTACGGCAATGTGATCCGCTATTTCATCGGTATGAAAGCCGTATTCATGATAAAGATTCTTTAACCGAACGGTGGACTCGCCCATCAGAACACCTTCAAGATAAAAAGAACCATAAGGGGGGCAGGGAAGTTCAGGAAGCGCATTTATAAAAAGATTTACATAATTATTTTGGAGAATCTGCAGTCCGTTTTTCCCCGGTTCGCCCTCCCATTTTTTTTCAGTTATCAGAGCTATTTTATTCAAATCGCTTATGTCCGGACACTTTTCAGGATAGCTGAAAAGCCTTGACAAAGTTTGAAGTTTTTCGGCATCAATCTTAAAATTATTCATGCTTCAATCTCGCCTGCGATGGGAAGCCGATCCATGGCCAGAATTACCAGAAAACACATGAAAGCCAGAACTCCCAGAAAAATGGCGATTTCAATACCACTTGGAAAGTAATGCCATTTGGTTACAAAGGTGTCCATTAACAGATCGTATTGTCCCGATGCAATGGGAAAAGCCCAGTATGTATGCTGTAAGCCCAGGGGTTCGATGGAAAGCTGAATTTTATCAAAAGCCCCCGGCATTAATAAAAACCGATGGGCAAATACTCCGAAAACCAAAAGGCAGCAGCTTGAGATCATGGCACAAGAACTTTGCCTTACCTTGCTGTTTAAAAGTAGAATGACGGCAACAAGGGGGGCAATCACTTCAAAAGCATGGGTCAGGCCATAATCTTTAAAAGTAATCGAGAGCGTTTCCATGGCTTCGTGGGCACCATACCAGGCATGGATTATAAAATCATTATACATGAAAAAAATATGAGTAAAAAGAGCGGTAGCAATAATCATCGCCATGGTGCGATATGCCTGCTTATGCTGTTCCTTGAGACCATAGGCCAGCAAAGCGACGATAAAGACTATGGCGGTCCCGGATGCTACGGCCACGGCTATGAAATCAGGCGCAAGAACAGCTGAATTCCACCAATCTCTGCCCCCCTGAGTCGCAAAAATCCAGGCGGTTATCACGTGAATGCCAATTGCAGCAACAAGGGAAAAAGGCGCCAGGCGCTTGGCCCATTTTTCTGAAAACTCTTTTGGATTGTCTACTTTCAAAGCAATTTTTGTCAATGGCCCCTTAAAATCAGGCAGCATCAAAATATAAAGATAAGAAAGTGATAGGGCTGCATAAAGATTCAGTACTATAACGTCCCATACCAGTGGAGAGACAAAGTTCGGGTGCAAAATCATATTATAGAGTCTGACAGGTTGGCCGATATCGGGCAGAATGGAAAACATGGCGGCCGTGACGTTGGCAAAGGCTGTCAGAGCTCCTATCTTCGCAAAGGGTTTTAAGCTTTTCACACCAAAGAGATATATCAATGAACTCAATACCAGGCCTCCTGCGGCATTTCCGACGAAAAATGCAAGTCCCGAGACATAGAGCCCCCAGGAATAAGAATTCCGCATATTGGTTAAAACAAGGCCCTCTTTAAACTGGTAAATCCAGGCCAATAATCCTGCAAGCATTAAAAAGCCTGTTATCAAAAAGCCGATTTTTTTGCTGTCACTCATTTTTTATACCTCCTTCCGTTTGGGTGGAAGATAAAAAACATTGGGTT
>JAFDBA010000085.1 GCA_019313505.1 Deltaproteobacteria bacterium
TCATGCAATATCTGATCATAAGCACGTTGTAAAAAAGTAGAATATATGGCCACAACAGGCTTGAATCCCTCGGTGGCCAGACCTGCGGCAAAAGTTACAGCGTGTTGTTCGGCGATTCCCACATCAAAAAACCGGTCCGGATAGGCCTCGGAAAACTTTACAAGCCCTGTGCCTTCCGGCATGGCGGCGGTCACCGCAACTATTCCGTCGTCTTTTTTTGCCATTTGTAACATGGTTTCGCCAAAAACCTGAGTGTATGTGGGAACGGAACATTCTTTGTTTATACTTTCCCCCGTATCTGCGTTAAAGCAACCGACACCGTGAAAATAGACAGGATTTTTTTCAGCAGGGGAATATCCTTTCCCTTTTTTCGTTGTTATATGAAGCAGAACCGGTTCGTCAAGGCACTTAATATTATTCAGTATGTCGATAAGATGGTTAAGATTATGACCATTTATCGGACCAAAATATTCGAAGTTAAAAGCCTCAAATAACATTCCCGGAGTAATAAAAGACTTGAAAGAATCTTTTGAACGCTTGGCAAATTGATAGATATCGTCTCCGACTTTGGGCAAAGATTTAAGAAAATCTTTAAGTTCCGTTTTTAAATCCTGTAAATATTTTGCGGAAAAGGCACGACTTAAAAAAGAGGATAGGGCGCCTACGTTGTGTGAAATCGACATATCATTGTCATTTAATATCACTAAAATATTTTTATTGATGTCCCCGGCCTGGTTAAGACCTTCATAGGCAAGCCCGGCGGTCATGGACCCATCCCCTATAACCGCGATAACCTTGGACTTATCGTTTTTTAAACGCTTGGCACACGCAATACCAAGACCAGCGGATATGGAGGTGCTGCTATGGCCGGTTGAAAATGCGTCGTAAGGACTTTCACTCATACGGGTAAACCCGCATATTCCGTCATGTTGGCGAAGCGTGTGGAATCGTTCTCTGCGTCCTGTAAGGAGTTTGTGAGCATAGGACTGGTGTCCGACATCCCAGATGATTTTATCAGAAGGAGCATTAAATACGTAGTGAATGGCGATTGCCAGCTCAACGGCACCCAGGCTCGGTGCAAGGTGGCCACCATTTTTTGATACCACATCAATAATAACTTTTCGTATCTCAGAAGCTAAAATCGGCAGTTCAGATCTCGACAGTCCTTTTAAATCTGCCGGTGAATTTATTCTTTCAAGAAAACTCAAATTTTTCTCTCTCCTTATCTTTTTCTATCAATAGTATAATGTGCGATAGCCCGGAGCGGATTAGATTTGTTATCAAAATATTCGAGCGTTTGCAAGGCGTTGCTGACCAAGTTTTTCGCAAATTCCTTTGATTTGTCAAGTCCAAGTATAGAAGGGTAGGTGCTTTTTTCGCGAGCTTGATCTGTACCAATATCTTTACCCATAATAACTGGATCGCCTTCAACATTAAGAATATCATCGGTTACCTGAAAGGCAAGTCCAATATTTTTTGCATAAATCTTGAGCTTTTCGATTTGCTCAAAACTCCCGTTTCCTAAAATAGCCCCGGTAATTATTGATGCTTCAATAAGAGCACCTGTCTTTAAAACATGCATTTCTTCTAAATCTTCTAAACCGAGCTGTTTGCCTTCAGCAGCGATGTCTTTTATCTGTCCTTCAATCATTCCATTATATCCTGAAGCTTTTGCTATTGTATTTATAACACGGAGCCATTTAAAAACGTTATTTTTATTGGTGAGCTCAATTGATGATAGGATTTCAAAAGCCAGGGTAAGCAGGGCATCACCTGCTAAAATTGCTGTGGCTTCATCAAATGCTATATGACACGTTGGCTTGCCACGGCGTAGATCATCGTCGTCCATTGCAGGAAGATCATCATGAATCAGGGAGTAAGTATGAATCATTTCAAGGGCACATGGAGCTCTCAAAGTATCATCACTCTTGCCCCCAACAGCTTCCGATGCGCTTAAGCATAAAATCGGTCTTATGCGTTTTCCGCCGGCCATGAGAGAATGCTCCATGGCCCTACTAATCAGGCTGGAGTTTGAATTGCAATTTAAGAAATTAATAAGCGCAGCATTAATTTGCTTTCGTTTCTTTAAAAGGTATGAATTTAGATCAAAATTATTCATCTTTTGATTCATCTTCAGAAAAGAACGGCCTTTCAAATAGATTCCCATTTTGATCTTTAAGTAAAATGGTAATTCTTTTTTCTGTTTCATCTAATTTTTCGGAACAGAACTTTGAGAGTTTAACACCTTCTTCAAACTTTTTGACAGCCTCTTCAAGAGGTTGATCTCCGGATTCAAGTTGCTGAACAATCAGTTCAAGTTTTTTCATAGCTTTTTCAAATGTCTGTTTAGCCATATTGTTACTTCCTTTTTATTCTGCAAATCAATGAGCCCTTGGAAACCATAACCTCGATATCCTGACCGATTTTTACCTGCTTCGTGTTTCGGACAATAACCGCGTCCGGAATAGTTCTGGTGATACTGTAACCTCGAGCCAGAATAGCTTTAGGGTTTAAGGCATATAACCTTGCATTAAGTTCTCGAAGCAGGAATTTATTCTTGTTTAAACATATTTTTATATAAGTAAGTAGATTATTATAGTTTTGCTCAAGTTTTTCATTGCCCTTTTTTGTATAAATTAAGGGATTGTGTGAATTAAGTCTGTCACGCCGCCATTCAAGCCGTTCATTTTGTTGAAGAATATTTTTTTTAAATGTCCTGATTAGTCGTGAAAGGAAATCATCTGTTCGGAGTCTTAAATCCTCTATTTTTTTATTTGGATCCACCAGCCGTTTTGACATTTCTTTTACAATCTTTCGAAGATTTTTAATATATCGTGAAAGAGTAATTGTTAAAGTAGTTGTAAGTTCAGCGTTTTTATTTAACAGATCAATTTTAAGGGGAACTGCCAGTTCGGCTGCGGCCGACGGTGTTGGAGCCCGAAGATCGGCAACAAAATCTGCTATGCTAAAATCTGTTTCATGACCCACAGCAGAAATTATTGGAATCTTAGATGCAAAAATAGCCCTGGCAACATCTTCGGAATTAAAAGCTTGCAAATCTTCCAGAGAACCGCCGCCTCTGGCCAGGATCACAAGATCTGAGTCGGACCGCTCATTTATTGTCTCAAGACCCGATACAATCTCCATTTCAGAGCCGTCACCCTGCACCTTGACCGGAATGATTTCAATATGAATGTTTGGAAAGCGTCTGTTGACGATTTTTAGAATGTCATGAACCACAGCTCCGGTAGGGGAGGTTACTATGCTTATTTTTCGTGGTAAAAAGGGCAGGGGATTTTTATATTTTTCATCAAAAAGCCCCTCAGCTTTGAGTCGTTCCTTTAGTTGTTCAAAAGCAAGCTGTATAGCTCCTGTACCTTCGGGTTCGAGATATTCTAATATTATCTGATAGGTACCCCTTGGCTCATAGACACTTATCCTGCCAATTCCTGTTATGCTCATTCCATTTTCGGGCATATATTTTAAATTACGATTCTGCCCACGAAACATTACTGTATTTATCTGGGCTTTTTTGTCTTTTAATGTAAAGTAAAAGTGTCCTGAAGCCGGAACACTTAAATTTGATATTTCACCGCATATCCAGATAAATGGGAATTTATCTTCAAGTAATACTTTAATGTTAGCTGTTAGTTCGGAAACGGTAAAAACACGTCGTTGGGTCATGGTGGATGGTTCTAAATATTTGGTACCGGGGTTCGAGTTCATTAAAGTAATATTATAATAACTCCGTGGAGGTGATTTAGTTTTTCCTGAATATTATTAGATAGTTATTTCATTTCGTGCGTCGGCGGAATTTTTTTTAATGTAACACATCAGAGGTAACGATTTTTTAAAAAAAATAATACCATAGTTGTCAATCCCATTCAACCCAAAACCCTAACAAACCGAAATCCTAATTTTGTGCTATAAGGGTACCCCTTACACGCTTTTGAATAAATTTATTAACGTCTGATAAGGTATATTATGTAAACTTTTACAAAGAGTCTTTATTAATGGGCTTGTATCACCCTGCTTTTTTTTTAAAATCGGAATTTGTGAGCCTTGAATTTGGAGCTTTCGGGTTACGATCTCCGAAGAGATATTTCCTGTGGGACTCCAAGAAACTGGATATTTGAAATTAGAAACTTGATAACAACCTGAATTGTCATTTATGGATGGTAACTATCTAAATGTTTACGTAAAGCCGGAACAATAAAAATATCTTCATAGGGCATTTTGCTTAAACAAGATGCGAGGATTTCATTTTTATCTTGAAACGATATATTTTTGTCTATGATAAGAATATTTTTTCCCTTAACCTTACATAACCCACTTTTAACTTTTATTCCGGTACTGCGTAGATTTTGCTCTGATACATTGACACCGAGTTTTTCAGCAAGTTCTTTTAAATCTTGATATGTTTGCTCGGGTTTCATTATAATCCGACAATAAAATAAAAAACGATTTTAATATTGCAAAACTGATTTTTAGTGTTATATAAGGTTTCTTTTTATTAAAGATTTGATGAATTAGACTTTTTTTTGAATTCATCTCATGTGGATACAAGGGTCAGTTTTAACCGATCCTTGAACCAGGAGAAAATAATGCAATCTATTCCGCTTAAAAGAACACGGACCCAAATTCAAATTAACGAATTTATCCGGAGTGTATATAACTGGATGGCCATCGGCCTTGGACTCACAGGTTTCGTGGCATTTTATGTATCAAACAGCGAAGCTATGATGAGACTGATATTTGGAAATCGGCTCGTGTTTTTCGGATTGATTATCGGTGAACTTGCCCTTGTTTTCAGCATCAGTGCAAGGGTCAATAAAATGCGGGCTTCAACCGCAACCTCCTTGTTTCTACTTTATGCTGCTTTAAACGGTGCAACACTTTCGACAATATTCCTTATCTATACAAGATCTTCAATTACATCAACATTTTTTATATGTGCAGCAACCTTTGTTGCATCCAGTATTTTCGGTATGGTCACAAAGCGTGATTTGACATCAATGGGTCAGTTCATGTTCATGGGACTTATCGGAATTGTTATTGCATCGGTTGTCAACCTTTTTGTGCATAGTTCGGGAATGAGCCTAATTGTCAGTTATATTGGTGTGATCGTCTTTGTGGGCTTGACAGCCTATGACACACAGAAACTCAGGACCATGGCAATTTCACAGCCTGACGGCCTTGATGGTGGAACCATTAGAAAAGCCGCAATTTTAGGTGCTCTAACATTGTATTTAGATTTTATAAATCTGTTCCTTATGCTCCTCAGAATATTAGGAAGTCGGGATTGATTTTTGTGACAGTTGCGGTTAAATGAAACCACGGATGAACACGAATACACACCAATTTAAAAATAACAACATAAAAGCAATTTAGTCATATAAGCCATCTCTTTAATATACCCATTTGTGTTTATTTACGTCTATTTGCGGTTAAATGAAACCACGGATGAACACGAATACACACTAATTTAAAAATAATAACATATTATAGCCATACAAGGCGTTTCTTTAATATACCCATTTGTGTTTATTTGCGTCCATTTGCGGTTAAATGAAACCACGGATAAACACGAATTATAAAATATAGGCATTACTTTCCGAGAGTTATCTTTACTATATCAGCTAATTGTCGGCAGTACTTGCGGGTTTCATCTATGGTGGGCCCTTCTACCATTGTCCTGCATATCGACTGTGTGCCGGAATAACGTACAACCACCCTTCCCTTTTCCCCCAGTTTTTTCTCAACTGATTCGATTGCATCTTTAATGGCCGGAACATTTTCAAGGTCTGGTTTGCGTTCAACGTCCACGTTCATGAGGACCTGTGGAAATACCTTCATTATTTTACAAAGTTCGGACAGGGGTTTTGATTCCTCTTCCATGGCTTCAATCAGTCTTAAGGCAGTTAGAATTCCATCACCGGTTGTATGGTGATCTAAAAAGATCATGTGGCCTGAATCTTCGCCCCCAAGAACAGCCCCTGAAGAAATCATTCTTTCCATAACATAGCGATCACCAACCTTTGCCGTTATATGTTTTATGCCCATTTCTTTTAAGGCTTTTCCAAGCCCCATGTTACTCATGACCGTGCTGACCACCTGATTGTCTTTAAGAAGCCCTTTTTTTTTCATGAACTTTGCACAAACTGCCAGTACCTGGTCACCGGTTTTAACAGACCCTTTTTCATCCACAGCAATTAGCCTGTCACCGTCCCCATCAAAGGCGAGGCCGATATCGGCCCCATTTTTAACGACACTTTTTTTCAGGTTCTCAGTATGTTGGGACCCACATTTATCATTAATATTCTTACCGTCGGGGTTAATATAAAGTGCTTTAACTTTTGCGCCAAGTTCGGTAAATATTGCAGGGGCAACTTCAAACGTTGCGCCGTTTGAACAATCAATGACGATCTTTATGTCTTTGAAGTGATAATTCTCCGATACTGTACGTTTCAGGAAATTTCCGTAAGCGCGGCCGGCATCAGCTATTTCATAAACACGGCCGGTATCCCGCACCAATTTGGGCGATGAATCAATGTCATTATTAAACACAAGCTGTTCAATTTCATCTTCTTTCTCATCAGAAAGCTTATAACCGTCACCTTTAAAGATTTTTATTCCGTTGTCGTAATAAGGATTGTGGGATGCGGAAATCACAATGCCGGCATTTGCACCTGTTGAAGACGTCATAAAAGCGACACCGGGCGTAGGAAGGATTCCAGCAAGATATGCATCGACACCCGTGGAGCAAATCCCGGAGATCAGAGCGTGTTCCAGCATATCTCCGGAAATACGGGTATCCTTACCGATAACAATTTTTGATCGCTTATAATCATTTTTGAAAATCGCCGCAACAGCCCTTCCGATGCTTACGGCCATTTCAGGGGTCATCGGATATTGGTTGGCAACACCCCGTATTCCATCTGTGCCAAACAATTCACCCATAATCATATCCTTTAATAATATTTATATATCTTTTAGTAATTACTATATATTCCTTATGAAAAGAAGTGGCAAATATTTTATGTCAAAAAATTTATCCAAGCTAATTAAGTGTGAAGTGTCTAAAGTGATCTAAAGTGCCTATGTCTGGTTAGCCGGTTAACCGGTCAGCCCGTTGTCCGGTATTAAATTACGGGCTAACGGGCATAACGGGCCAACGGGCACAACCTTTTTTAACTTTAGTTCACTTTAGTCACTTTTCCGGTTTGTCCGGATTAGACAAACGATGGCATAATCTTTAGTGCTCCAGCAGTAATGTGATCAACAATTCCTTGAAGCCAAGCGGTTCCTGCTTTTGTGTCTTTAATTGACAGTCCTTTGATCACTGAAATGTAATCTTTGCCTGATGTTTTAATGCCGAGATCGAGTTTTCCCAGAAAAATATCTTTTGATTCCATGTTTTCTTCCCCATAGCGCTGAGATTTAAAATATTCTTCCAGTTCAGTCCACCTTTTATAAAGCTCAATCTTCTGCTGAACCACGAAGTGTGATTTATTATCTTTTGCATGGAGTTGATAGGCTGTCGCAGAATCAGACATCTTTCGACTCAGGCCATTTAATCTGTATATTCTTTCATCAATTGCCATTTCAAGCTTTTCTTTAAGGCCGTCAAAAAGAGGCTTCGGGAAATCATCTGATATAAATTGTGAACGTACATTAGTATACCAGTGATCGAGAGCGATAAGGTTTGCAATATAAATAATGTTATTAACCATTAACCGTTTGATGTTATAATATACTCCAGGCGCAAACGGCATACTTCCACCCTTGGCCATGTTCCCGATAAGCAGACGTTCAGGCCTTAATTCATCCTTTCGAAATATTGAACCGGCGGCGATGACGGTACCGAACTCCAGGCGGCACGGACCCACGAGACCCCCCTGCCCTCCTAAAAATATCGGGCGCTGATTCAGCATAACCCCTCTGGGCACATCGCCAATTAAAGACGGGGTGGCCTTGTCCTGATTGGGGGTATAGTTAAAGTGAATGTAAGAACTTCCAACTTCACTGTGGTTTTTCCGGTTTGTACCGCCGGACATTAAGCAATCACAGAAATTGATAATACTCCCCAGAGTCACAAAAGGGAAAAGAATGGTCTGTTTCAGGCCGACAGTGTGGGCAACTTTTGATTCTTCTTCAAGGATTGTCCCCTCCCGAATATTGGAACCTGAACCCATACTCGCTTTTTTTAAAAAAACGGCATCCTTGAAAAAGCCCCCTTTAAGTTCAACCTGAGGTCCAACCTGACAGTTTTCAATGGTAACAGGACTTTCATACCCTATCTTTGTACCTCGTAAAATAAGGGTCGAACTTCCGTACAGCTTGCAACCCGCATGAATCACAACTCCATCACCGGAAATTCTATCCCTGTCAACTTCAGGACCAATCTCAATACTTTGAGGATTGGGAATCTTAACACCTTTTTGCAGCAATTTTTCAATTCTTAAAAAGTTTCTATCTTTCATGCCAGATCTCATATTTTATTATACCTAAGTAACAACACACATTTAAATTAATTTTAACAATTCTGTCAATAAGATTACCATCTAACCAGCAAAAATTACCTTTCAAAACAGTATCGTTATTAAAAATAAAAAGCCGTGTCATACGAAATAGATTATCACGGCTTTAGCAGGCTTTTATTTAAAGTAAAAAGTTTTAATTTTAAATTTTAATCATCTTTC
>JAFDBA010000263.1 GCA_019313505.1 Deltaproteobacteria bacterium
TACACTGGCGGGGGAATGTCTGACACAATATATCTGGGCTGAAACAGGAAAGGCAATGTTTGAAAAGCTCGATTCATTTAAAATCGATGCACTGATTGAAAAACCTGAAGAAATTTTTAACAAAAAGGAATAATTTTGTATTTCTGCGAGCCCTAAGGTTCGAGAACACTTCTCTTTACTGTCAGATTGTATTCATCAGGGGAATCCGCTATATTTGGTTTTGATTCTGTTTGTGCGCTGTAAGCCCATTTTATCAGCGTAAGCTTTGGTGATTTATCATGCTCTGATGTGATCTCAATTCCCGTGATACAGCGAGGATGTACACAGCATCCGGTGTTATAGTAGGTAGGATCGGGCTCTTTCTTCCGGATGTCTGGTGTCCTAATGTCTGAATCGAGGCTCCTTCTTTCTGTCAAAGAGAGATTCCCATAGACAGGACGGTGGGTGTGTCCTGCGATGATCACATCAATTCCTTTTTTATTGTGGTTTGCCCAGTTGTGAAGCGTTCTATCGATTTCATTGCAACGGCCCGGGTTGTTAGCTGCTCTCGTGGGATCTTTGATTCCGCATCTTTGCAAAACAGGCCAGAAGCGCTGCACAAAAAACTTGCTAAAAGCACCACCGCCGCCACGGCACTTTGGATCTGCCTGGTGGCCATGCCACAAAAGAATATTTTTTTGTAAGATAGCCGCCTCGTAAACACGAATGCCGGGGAATAACCCTGCCAGCATAGCCTGGTTATTTTTCCATTGCAGATCGTGGTTGCCCCAGATCTTGATATAGCAAGTCTTTTCCGGGTTGGGATCATGGAATTTTGCGAGTTGGTCATAAATAGATGTGTGGGTGATATAGATTTGATCAAAGGCCTTGTTTTCCCAGAGCTCTTCAGCATCTCCCAATTCAACATAGGTAAATCCATTCTCGAGGTAGTAATCAAGGGCGCATTTGTAAAAGAGAGAGTTGTGGGCAAAGTCGTCTGAGCCTGTTCCATCACCACGGTGCATGTCGGACATGACAATCAGCTTCGTGTTAGAAGTCAGGGACAGGTGTTTGATCCTATCATCTCGGGGGTAGTAGTCTTCGAAGGGAGTCATGGATTACGTTTTGTAAAATCTGGAGTGAACTGAAAACAATCTTTGAAATTTTAGAGTATAATCATCAAAATACTCAATATGTGACTGAATTGTCGTCTTTTTGACCCCAAGTGTCAAGGAGTTTTTGTGTGAAGTTGCGAAAAGATCAGGGTTCAGAGATTTAAGGATTAAAGGTATTGAGGGAAAGGGAGAAACTTCAAATTAATGTGAATGCTTCCCTAAATGCCGTTATTAAACTCGGTGCACATCATATTTATATATATTAATACAGATGACCGAAGAATAAGATGCACGTACACCAGAGAAGCGATTTATTAAGTGCCACCTCAAAATCCCTTTTTAAGTATAACCTTTGTAGGCTCTTGGCCATCACATGGTTTTTTATATAGATGTTGAATTTGGGTGGTACTTAATTGAGTTATTACATAAAGATTCCAAACCAGCCAACATTAATCAACGAAACTGCTCCTAATTGGGCGAAATTTTATTTCCATATTCCCCAATAAAGATAAGGTTTCTGAATTGCTTATTGAAGCTACTAAGTTTATTGTGAAACACCTCTCTACCAAATGGATAAATGGTCTTAAGGTCATTAGTGTCAATAAAAACTTGATGAAAACCAACCCCATGTTTTTTTAATGTGTTGAACAGTTCGTGTGCAGAACTTCCATCAAAATCACCATCCAATTTCAAGTGGAGGCTGTCTCTGGTTTCATGTAAGAAAATTCGAAAATTTAATGCCATTGGTTTACCTCCTTTCGTTTTGTTTCCATTCTGCATTGCTTGCCTTGTTCTATCCGTGTAATGGTTACGGGCGATATGTTGGCCTTTCTAGAAAGCTCAGATTTGCTAATCATAAGAGATTCTCTAACTTTTTTTAAGTAGTTTTTATTCATTTTCTGAGCCCTGGGATAGGATTGATATTTTTTTGCTTTTTATATTTACAATGCAATTATTTCATTGACCTCAACATCCTCGATATCCGGCAATTCGTTTTCACGAGATGCAGCAAACAAGGCGGCTATAGCAACACACAGACAAAAAATGGCCACCATTAGTGCAATGATCAGTAATATTTCAAACATGATTGATCACCAACCCAATCTTTTTAGTAAAAATAATTCATGTATTCATAAATACTATGTCTGTGTTCTTCTTTGTATATGCAAAAATAATGCAAAATCACCAAGTTATAGTAAAATAGTATAAATATTATGAATTTTCAAACAGTTATACCTGTCATAGAGTAAGGACAGGTATGCTAATTAATTAAAAAGTATCTGAAATTGTGGGATAAATTACAGAAAAATTATGAAAAGATTTACATACTT
>JAFDBA010000005.1 GCA_019313505.1 Deltaproteobacteria bacterium
GAGAAATACTTGAGGTCAGTACCCAGATGGCTACCCCGAATACCACAGCGCTAATTGAATATGAACAGGCCTTTCTTCAACTGTAGGATACTATCTGTCTGATTAATGGCACCCAACGCAGTTGCACCGGATCGCATGGGGATTCGCGGCGTTAAACTTAATCTATACCGAACGACTGGAGGGTACTCACATGTCATCGAAGAAGACGCGTACTGATTCCGACAGGCGAGATCGTATCATAGCCGAGGTTCGGCATGACCGAGAGCGTCAGGAGAAGACCTACCGGGGGCGAGCGCTCAAGATGTTTCCGTGGATCTGTGCGCGGTGCGGGCGCGAATTTTCAGGCAAGAGAGTTCGAGAACTCACGGTCCATCATAAGGATCACAACCACGACAACAATCCGCCGGACGGCAGCAACTGGGAGTTGCTGTGTATTTACTGTCACGACAATGAGCATTCGCGGGATCAGGTTGCGGAGTGGTATGACGAAACAACGCCGGCCGGCGGGCAAGAGCCACGTTCAGGCAACAGGCCCTTCGCAAACCTGAAGGATTTGCTGAAGGACAAAAAGTCGTAAAGAAATTGCAAATATGCCAATGCAGAGTAAATGGTGTCAAATTTTGACATAGAAAAATAGTGTGACAAAGGGGGGTAAAAATTTACTCCTTAACCCGTTCCACATATTCCCCGGTTCTGGTGTCAATCCTTACAAGTTCACCCTCATCAATAAACGGGGGAACCTGAACCACATAACCTGTTTCAAGTGTTGCCGGCTTTGTGCTGCCGGTAGCGGTATCCCCTTTTGCCCAAAGTTCGGCTTGGGTTATCCTTAAATTAACAAAATTGGGTAACGTTATACCGATAGGTCTTTCCCGGAAAAAAAGAACATTGCAAATTGTGTTTTCCTTTAAATAATCAATGGCATCACCTACCTGATCCATGGTAAGAAACTCCTGAGCATAAGTCGACGTATTCATGAAACAGTACTGTCCTCCATCTGAATACAGATATTCCATTTCGTGCTCTTCAAGGTTTGCTTCGTTGAATTTATCACCGGATCTAAATGTTCGATCGAACTGAGAACCGGTCAGCATATTCTTCAGCTTACACTTGTAAAGCGCCTGCCCCTTCCCTGGTTTCACAAATTGAAATTGTACAACTATGTAAGGATCTCCATCTATCTCGATTTTAAGACCTTTTCTTAAATCGCTGCTTTCATACATAAGTTACAACTCCTTTCTGCCCTTCTGGTCTCATCAACAAATCGTTTTACTTTGCCAAAGTCCTTTTTGAACCTTATGGAACGACCCTTTGAGTCCATGGCATTGGTTCCCGTGCAACTGTCAACTCCTGCGGGAAGAACATGCATAATTCCATCAAACACATTTTCGGGTGCAATACCACCTGCAAGTATAACCGGGATATGGCTTGACGCAACCAGCTTTGCAGCAACATCCCAATCGCATGTCCGACCGGTTATTCCAACAAAGCCTTTAACAGGTTGCTGATCAAAACAAGATCCTGATTCCTTGACAAGAATTGTATCTGTTAAAAAATAGTCGCTTACCGGCTCGAACAACTTTGCCAGTTCAATTGCGTCAGGATGTTCCGTCATCCCTGGCTGAAATATTGGAATAGATCTCATAATTTTAATCTCGGGAAATCTTTCCTTAACTTTTCTTTGTAATAAAATAAGTTTTTCATAGATCTCACAAGAATTCTTTTGCAATGATAATGCTTCACAAAAATGTACGATATCCGGTTTATAATAATCGAGCGTAAGGAGTATTGCATCGAGGTCGCTGAAAAGCGGTATCAAACTGCTACGAGCTTCTGCACTGTCAATAAGTCTGATTGTTTCCCTTATCAGAGGAGTTTTCCAGGATTCTTTAGAGACAATAACACTGCCAATATGATCCACCCCCAGCGATATCAGCTTTTCAGCCTCGGGAGGTGTCTGCACTTCGTAAATTTGGGTAATAATTTTGGTCATCGGTTTTACAGACTTAAATTTGATGGCATCGCAAAAAGTCCCAAAACCGTCATGTCGGATTTGATCCGGCATCCAGAAGTAATTGAATTTACTGGATTCCGGCTTTCGCCGGAATGACGACAAAAGCGAATTCCAAACTTTTTACGAAACCGTCAAACATAGGAGTTGACATTTTTGACGCCTTTTAACATATTCAATATGTTTTCGCAAATTGTTTAAATGAGGGGAATTATGATACTGATTATAGATTTTGGTTCGCAATATAACCAGCTTATTGCCCGCCGTGTTCGAGAATTTCATGTATACTGTCAAATCGATCCGCCGGATATTGATATTGCACATATCAAAAGTCTGAAACCCAAAGGGATTATTCTCTCGGGAGGACCTTCAAGCATTTATGAAAAAAACAGTCCAAAATGCAATGAATCGATTTTTAATCTCGGGATTCCTGTTCTTGGAATCTGCTATGGTATGCAGTTTATGATCAACGCGCTCGGTGGTACGGTAACAAAAGCCCGAAAGCGTGAATACGGATTTGCAGAGCTTAAAGTAAAAGAACAGGTGGGCCTGTTTAAAGGCATAGATCAAATAACAAAGAGCTGGATGAGCCATGGTGATTCAATAGAAAAGCTGCCCCGGGGTTTTAGAATAACCGCTTCAACAAAAAACACTAAAATAGCTGCAACTGTCCACGGCAAAAAAGATCTTTTCGGTCTCCAGTTTCACCCTGAAGTCCATCATACAGCCTGTGGTAAAGCAATGCTTCGCAACTTCATTTTTGATGTGTGCGACTGCAAACGTACATGGACGATGAAGTCCTTTGCCAAGGATTCGATTGCTCAAATAAAGGAAACCATAGGAGATAAAAAAGTCATTCTGGGTTTAAGCGGCGGAGTCGATTCTTCTGTTACAGCATTGCTGATTCACAAGGCTGTGGGGAAAAATCTTACGTGTATATTCGTGGATAACGGCCTGCTTAGAAAAGATGAAGCTGAAAAACTCAAAAAAACATTAAAACAACATCTTGAAATCAATATCCGGTTTGTAAGTGCTAAAACCAAATTTTTAAAAGCACTCTCCAAAATAACCGACCCGGAAAAAAAGAGGAAAATTATCGGTAAAGTCTTTATAAATGTCTTTGAAGCCGAAGCCAAAAAAATAAAAGGCGCTGATTTTTTGGCCCAGGGAACACTCTACCCGGATATCATCGAGTCTCAGTCTGCCTTTGGCGGTCCCACATCAGTCATTAAATCACATCACAATGTTGGCGGCCTTCCAAAAAATATGAAATTAAAACTTGTTGAACCCTTAAAGTATTTATTTAAGGATGAAGTGCGCATTCTGGGTAAGGAACTGGGACTTGATGAAAACCTGATATGGCGTCAACCGTTTCCGGGGCCGGGTCTTGCAATTAGAATCATCGGAGAAATTACAAAAAAGCGCCTTTCAATATTAAGAGAAGTCGATGATATTTTGCTTGATGAAATAAGAACTAACGGATATTATAAAAAATTATGGCAATCTTTTGCCGTCCTTCTTCCCATAAAAAGTGTGGGGGTTATGGGAGACAGTCGAACTTATGAAAACATTGTGGCCATCCGGGCGGTAACAAGCAAAGACGCAATGACAGCTGATTGGGCCAAACTGCCTCACAAATTACTCGGGAAAATATCAAACCGTATAATCAATGAGGCAGCCGGCGTAAACAGGGTGGTTTATGATATCAGCTCAAAACCGCCAAGTACAATAGAATGGGAATAGATAAAAATGGCAGAAAATGAGTCTTCCAGATTTAAAATGCGCACAGATGATGAAAAACCGGATTTCCCGGCTCAAGAAGAACTAGATGATTTGCGATTCGAAAAGTTAAAAAAGCGTATCACTCGCATTTCGATTTTCATCACATGTTTAATCGGTGTTGTAATTCTTTTTACTTATTTGGATTTAAAAAAAAGCATCTCCATAACTGACAGTACAGGAACCATGGGGGTTAAGGCCCTTTCTAAAGAACTCGAATCAAAATATTCATCTCTTTCTGTTCGACAGGCCAATCTTGAAGATGTCTTTAAAAAAAGGGTTGATGCAATTGAAAAGAGTGCCGCTTCCATACAGGCAAATCTGAACAAAGCAACAACCGCGATAAAGTACATCAGATCCGCCAGAAAAGCAGACAATAAAAAGATTGAGAGCGCCATAACAACTACCGAAAAAAGGCTGTCTCCTCTTCCTAATGATCTGGCAAATTTAACCTCAGAGCTAAAAAACATTAATCATGCATTTAATAAAAAGTTGAAAAATCTTTCTCAAATTGTCGGAAGCACTCAAAATAATCTTGTAAGTATCCGATCTGATATCGACATTCTTAAATCTGCCAAGATCGACCAAAAAACTATTGGTATATTGCTGAAAAACCAGCAGCAAACTTACCAACTCGCTTTGAAAAAAATAACAAGCAATTTTGAAGATAAAATAAAATCTGTCGAAAAAAAGTTAAACAAACTGGAAACGGCTAAAGTGTCGACGCCAAAGTAAAATACACAAAAGAAGGAAGGGGTTCACAAATAAAATACATTTATTGGAGTTAAGGCGGCCGGCAAGGCACGAAAACCTAAGTAATATCAAGCTTATTTCGAGTTATCGTTTTTCGTAACACAGCCAGGTAAGATGCATCGGTATCCAAAATGTGAAGTTATTTTTAAGTGATCCCTAAAGTATTTTAGTGTAAATGTCGAAAGTACAGGTAAGGAGGTAAAACATAAGGAGAATTTGTTATGGATATAGTAGTTGGAAAATTACAATCTACCAAAAAGGATGGATCTCATAAAAATACTATTCTTTCGGGTGGTAATAAAATGCGTTTCAATGAAAAACGTAAAAACAAATATGATCGCCGACAAAGTGTCAGGGATGGTATTTATGTATCTCTTTCTTTTAAAAATGACCGTAGAATTATTCCTGATAGAAGAAAGGTCAAACTGCAAAGAAATTCCTGGGCTATTTAGATTTATTTGGCCGCCCTATCCTCTCTCCACGTCTCATAAGAATAATCAAGCAGAAGCCACTTGTCTTCAGAATCTATGGTAATTAATTTAATGCCACCTTCATAATTAAACTCCGGATTTCCCTCAAACTCTTTAATCCAGGCCAGAGTTCCGGCAACAGAAACCGGTGCCTTTTTCCCTGGAACATCTATTATCAAATTTAGAATGGAACTCAAATGGATTTTCTCATTTAAGTACACAATAACCCCCATACCCTCTCGGCTGATATCAATGACGGAGCACTGATTCCATCTATTTTCGTTCTCTTTTGAATACCGAGCGCTAAATTTTATAGGAAAACGTATAAATTTTCTTCTATTTTCCACTCGATTCCCCCTGTAATTATTATTTGATTTCTTATGCTTATTATTGTATGTTTTACAAATCAACATATAAAGTATAACTTGATAGTACAAGAATTTCCTTTTTTGGACACAGACCCGCCTGCCATGCGAAAATATGCCTTCCCGTAGGTCCGGAAGATCGTACTGGGGCGTCATATCTAACTTAAGTCAATGATAGACTGCCATAAATGCGAATATTACTATGTCACGTGGGACAAAAACTTCCGCCATGGCTGCAAGGACATGAAGTTTAAATCCAAACAACTTCCTTCAACAGAAGTACGTATCAGTTCTAACCGTGAGTGCCTCTTATTTAAATTGAAGAAAATAAAGAAAAGAGGATGTTATAATGGCAGATAATCGGACCTATGAAGAATTAGAGCAAAAGATTAAACAATTAGAAAAAGAGGCCCTTGCAAGGACGCATGAACTTGAAAAGCTTGCCAATGGACTAGACTGTTTTTATGGTATATCAAAGACTTGGGGAAAGTCCCATTTTTCATTCGAAAAAAAAATTCAAGAGATAGTCGATCTAATTCCCGCCTCATGGCCGTATCCCGAGATCACCTGTGCACAAGTCATTATAGATAATCTGAAATTCATAACAAAGAATTTTAAAGAAACCGATTGTAAGCTATCCTGCGAAATAATTGTATATGGCAAGCTGACCGGCGTCCTGGATATCTTTTACCTCCAAAAGAAACCGGAAATGGATGAGGAGTGTTTCCTGAAAGAAGAAAGAAGTCTGATTAATGCCATAGCCGAACAACTGGGAAAGATCACTGAAAGTGAACGAATGGAAGAGACCATTCGGGTAAGTGAACAAAAATTTAGCCATATTTTTAAAAATAACAGCACAGTTATGTACCTGGTTGATCCGGAGACACTAAAGATCGTTGATGCTAATCATGCTGCCGAAAATTATTATGGTTTTGCTCATAGAAATTTGCTCGTAAAAAAGCTTACTGATATTTGCCTGTCAACTGAGTCCGAAATAAGAAATGAAATACAAAAGGCAGAGCAGGCGAATAGAGATTTTTTTTTGTTCAAACACAGACTTGCAAACGGAGAAATACGTGATGTAGAAATTCGCTCAACCCCTATATTTCTTTATGAAAACAAATTGTTAAATTTTTTGATTGTCCATGATATTACCGATCGAATACGCGCTGAGGAGGAAAAAAAGAAGATTGAATCCCAGCTCCGGCAATCCCATAAGATGGAGGCCCTGGGTACTTTGTCAGGAGGAATTGCACATGACTTCAATAATATCCTTTGGATTATTAATGGGAATACGGAACTGGCAAAAGCTGAAATACCCCAGGGAAACCCGGCAGGTTACAACCTGGATAAAGTGGAAGAGGCTTGCCGGAGAGCAACAACTCTGGTTACACATATCCTTAGCTTT
This sequence comes from Deltaproteobacteria bacterium, assembly GCA_019313505.1. GTDB lineage: Bacteria > Desulfobacterota > Desulfobacteria > Desulfobacterales > UBA11574 > S5133MH16. Next base: position 6,787 of record JAFDBA010000005.1, read on the forward strand.
AGCCGTCAAAAAGAACAAAAACGCCAACCTTTAAAGATTAGTCTGATAATCAAAGAATCACTAAAGCTATTGCGGGCTTCAATTCCAGCAAACATAGATATTCATAGAGTTATTTCAAGCCAATCAGATGTCATACTGGCCGATCTTTCACTGTTAAACCAAGTTTTTATGAATCTTTATACCAATGCAGTCCATGCCATGGGAAAAAACGGAGGCATTCTGGAAGTAAGTCTGGTAGACCTTGAAATTAACAAACAAGAAGCTGCGCTTCTTCATAATTTAACTCCTGGAAATTATGTTATAATGAGTGTACGGGATACCGGTCACGGTATTGATCCGGAGAATATGGAACGAATCTTTGATCCATATTTTACTACAAAAGGAGATGATGAAGGCACAGGTATGGGACTTTCGGCGGCCTACGGAATAATCATAAACCATGGTGGGACTATTACAGTAGATAGTAAGCCCGGGAAAGGAACTATATTCAATGTATTTCTTCCGGTTTATGAAGAGGTTGAAAAAGAACCGGATTTAGAGACTTTTAAAACACTTCCCAGTGGGAAAGAACGAATATTAGTGGTTGACGATGAAAATTCGCTTCTTGATATGCTAAACAAAATGTTGACACTCCTGGGTTATAAAGTTGAGGTTTTTCAGAATCCTGTTGAAGCCCTTAAATCCTTTAAAACAAAACCCGAAAAATACGACCTTGTAATTACTGATCAGAGTATGCCATATATAACAGGTGATATCCTTGCGAAAGAGCTTATGAACATCAGGCCGGATATTCCGATTATCCTCTGCACAGGATACAGCGAACTTATCTCAGAAGAAGAGGCCGGAGATATCGGTATTAAATCGTTCCTTTTTAAGCCGGTTGAGAAGGGTAATCTTGCCAGGACTATTCGGAAGGTGCTTGACCAAAGTTAACCTGAATTTCTCATGCAGTAAAGTATTACGGCTTCTTACCTGATGCCTTGTTCCTGAGTCGCTCAAACTCGTGAGTTAATCCTGTGATCCTGCAAAATAAACAAAGGGAATTATATCATGGATATTGAATCCTTGAATCAGATCCTTGGTAATGTTGCAGCAGACAAGATGTCTGTTGAAGATGCCGCACAAAAACTCAAACACCTGTCATTTGAGGATCTTGATTATGCCCATATAGACCATCACCGTTCCCTGCGCAAGGGCTTTCCTGAAGTTATCTTCGGGCAAGAAAAGACTGCCGACCAGATAATCGGAATCATGGAAAAAATGCTGCCTCAGGAAAAAGTTGTACTGGTGACCCGCATTAATAGCAAGAATGCTGATAGAGTTGTTTCACGTTTTCCTGATGCCATATATCATCAAGATGCAAAGATGGTTGTCTGGAAAAAACATGAAATCCCTGTGCGGGGCAAAGGGACTATAGTTATAATTTCAGCCGGAACATCGGACATACCGGTCGCAAAAGAAGCATTTCTTACGGCACAGGCCATGGGAAACCCGGTTGAATCTGTTTTTGATGTAGGAATTGCCGGTATTCACCGATTGTTTAACCATAAAAAATTAATCGACCTGGCGTCTGTCCTTGTTGTAGTAGCAGGAATGGAAGGTGCGCTTCCCAGCGTGGTTGCAGGAATGGTCAGCAGACCGGTTATCGCTGTTCCCACAAGCGTAGGATATGGTGTGAGTTTTGGCGGTTTAACTGCTCTTTTTGCCATGTTGAACAGTTGCAGTTCAAATGTTGCGGTTGTGAATATCGATAACGGATTTGGGGCCGGGTATATGGCTTCCATTATAAACAGAGTGTAAGGACTCATTGGATGTGCCTTTGGATTACTTGTAAAAGAATTATATTATAATCTTTGGTGTCTTCGTGCCTTTGTGGCTGAACGTTTACGATTACTTTTATTTCAAAAATAAAATTGCAGATAAAGTGATTTTATTATGAGCACAAACGATAAATTTTGGATAGGATTTGGCGATATTCATGAAGATCTTTCACTTGTTGATGAGATTCCGGATCTTGCCAACGCGGACGGTGTGTTAATCAGCGGTGACATAACCAACAGAGGCGGCATCCGCAGAGCAAGTGAACTGTTGGAAGTGGTTTTTAAGATAAATCCCAATATTTACGCTCAAATAGGTAACATGGATCGTCCTGAAATCACTTCTTATTTAGATGATAAGGGATGGAACATTCATGCAAATGGCAAACAACTAACCGAAGATATCGGTATTATGGGGGTGGGATATTCTACACCAACTCCTTTTATGACTCCTTCCGAGGTCCCCGACGCCAAGCTTGCACAGTGGCTAAACAAGGGATATGAACAGATCAAGCACCTGCCCAAACTGATTCTCGTGGCCCATGATCCGCCCTTTGGGTCAAAAGCAGCCGACCTGCCTTCCGGAGAAAACGTGGGCAACAGGTCGGTGCTGGAATTTATCCGACGTATTCAGCCGGATATCTGTCTAACGGGTCATATTCATGAAGCGGAATCCGAAGATTTTATCGGCAAAACAAAGGTGGTAAATCCGGGTATGCTATGCATGGGCGGTTATGTACTTATCCGGCTGAAAGGAAATGAGTTAGAAGCCAATCTTATGTACATATGATTCGGCCTAAATATGATAAAGAATTACTTCAAGGTTTGTATAGATAACTATTAATATTAAAGATGATCACGAAGACACGATATAATATTGTATGTCTCGACCTATACTTGACTTGACAGAATCGAGAGACGGGTCAATACATCACTTAACAGCTCAATCCTCAGAGTTTGATATCACAACCTCCAAGCATTGCTTTTCGTTTCAAGATACATAGCAGGTATATGGAATCAACGGTCGTTGTTCAAATTGGTTCGATCAAAAGTTTGACTTTAACTTTATCTTCAGAAATTCTTTCATACCGATAAACTTCTTAGCAGTGATATGGCTATGGAGTTATATCATCCGGTTAAAGCGACTTCTTTTCTGATCTTGCTGGCATTTCTGGTACTTTTAAAAATCCCAACTATCGACCTTTTGACTTCCCATTAAAGTGAAATGGCTGTACCCTAATAGCTGAGCGTAAGCCATCGTCACTGCCAGTTTCTTATGTCCGAGTCGATGCATAACTTCGGATATAGGCATATTATCCTTGAGCCATTGTGAACAGGCTCGGTGTCTGATATTATGCCAATTGAACCGAGTCATCAATTGAGTTTTCCATGTCTCTTGCCAGTTGGATAGAACCCCCGTAGCATTTTTTTCATTCACTCTTTGAATTGTCTTATCGAGGAAGACCGGATGAGAACTCCAAGTCTTGAAGATCCGGGCATTATGTGAACTTGGTAGCTTAAACTCATCCACGATTAATGGCATAGGTACACGTCTGTATACCAAGTTGGTTCCTTTCGATTTCCTACTCCAGAGAGTCACAAGGCGTTTATCGAAGTCCAGATCCTTTACCTTCAGGTTGAGAGCTTCCCCTAAACGACATCCAGTTTGCAATACAAACAGGAACAGCAGTCTTTGCTTAGCATTAAGGTTCTGTTCAACCATGTCTAATTCCCATTGCTCAGGTACATACTTGACCCTCTCAGTAATGGGAAACTTCTTAGTTCTTGCCACAGGGTTTCTCTGATCAACAAAATCATATCGGTCGATAGCCCATTGAAATAGAGCATGGAGAGCTGTCCTTAAACGATTGGCAGCATAGTTATCTTTACCAGCTCTCTTCAGTCTACTCGCTTCACTATTGAGCAAACGCTGAATCATATCACAATTGATATCAAATATTGAAAGATCCTTACCCCAAGCATCGATAGCTTTTTGCAGATAAGCTTCTGTTTGTACTGCATATAACATGGTATGCTGTAGTTCTATTTCTTCAATTCTCATCCTTACAACATCACCCAACTTCATATGGATCGTACCATTCGATGCCATGCGTTCAAGATGCGCCCTTCGAGAGACCAGTGCGTCACCTTTCTCCAATGCTTTGGTAATGCTTGAAAAAACACAGTCCACGGCTGCCTGAACATCCTTTTTGGTTTTTACTACCCTAGAAACTTCGTTGATTAAATCTCCTTTCTTCATGGTTTTTCTCCTTTTCAGCCGGCTTCTATGCTTATAGGTTCTCTCCTTCATTCTGGGGATGATTTGGATTCTCTTCCGCTTTTATAGTCTTTTTATCCAGTTTGCGTTGTCTTTTTTGATCTTTCTTTTCTTTCCTTGCTAATTCTTTCTGACGCTTTTTAAATGACTCTCGTGATTTCACCATACTGTCACCTCAGAGGCCGTTATTTTTGATAGTGATGAAAAGAAAAGGATCTGTGAGCAGACTTTATTGAGGTTTAAGGTCTGATGATAGCGAAGTGTGAAAGTATAAATTCAAACCAAAAAAAAGGGCATCCCCCTCAATATTAAAAGGAATGCCCTTTTTACTCAGAAACTAAGGTTAGATCACAGTGACATTTGCAGCGGCAGGACCTTTTTGTCCTTGCTCTATATCAAAGGAAACCCGGTCGCCTTCATTGAGGGATTTAAAACCGTCTGCATTGATTGCTGAATGATGAACAAACACATCCGCTCCGTCTTCCTGCTCAATGAATCCGAACCCTTTATGGTCATTAAACCACTTAACAGTTCCATTGGTCATGATAACATCCTCCTTTCTTGAAAAATTTCAACGTCACAAACTGGAGGGTGCCACTTTGACAAATGGATTTTTCCTTCAGAGAGAAACCGTCCCGCAGATTAAGCAGGACTTAATTGATTAAATACATGATAATCTTTATTTAGAGAGAAAGCAAGCTAAATATATGTTTTTTTTAAAAAAATTGTGAAATATGGATTTAAACGTACAAATACGAAACGTTAAGCGAACAATGTCAGAGACGGATCTGAATGGCAAGGTTTGTGGTTTCATGATACTTGAATGGTTCTTGAATTATGAAGGAGTGCAAACTTCTTTAATTGTGTTCAGTAGTCATGTCAAAAAAACAGTGCGGGATTCGATCAATATTCCTCATTGGGAAAAAATAAAGTAGATGCCATATATTGTGGTCCGGTAGCACGAAATTAGATCTTTTAAAAAACGTGTGTTAACTCGCCACTGTATCGCTGCCATTCAACACATTAATTTATTTACAGATATCATATTTTACTGGTGTCAGATCGAGTAAATCCTATTTTTGACCATTGTCAAATCATATCCGTCCAGCGACATATTATAAAAAATTTTAAAGCCGATTACCTCTGACCTGGCCCAAAGGACCAGATTGTCAATAACGAAATAATTTTCGTGCTTTCGTGATAAGTTTACTGTTTATAGCCGATGGCCCGTAAAAATTCCTTTCGCTCCTTAATATCGTCTTGGTTTTCAATCCCTTTTGAGCTAAAACCGTCAATCACACCTATTATTCCTCGTCCCAGTTCTGTTTCTACGACAAGGACTTCTACAGGATTTGCCGTTGCGCAGATGATCCTACAGACTTCCGGAACGTTTTTGATCGTATTCAAGACATTGACGGGAAACATGTCTTTCATAAAGACAATAAAACTGTGACCGGCTGATATATTGTAGGCATTTTTCTTGGCCAATTCAATCAACTCATTATCTGTGCCGGTATATCGCACCAGACACGGACCGGAAGCTTCACAAAAAGCCAGACCAAATTTTGCCCCCGGTACGGTACTGACTATCGCCTCATAGACATCTTCAACCGTCTTGATAAAGTGAGAATGCCCCAAAATCATATTCAAATCATCCGCTTTTTCAATACTTACAGTTTTGATTTCCATACAACCCTCCGTTCTCCCACTATACTGTGCAGACTAATAATATGTTGGACTTCTATGTAATTCGAGTAATTCGATGTTTATATTTTTTGCCCCTTTCCTGTTCAACGTATATATCAACTCATTGTTCTTCATCATTAACGACTATCTACTTCAATAACCAAGGCAGATGTATTCATAATATTTTTGTATAAAAAGTTTTATCATCCATTTACGTAATTTAACAAAACCTCAATATCTTGTACATACCCATTAAAAACTCATATAACCTAAGATTATAAATTATTGTAATAACATGGTCAATAAAGGAATTATTATTTGCAAATCAAAGCATTAAGTTTCAAAACACCATTCTCCTTTTTTCGTCGATGCTTTAAGAGATTCTCCAAGCTGTTTTAAAAAGTTAACTCTCGGTATCTCCTTTGCACCAAAACGAAGAAGATGCTCTGTTGTTAGCTGGCAGTCTATTATATCAAAGGATAATTTGTTAAGATATTCAACGAGCGTGACAAGGGCTACGTTTGAAGCATTACTGATTCTGGTAAACATCGATTCCCCAAAGAAACAATTTCCCAGAGAAACGCCGTATAAACCTCCGGCCAGTTCTCCCTGGTACCAGGCTTCCACCGAATGTGCAAAACCCGATTCATGGAGCTTGCAGTAGGCATCAATCATATCTTCAAGGATCCAGGTTCCTTGATTGTTTTGAATTCGAATTTGAGCGCACTGGTTTATCACCTGAACAAAAGCAGAATCCATGGTTACCTTGAATAGACCCTTTTTCATAATCTTTTTCAACGTTTTTGAGACCTTAATCTCATTAGGATAAAGCACAAGACGAGGATCAGGCGACCACCATAAGATCGGCTCATCATCTGAAAACCATGGGAAAATGCCCATACGGTAGGCAAGGAGAAGACGTTCCCGGCTTAAATCACCGCCAACAGCCAGTAAACCTTCGCTGGAGGCAAGATGTGGAGGGGGGAATTCTATTTTATCAGTTAAAAGAAAAACAGCCACTCAATTTCTCAACGACTGAATCAAGTTAAATAGGACACAGATTTTCACAGACCCGCCTGCCATGCGAGCTCGCCAGCCAAGCAAGGCGGCCCGGGGCACAAGCGGGCAGGTATACGTAGATAATATTGTTTTTTTGCAATTCAAGAATCTTGACAATCTGTGTCCAAAAAAGGAAATTCCTATACTTTCAAGTTAAGGGCTCTCCACCCTGGTTGGAATTGCTGAATTTCCGGGATGTAAAGTTAAAGGTCAACTTGTCGTTTTTTGTATTAATAAAAACCTCGCCGCTTTTTTCAAGTCGCCCGAACAAAATCTCATCGGAAAGTACGTCTTTAATTTCCGTCTGTATCAGACGGGTCAGAGGTCTGGCTCCGTAACGTGGATCATGCCCGTTTTTTGCCAGCCATGTTCGCGCCCCGGAAGAAAGATCAATCGATACTTTTTTAATGGCAAGCTGTTCTTTCAGCTCTTTCATGAACTTGTCCACCACCTTTTTCATGATCTCCTCATTCAGCGCATTAAAGTGAATGATACCATCAAGACGGTTCCTGAATTCAGGGCTGAAAAACTTTTCAATAGCCTTTCTTCCTTTGTCTTCTGTATCATATTGATTATCACCAAAACCGATGGTCTGGCTGCTCATCTCCCTGGTACCGGCATTGGAAGTCATCATAATGATGACGTTTCTGAAATCAGCTTTTTTGCCGTTGTTATCGGTCAGGGTGGCATGGTCCAAAACCTGAAGTAAAATGTTGAACATGTCCATATGCGCCTTTTCTATTTCATCAAAGAGCAGGACGCTGTGAGGATGTTTGCGGATACCGTCCGTCAAAAGCCCTCCCTGGTCAAAGCCGATATAGCCAGGAGGTGCACCGATAAGACGTGCTACAGCATGTTTTTCCATGTATTCACTCATATCATATCGTAAAAACTGAACCCCTAGAACCTTGGAAACCTGCAGGGCTACCTCTGTTTTGCCAACCCCGGTGGGACCGGCAAACAGGAATGACCCGATCGGTCTTTCGGGCGCTGCGAGGCCCGCACGGGATCGCTTTATAGAAGTGACAAGGGATTTTATGGCATCATCCTGCCCGAAAACCACCTGCTTGAGCTTTTCTCCAAGGGTCTCCAGTTTTATTTTATCAGGCGTTGATACACTGATAGTCGGAATTCTTGCCATCTTGGCCACGATTTTTTCAATATCTTTTGGATGGATTTTCTTTCTTATCGAGGACCCTGAAAGTCTGATAAACGCCCCGGCTTCATCGATCACATCTATGGCTTTGTCCGGCAGATAACGATCATTTATATATTTTGCGGAAAGTTCAACAGCTACTTTCAGTGCCTGATCCGTATAAATAATACCATGATATTCCTCATAACGGGATCGCAGCCCTTTTAAAATTTGCACGGTCTCCTTAATGGGAGGTTCCAAAATTTCGATCTTTTCAAAACGACGGGACAGGGCACGATCCTTTTCAAAGTAATTTTTATAATCCTCATAGGTGGTTGAACCGATACACCTCAAATCACCGGTTGCCAGTACCGGTTTCAGGATATTTGACGCATCCATGGATCCTCTACTGGTAGCACCGGCACCCACTATTGTATGGATTTCATCAACAAACAAGATAGCATCTTTTTTCTTTTTCAGAGCAGCCAGCACCCCTTTTAATCGCTGCTCAAAGTCACCACGAAATTTTGTGCCTGCCAGCAACCCTCCGAGGTCAAGAGAATATATGCGAACACCTTTAAGCAGGTCGGGAATGGATCCGTCATTTATCTTGAGGGCCAGCCCTTCGGCCATTGCTGTTTTTCCCACACCAGGGTCTCCCACAAAAACAGGATTGTTCTTTCGCCTCCGGCAGAGCACCTGAATGGTTCGTTCCATTTCAAGTTTCCTCCCGATCAACGGGTCCAGCTTTCCCCGGGATGCGCTTTTAACAAGATCAATGGTGAATTCCTCGAGAGGATCGGTCTTCCTCTTCTTTTCCTTTCTGCCTGTTTTCACAAGCCGATCTGATTCATCTTTATAAGGTAACCTGGAAACATCATGGGAGATGTAGTTTAAAACATTGAGACGGGTTATACCTTCGGAGTTCAGAAAATATTCGGCATGAGAATCCTTTTCCTGAAAAATCGATGCAAGTATATCACTTACAGCCACTTCCTGTTTTTCGGCGGAACGGACATGATTAATCGCCCGCTGAAGCACCCTTTGAAACCCCACGGTCTGCTGGAGCACATATTCATTCTCTTCCGGGACACTCACCATCCGCTGGCTGAAAAATAATTCAAGGGCGTTTCTAAGGTTATCAATATTGCCCCCGCAATTCTCGACGATTTCTATACCGTTTTTGTCGTATAAAATGGCAAAAAGCAGATGCTCTATACAGACATACTCATGGCGTCTTTTTCTGGCTTCTCTTACAGCGAAGCCGAGTGTTTCGCTGAGTTCTTTACTGATCATGGTCTATTCTTCCTCCATGGTACACTTTAGAGGAAAGCCGTTTTCACGGGCTAAAGCGTGAACCGTATTCACTTTGGTTTCAGATACTTCATATGTATAAACACCGCAAATACCGATGCCTTTTTGGTGGACATTAAGCATAATTTCCACCGATTCTTCCGGAGATTTTTTAAAGACAAGCATCATGATTTCGATAACAAACTCCATGGTTGTATAATCGTCATTGTGGAGTAGCACCTTGTACATGGGAGGTTCATCAATCTCGTCCCTGGTTTCTGAAATTACTTCTTCTTCCATTTCAGGACTGTGTTCGCTCATGGCACCATTCACCACAGTTGCTTCTTAATAGATCATAATCATTAATAGTTGGTCTTGTAAAGAGGATAAAACGAAAATTCTTCCCCCTTAAACTACCTTCCGCAACACTTTTTATATTTCTTCCCGCTCCCGCACGGACAGGGTGCATTCCGGCCGACCTTTTTTTGGGTCCGTTTAACCGGTTTTTTCTTTTCCGGTTCATCACCGCTGGATAATATCATCTTCTGTTCCTTTGGCTGTTGCAAATCAGCTATCTTTTTGGGTTCGGATACCTGGATTCTGAACAAAATACCCAACGTTTCTTCTTTAATCCTGGAAATCATATCCTGGAACAGTTCGAACCCCTCTTTTTTGTATATAATTAGAGGATCCTGCTGTGCATATCCCCTTAAGCCGATCCCTTCTTTCAGGTGATCCATGCTTAATAGATGATCTTTCCACAAATTGTCCACGTTCTGGAGCATGATAATCCGTTCAAGGTCCCTGAATTCTTCCGCTCCTATGGCCGCCTCCTTTTCATTATAAAGACTTAAACCCGCATCATAAATAAATCCGGCCAGTCCGTCACGGGTGAGCCCGTCCAGAGTATCATCATCAAGTTTGCCCATACGGAAGTGAAATTGTTTGAATACCACTTCATTTAACCCTTTCCAGTCCCATTCTTCAGGAAGTGTTCTTTCGTCAATACATCTATGGGTTATCTCCTCGGCCTTATCGCGAATCATGTCTTCAATGGCCGGTTTTAAGCTTTTACCGTTCAGGGCTTCCCTCCGTTGTTTGTATATGACCTCCCTTTGCTGATTCATTACATCATCATATTCTAATAGTTGCTTTCTGATATCAAAATTGTGTCCCTCAACCTTTCCCTGGGCATTTTCAATGGCTTTGCTTATGAGATTATGTTCGATGGGCTCACCCTCTTCCATCCCCAGCTTGTCCATAATTCCGGTTATCCGTTCTCCGCCGAATATCCGTAATAGGTCATCTTCCAGAGAAAGATAGAAACGAGATGAGCCTGGATCTCCCTGTCTGCCCGAACGTCCCCTGAGCTGATTATCGATTCGCCTACTTTCATGTCTTTCAGTCCCTAAAATATGAAGCCCCCCCTGTTCAGTGACGCCTTTGCCCAAAACGATGTCAGTTCCACGGCCGGCCATATTAGTTGATATCGTAACCGCTCCTCTCTGACCAGCCATTGAGATAATCTCGGCTTCCTTTTCATGGTTTTTTGCATTCAATACCGAATGTTTAATCCCTCTTTGTTTTAATTTTTTTGAAAAACTTTCTGAAACATCAATTGAAATGGTTCCCACCAGAACCGGTTGCCCTCTTTCATGAAGTTCGACGATCTCATCCATGGCCGCATCAAATTTCTCCCGGCGGGTTTTATAAATTACATCCGGGAAATTGTTTCGGATCATCGGTTGATTTGTAGGAATAACCGACACATCCAAATCGTATATCTTTTTGAATTCAGCAGCCTCAGTATCGGCGGTACCGGTCATGCCGGCAAGTTTATTATACATCCTGAAATAATTCTGAAAGGTAACGGTGGCCAGGGTCTGGTTTTCGTTTTCGATCTTGACGTTTTCTTTGGCTTCAAGTGCCTGGTGCAATCCTTCAGAGTAGCGTCGTCCGGGCATCAGGCGGCCTGTGAATTCATCCACGATGATAACTTCCCCATGTTTGACAATATAGTCGACATCACGCTTAAACAGGGTGTAGGCTTTAAGTGCCTGGTTTACATGATGCAAAAGTTCAATATATTTCTGGTCATACAAATTATCGACCTTGAGTGCTTTTTCCGCTTTTGCGATCCCTTCCTCGGTCATAACTGCTGACCTGGCCTTTTCATCCACGGTGTAGTCCTCTTCAGATACAAGACGTGGAATAATGCCATTGACCAGATGATATAGTTCCGTCGATTTTTCAGCCGGACCGGATATAATCAACGGAGTTCGAGCCTCGTCAACCAATATACTGTCCACCTCATCAACAATGGCAAAATTTAGTTCTCCCTGGACAATGGAGTCTTTGTCAAACTTCATATTGTCCCTCAAGTAATCAAAACCGAACTCATTGTTTGTTCCGTATGTAATATCTGAATTGTATGCGGCTTTACGCTCTTCATCATCCAGACCGTGCAATATACACCCGACGGAAAGTCCGAGAAATTTATAAATATGCCCCATCCATTCCGTATCTCGCCTTGCCAGGTAGTCGTTCACCGTAATAATATGAACCCCCCTTCCGGCAAGTGCGTTCAGATAAGCCGGTAGAGTGGCTGCCAGAGTCTTGCCTTCACCGGTCTTCATTTCAGCGATTTTACCATGATGAAGAACGATTCCGCCGATAAGCTGCGCATCAAAATGGCGCATCTCCAAGGTGCGGATCGATGCTTCTCTCACTGTTGCAAAAGCCTCTGGAAGAATATCATCAAGGGATTCACCATTTTTCAAACGCTCTTTAAACAACTGGGTTTGTGTTTTCAGCTCATCATCATCCATGGCCTGGATCTGAGGTTCTATGGCATTGATCTTTTCAACAACAGGTTGAATCTTTTTTAATTCCCGTTCGTTTTTGCTGCCAAACACTTTGGTTAATAAATGTGAAAACATATAATCAAAATTCCTCCTGAATAATTAGTGCTCAAATGTATTTATGGATGGGCACTGGTTGCGTTATATTTTGTTTCAGAGTATACCATTAATCAATAAATTTTGCAAAACAGGTTGCGACTATTTCACGGAAAGAAACATAAAGTGAATGGAAAGGAAAGTAGAAAAATCGGGAAGTAACAATCGAATTAGTTCAAAATGTATTTTTTGGGATTTACCGGGACTCCGTTTAATAAAACCGCATAATGGAGATGGGAGCCTGTACTGCGTCCTGAATCACCCATCTGTGCAATTATATCCCCTCTTTTGACCGAATCACCACGTTTTTTAAGCAATTTTTGAAGATGCCCGTAAATGGTAACCATCCCATAACCGTGATCAATTTTAATTATCCTGCCAAGCATAGCCTTGCTCCCTGCGAATGTTACAACTCCATCCGCAGTAGCAATAATCGGCGTCCCCTTATGATTGGCGATATCCAATCCTTTATGGAATTCTCGAAGATCTGTAAAAGGAGATGTCCGGTATCCGAAGTTCGAAGATATCCACCCTTTTGTTGGACGGATTGATGGAGTAGATGATAGAAAGTTTCGCTTGCCCTCAAGATATTTATAAAGGGATTCAAACCCTTTTTCCTGATTGATTGATGCCAGGTTAAGCTCCCGGGTCCGGGAATGCATTTCGCGCATCAGGCTGTTATGCTTTTCTTTTAGTGGAATCTTTGAATCGAGATCTTCAGGAACTGATCCCCCCACACCAAATATATTGTTTTGATCGGCAGGTTTTTCAATGTTTGCAATAATTCGTATTTTCTTTTCAAAATTGTTCAAATCAACCAGCTTTGACTTTAAGGTGTTGATCTCATCCGCAAACTTTTTAATCTGTTGCCGCTGGGTATTTATTTCATTAGTTTGATTTGTAACCTTGCTCTCAAGTTCCTGTTTGTTGAATGTTGTCTTAATATTGTAATAATCATAAACAACAAAACCGGCCAATATTGCAAAGATGGCGGCACAGGTGCTGATCATGCCTAAAAATCGTCTGGAAACTGTTAACTGTTTCACTGTCGAGCCGGTATAGCTTAAAATAAAAAATGAAATTTTCCTGTGCATAATAAATTTTTTAAACTTATAAAAAGTCTGTTTTATTCTATTCAAGATCATTTTTAATATCGACGAATCAATTGTCATTTCTATTATTTCACAAAGTTATAGATTTTAATTCGTTTAACAGCCTCAATTTAATAAAGAATCCTGGCTCAAATGACCAGGTTTTGGTTTGCCCCTGAAAGGGTCTGTTTTACTTAAAGCCGTACAAGTTAAAAGCGCCTATGTCTGGTTAGCCGGTTAGCCCGTTGTCCGGTATTAAATTACGGGCCAACGGGCACAACCTTTTTTAACTTTAGGTACTTCACACTTTAGCTCACTTGCAACTTTCCCGCTTGTCCGGGTTAGATAATCCCCAGTTTAAATTTAAGAGATTTAAGTGTGTTTTTCATCAGCATGGTGATGGTCATGGGTCCAACGCCTCCGGGCACCGGTGTAATATAGCCCGCAATTTCCTTGGCCGCATCAAAATCAACATCTCCACTCAAAATCGCAATCTTCTTGCCGGTTTTTTCGCTTATCTTCTCACCGATCCTGTTGACACCCACATCAATTACGCATGCACCAGGTTTGATCCACTCGGGTTTTACCAGTCCAGGAACACCTGCTGCCACGATCAGGATGTCCGCTCGCAGACAATGTGCGGCCAGATCTTTTGTGCGGGTATGAACAACGGTTACGGTTGAATTGGCGCCCGCCGCCTTCTGGAACATCATATTGGCTATGGGTTTTCCCACGATGTTGGAACGGCCTACAACCACTACCTCGGCTCCGCTGGTCTCAACTCCGGCCCGAACAATCATTTCCTGTATACCTGCCGGGGTACAGGGGGGAAACTTGACTTCATCACCGCCGATCATAAGACGTCCCACATTGACCGGATGAAATCCATCCACATCCTTGTCGGGATCAATGGCGTTTAACACTTTTTTTTCATCGATATGCTTTGGAAGAGGGAGCTGAACAAGGATACCATTGATGGCATCATCTTTGTTGTATTTGTCGATCAGACCCAAAAGTGCCTCTTCGGAAAGGTCGTCGGGCTGGCTTTCTTGTATCTCATTGAATCCGACCCGGTGGGCGGTTTTAATTTTGAGGGTCACGTAAGAAATTGACGCAGGACTTTCACCGACCAAAATGGTTACAAGGCCCGGAACAACGCCGTGTTTTTCTTTGATTTCTGCTACTTCAGCAATAATTTCTTCAAGAATTTGTTCACGGATTTCAGTTCCTTTAATTAGTTTTGCTGACATGTTTAATCTCCTTTCATAAATAGTTTTAGATTTTGTTATAAATTACTATTCTATTACCATCCAATTATTAATTTAGATCAAAAAACTTTTAGACTAATACAATCTCAATGTCAAGAAGACTCGTAATTTGATTTCAGCAATTTTGTTTGAGATTTTTATTGTCTTCCTTTTGATTTTGTTATATCGGGACGTTAATCAATCCTTTTACGAAACCGTCAAGTATAACATTTAACAAGGAGGAGTTTTAATTATGAAAAAAATCTTTCTGTTTTTCCTGGTTGCAACCATGTGCGTCACCTTATTATCAACAAGTGCATTCGGAGGGGAAGCCTCACCAATCAAGCTGACATTCAGTATCTTTTTCCCCCCCACCCACGGGCAGACAAAAGCTGCAATGGACTGGGCTAAAGAAATTGAAAAGCGCACCGACAATAAAGTACAGATCACTGTTTTTCCTGCCGGAACCCTGACAAAAGCCCCCCAATGTTACAGCGGCGTGGTCAATGGAATTTCAGATTTGGGATTCAGTCTGTTCGCCTATACCCGAGGACGTTTTCCGGTCATGGCGGCAGTTGATCTTCCCATGGGCTATCCGAATGGAAAAGTGGCCAGCAAGGTCGCACAGGAATTTGCAAAGACCTTCAAGCCCGAAGAGTTAAACGACGTAAAAGTCCTCTATCTTCATGCACACGGCCCGGGCCTTCTTCATACAAAAAAACCGGTAAGGAAACTTGAAGATCTCAAAGGTATGAAAATCAGAGCTACCGGCCTAAGCGCCAAGGTGGTTGAAACTCTCGGTGGTGTTCCGGTGGCAATGCCTCAAGGTGGTACCTACGAAGCACTTAATAAAGGGGTTGTAGAGGGAACATTTGGCCCCATGGAAGTTCTAAAAGGGTGGAAACAGGCCGAAGTTATCAAATACACCACGGAATGTTACAGCGTTGGCTACACCACAACCTTTTTCGTTGTGATGAACCTTGACAAGTGGAACGCCCTTCCAGCTGATGTTCAAAAGGTTTTTGAAACGGTTAGTGACAAATATGTGGATGTTCACGGAACGGTATGGGACAGTACCGATAAAGAAGGCAGGAAATATACAGAAAGTTTGGGCAACGAAATTATACCCCTGTCTGATGAAGAAAGTACCAGATGGCACAAGGCTGTCAAACCGGTTATCAAGGATTATATCACTAAAATTCCAAACGGCGACAAATACGTCGAAAAGATCAGAGAATTGATTAAAAAATATTCAAAGTAAATTAATTTTGATTTTGAGGGTTGTCCTGATCGAATATGTTTTGAATTAGGGCAGCCCTATTTTTTTTTATTTCAGGTAAAATGAATCCGTTAGAAAAAATATCTCACACAATGGCAAGCAGACTGTACTGGGTTGCAGGGAGTGCAATTGTTGCCATGATGCTTCTTACCTGTACGGATGTGGTTTTGCGCTATTTTCGAAAGCCCATCCCAGGCACCTATGAGTTAGTCTGCTTCCTTGGCGCTGTGGCTGTAGCATTCGCCATGGCCCATACTTCTGTGGAGAAAGGCCATGTGGCGGTAAGCTTTGTTGTTAGCCTTTTACCACAAAGAATTCAGGGACTGATTGAAAGTATCACCACAAGCTTTGGATTAATCTTTTTTGTGCTAATAGCGTGGCAATCCGTAATCTATGCAAATGACCTTCGTCTTTCCGGTGAGGTTTCGCTGACCCTGGGACTCCCTTTTTATCCATTCGTATACGGGATTAGCTTTTCGGCAGCAATAGTCTGCCTTATATTGCTGTCAAATCTGTTTAATAATCTTTTGAAAATATTTGGCAAATGAGTCTCACAAACACAGGAATCATAGGTATTTTCATACTGATAATCCTTCTGTATTCCAAAATGCCTGTGGGCTTTGCCATGGGTTTTCTGGGATTGATCGGGTTCAGCTATGTAGTGAATCTTAAAGCAGGATTGAATCTTTTAGCCAGGGATGTCTGGGATGTTTTTTCTTCATATAACTTGACCGTAATTCCACTTTTTGTATTTATGGGGCAGATTGCCTTTCACGCCGGTATCAGCCGAAGGCTCTACGATTCTGCCTACGTATTGTTCGGTCACCGCCGTGGTGGTCTTGCCATGGCAACAGTCGGCGCCTGTGCCGGATTCTCGGCCATATGCGGCTCGACAAATGCCACAGCGGCAACCATGGCCACCGTTACGCTTCCTGAAATGAAACGGTACGGATATGATATGAGTCTGGCCACAGGTACCGTGGCTGCAGCGGGAAGCTTAGGTATTCTCATACCTCCCAGCGTGATTTTCATTGTATATGGAATTTTGACCGAGCAGTCCATCGGTAAACTTTTTGCAGCCGGAATTCTTCCAGGTATTTTGCTCTGCTTCCTTTTTTTGATGACCATTCACATCAGGGTTACAATGAACCCCTCCATAGCGCCTCTCGGCCCCAAGACCAGTTTCAAGGAGAAGTTCAGATCCTTTGCCGGTGTAGTTGAAACTTTTATACTGTTTGCATTGGTCATGGGAGGAATATTTTTCGGCTTTTTTACACCAACCGAGGCGGCTGCTACAGGTGCTTTTTTAACCATTCTGATCGCTCTTTTTAGAAAGCAACTCACATGGCATGGATTTGTCCAATCCCTGGCGGATACCACCAAAATAAGTTGTATGATAATGGTAATTGTAACCGGGGCCGTGATATTCGGCCATTTTATGGCCATTACCAGGCTACCTTTTGAACTGGCCGAATGGGTGAGTTCTCTTCATATCCATCGTTTTGCCGTTATGGGTCTTATAATTCTGGTTTATCTTTTCGGCGGCTGTTTTATGGACGCACTGGCCATGATTATGCTGACCATCCCTATATTTTTTCCGGTGGTTCAAGCCCTTGGGTTTGATCCGATCTGGTTTGGTGTGGTGATTGTATTAATTACCGAGATGGGAGTAATCACACCCCCCGTGGGGATCAATGTTTATGTGGTTTATGGCATTGCCAAAGATGTTCCGCTGGAAAATATTTTCAAGGGAGTTTTTCCAATGCTTGTGGCCTTACTTGTATGTAATCTGATTCTTCTTTTATTTCCCCAGATCGCCCTCTTTCTGCCAAGCCTTATGCATTAAATGGCTCGACATATGATGTCTGCAATACGTATGAGGGTTACAAGGTCTTTTCTGATGTGAATGGTGGGATGCCTTCGTTATTCCTTCAGCCTTATCTTTAAAAAGCCTTCTGTTACCGTTATGTCCTCGACTCCATCCGAAAAAGTCTTCCAGAATCCAGCCGTGTCCACGCCAAATTCTCTAACCAGATCTATATTTTTTATTCCCCCCAGCCAGGCATTGGGCAGGGGTATACCCATAATGGTGATGCCTTTCAGTATGACCACAGGTCTGCCCTTATCGTATGTAAAAACGACACCGGTTCTGACCCTAATGATTTTGCCTCCAAGTATAGGAAAATCTTCATCAACGGGTAGTAGAAGCTTTGCACTAATAAGATCGTCAGATAAATCAATTACCAATTTTCTTGCAAGATCCGTATTCTTTGCCAGTAATCCGTTGAGTTCCCTTTCAGTGAAATTAATCTCCCTTTTGATGCCTTTTTCACTGTAAGGTTCCGGTTCGAGGGTGGCATTTGGATTAAACCGGTCTGATTTAGATGATTTAATGGATTCATCGTTCCTATGTGAAGTAACACCAGCCCCTATTGAATCGAGGTTTTCTAATTTGGCGGTCAAAACTTGCTCTTCGTGGGAATTCAGGGTCACAGGCTTGAATTCTGATGGGAAAAAGTAAGTTTTGAACACCAAGATGGTTACCCCAGCGGTAAAAATAACCACAATGACTGATAACCCAAAGACTTGCAAACACCCAAATCGCTTTTGGGTTGTTTTTGAAGCAAAGCTATGGTTGTTTTCTCCCATGGTTACACCTCCTATGAACGACTTATACTACGGCCACCGGTAAGTCTCTATTGCGCACCGAAAACACGTTTTAACAGATCGGTGGTACGCTTTGCAGGATTTTGACGGATTGCGGCTTCCTCACGGGCAAGATAGTGGAAGATTCCGTTCATGCCTTCCTCGGTAACATAATTAGTTAAATCAGCTTTAACATCAGGTACAAAAGGTAAAGATCTGTATTTACCGATGACGTTATCGTAGCTCTGTACTGCCCCAACTTGGGACAGGCTGTTTTCAACAATAGGGTGCATGGTTTCGGCAAGGGGTTGTGACATCTTGCTTTGAAAATATTTTGTGGCTGCGTCATCAGGTCCTTTGTAGATGCCCATGGCATCGTCCAGGGTCATTTCATTAATGGACTGCAAGAAAAGCGCCTTGGCTTTGGGGGTCGCCACTTCGGCCGCTCGATTGAGTCGTAATTCCAGATCATCGAGCATAGATGACATTCCAATTTTATCCAGTGCATTTCTGACGGTTTTAAAATTTTCCGGTAATGGAATATGAATCGCCGGATCAGCATTAAAACCGTCAGGTTTACCCAATTGCGTGACCACGGTCTCAGAACCTACGCGAAGTGCATCCTTAAGTCCGGCGGCAACGTTATCAACAGATAGTGCACTTTGACCGCTGTCACTTTTCTCAACACCGCCAACCAAGTCCTTTGCTTTATCAAACCAGCTATTTCCTGCGGTTACCACTCCTGAACTGCAAGAAAGTCCAATTGCAATAACACATATGATGAATGTGGATTTAAACATTTTGAAATTAAAGCGTCGTAACTTCATTTGTATTCTCCTATTTCATTTATCTAAACATCTATTTTTATTTTCCAAATATCCCCTTAAGTTTATCGGTTGTGGCCTTTACTTCCTCTTTTGCGCTTTCGCTTGAATCTTCCAGTTGCTTTTTGGCCTCTTCGGTCGTTGCCTCAGTGTCAGTAGCCAACTTCTTGAGTTTTTTGTTAAAAACATCAGTTACTGCCGGGGAAGTGATCTTTGAGTACAGTGCAGCAAATATCTCTTTAAATGCTTCTGCAGGAGATACACCGCCTTTTTCCTGACCCACATTCTTGAGGTGAATGTCCGGCAAATCGACGCTCAATGTGTTTTCATCGAGCACAGCCATGGCCAGGTTTACCTTTCCGTCTCTCAAAATAAAATTTCTGATCAGGATTTTCTTGCCATCGACTTTTTTCCCTTTCTCGACGGGCTGTGAAGTGGTCTTGTCCGCCCCGATAGATTTTATCACGTTGTTCATAATGGTTTGAAAATTGTCCGTGCCGCGAACCTTTTCATAAGTAATTTCAGGAGCAACCACCTCGATCTTATCAATGATAATCGTATTTTTGGTGAGCGATTTTTCATCCACGTTCAGATGAATGGACTTCACACTCATAGCCTGTGGAGACTTGAATCCCTTGGGATTTCCCAATAAGAAATCCTTGAGTTCGGCCTCTGCGGATAAAAGGGAAACCCCGACATCTCCCAGTTTTACCTCGGTCTTGGTCATTTCTGGGCCGTAATTATTGACTGCATTCTTAATCATGGGCCCAAGATTGGACACCCCGACAACCAGCACAATTATTATGACGGCAACAAGGGCTCCACCACCTAAAAGAATCCATTTTTTCATGTTCATCCTCCTTGTCTGTTTTTTTTGCTTATGACTGTATAGGGTATTTTATTTAACAATGATGCAGTTGTATTTTGGTTTATAGTGATCTTTTATC
>JAFDBA010000086.1 GCA_019313505.1 Deltaproteobacteria bacterium
TGTTCCAATGTGTTGTTTCTGCTTATGGTGTTTTTTCAGTAGCATATGGGTGAGTAAGAAGTAATGCCCTGTTACTCCCCGGTAATTTTTTAAAAGGGCCAGATTACTTAACCGTTTAACATTGAACCGTGCACTCGGAAGAAATGTTGAGGGAGGTACAAAGTTAATCAAAATGAACATCTCAGGCCGCAGAGAAATGAAATGAAAATCTACCTGAGGCGTCAGCGGATCGAAAAGATCTTTCAACACATTGTTTTGATATACGGGGTCAGGATATTCTTCTTTCTTGATCTCAACCATAAGGTGTAAGATTTTGCCATACTTTTGAATTACTTCGGAAAGAGAAGGGATCAAGTTACAATGTTCTTTTAATTCGGCAAGGGTTACCTTGTTTAGTTCTATATCGGACTTAAAGACTCTTTGGAGGTTATTGTCATGGAGGACAACCGGTTGCAGATCTTTGGTCCAGCGAATATCAAATTCTATACCCCACACACCGGCTTCTTTTACACGATCAAATGCAGCGATTGTATTTTCAAAAACCGTCTTATTATCATGCTCTCCGCGATGTGAAACAATTTTACACTGTTTCAATAGTTCTTTATCGGGGATGAAGGGTGACTTCCATGACTAAATCCTTAAAATGATTTTTTGCATACCCCTGCGGGAAATTTCACCGGGCAAGCCTGTTTTCCTGGGGTTTTTGACTCGGAAAGACTACTTGACCTTTTCTAATTTTTCTAACAAGCTCCGGGCGTTATTGATATTTATTTTTGCTTTTTTGTGCTCCGGATTCAGGGCTAAGGCCTTTTCCCATTCTTTTATAGCGCTTTGTAGCTCTTCATTCAAAAAATGTTTGACGCCGTTAAGGTAATGTACTTCAGCCTGTTTCTTCTTAGCTTTATAAACATCAGATATGGTTTTTTTAACACAATCATATTGAGGGTCTGCTCTGCTAAGCACATTTAATGCTTCGGTATAGTTTTTTCGAATGATCAAGTTCTTGCCTTGTTTGCAAAAAGAGGTGTTGATCAGATCTTTGGCCGCTTTATTCGATTTGTCATAATCTAAAATCTTTCCCGCAACAGCAAATACTTGTTCATATTGTTTTTGTTTTAAAAGGTTTTTAGCTTTAAACAACTCTTTGTTAGTTGCCTGTTGTATTGCTTCTTCAACCCCCTGATATTCGGGAGACACCTTCTTGAACATCTCCATGACTTCGGGATACTTTTCTTGCCTGCTTAACTCCATTCCAATCTGATAGCAGGAAACATTTTTCAAATCAGATGCCTTTTTGTTCAACCGATCATATTCAAGAATCTTTTCTGAAACATCCAGCACTTCCCGATATCGTTTTTCTTTCAAAAGGTTTTCCGCTTTTATTAATTCAAAAGGGATATTTATTGGGGGTCGGTTAAATTCTGATCCGAGTAGGGGAAGTTCAAGAATGGTCCCGGATACGGGTTCTTCACCGGTTTTAAGATTATTAAAATAGGCGATCAGAAAATCTTTTGAAGAATCTTTATAAAATTTCTTTGAAATATCTTTAAGGGTGTCGTTCTCTTTTACTTTATAATTTAGGTATTCTTTTGGATGTAACCTGTTTTTTAGGTAGTCTAAAGCCCCTTTATGATTAGGGGCATATCTTAACGTCGTCAGAAACTGCTTTCGTGCGTCTTTGAATCTTCTTTTTTTGCAAAACTCTACACCCGTTGTAAAATGCTGCCTGGCTTTATGATCGATGGTAGATTTTAAGGAGGCAATCTTTTCAGGAATTTTTGTACTGTCCGGATTCAGTGTGCCTGCAATTTGCATGTAAAAAAGGGCGGTTTGCAATTCATCATTTTTTTCATATTCCAGCGCTTTTTCCAGGTAATAAGAAGCGGGCAAAGCTTTAGTGTGCCCGGGCTCTTTTGTGGAAGGTTTTTTTGAAAGTTTATCGGCGATAGTTCCTAAAAACCCCCGCACACCGGTGCATCCGGTGAAGAAAAACAGAACAATTAAAAGTAAATAAATGTTAAACAACTTTTTCATTTCATTTCGCATCAATTTAGTTTTATGAAACAACGAACCTATCAAGCATAAACCGAAAAAGTTAAAAGTGATCTAAAGTTAAGGAGTCGCTACGCTCCGGCTATTTATTTTAGATAAAATTGACAGAATACCTTAACTTTAGTCACTTTAGGTCACTTTAGTCACTTCACTGATTTTGTATTTATCAATAAAAAACGGATTGGATTTCTTGTCAACGGTGAATGCGGCACGGTAGCCGTGTTTTTTTAACATGGCAATGACGAGATTATTGGTTAAACCATACGGATATGCCAGGCATTTGCATTCTTTATTCAGTTTCTTTTCGATCAATTTTTTGGGGTAACTTATTTCCATTTCAAGGGAATTGAAGTATTCTTTAAACGACTCCTTCTTTTTTAGGGTCGCCAAATTTCTGTGTGTTTTGGTCTGGCATTGGATATCAAACCCGGCTTCCGAGAGCTCTTTGATTTGTTTCCATGACATGGCTTTTCCGCCGCCGATAAAATCGGTGTAAATAAAAAATGTAGCCGGGAAACCATATTCTTTCAATATGGGGAAAGCGAAGTCATATGCGGAGCTCCATCCGTCGTCAAATGTAATCACAACAGATTTTTCAGGTATTTGTTCTTTATAATCGAGAAAATCTAATAATTGATCCAGTGTGATAACATGATAGTTGTTCTCCTTAAGATATTTCATCTGGGCTTTAAAGTTACCTTGAGTGATTGATACTTTATTCGGTTTGTTTTCGGAGAAACTGTAGTATGCCAAAACCGGGACAGTTTGATAACCACCGGGTTTAAGGCCGCTTTTATTGAAAGGGAATAAGGGGATAATCAATTTCTGTCCTGGAGTCAGAGTTTTGATATGGTTAAATTCGGAAATTACCCACTCTTTGGATGGATCGTTCAAGTATTCTGCGGCCAGGGAAGAAGGGGTATCTTTGGCGGTTGTTGTGACAATGATAAAGTCGTCATTAATGCGAATTTCAGATATCTCGTGATGGGACCGGGTATCCGTGGCGCAGGCGGAAAGCAATAACAGGGACAATAGAAAAATAAGGCCGTAAATGGTTTTCATTCTATTTGCGGATCGTTGCATTGAGCTTATCCTTTATGCTGAGCAACTTAAACGTTTCAACCGGTTTTGTTTTGCCCTTGATATGCTGTGGTGAAAGTGGTTTTACTGTAATTATGTCTTTAAGATTTTCAAAAACACTTTCACTGATAATAATATCACCGGAACCGGCGAGCTTGTTCAGATGTGCGGCCAGGTTTACCGTATCGCCAATTACGGTATATTCCATTTTATCCTGTGATCCGATATTGCCTGATACCACAACTCCGGAATTAATTCCGATACCTACAGATTGAAGGAGGCTATTTCCATTGTTTTGTTTATTCATAAACTTCTTCTGCATGTCGTTTGCAGCCCTTACACCCCTTTCCACATGATCTTTGTGATAAACCGGAACCCCAAAAACTCCCAGAACCGCATCACCGATAAACTTATCCACATATCCGCCGTGATCCTGTATTGCCTGTGTGGCAATCTCAAAGTATTCATTCAGACCTTCAACGATTTCTTCAGGCTCCTTGAGCTTTGAATATGATGAAAATCCTCTTATATCGGTGAATATGATGGTGGCTTCATTTCTATGGCCTTTGAGCCAGGCACTTTCAGGATTGGCCATGATCATTTCAAGAACTTCAGAACCGATATACTTGCCAAACGATTTCTGCATTAGAGAGTTCTTCCAGAGTTCATCTCCCATGAGGTTAAACGCGGTGGCCAGGTTTCCAAGCTCGTCATTTCTTGCCAGTATTATTTTGTGCTGATAATTTCCCGAAGCGATTTCACCGGTGGCCATAACCAGATTTGAAATGGGGCGGGAGAAATGGAATCCGAGCCAAACTGCAATTGCACTTCCGAACAGTATAATGAAAAATGTTATCACGACAATTGTCAAACGGGCTTTGTGGATTAATTTTTCGATAAAATCGATGGACACTCCGACATGGACTTGACCCAGTTTTTTGCCTTTGAATAATACTGGGCGGGTTAGATTCAAAACATTTTGGCCGAATTTTGAGTAGTAATTAAAGTAAGTAACATCTTGTTCTTTTTTCACATCTTCCAAGTGGGCGAACTTTTCAAAGGTCTTGCCGATTTTAGTTATGTCGGTATGTGCCTTGATGATCTGATTGCGATCAACGATGATGGCATAAAGAAGCCCCTCAACAGCAGTTGCATCTTTTATTAACGTATTGAGTCTTAAGATGTTGTCTTCCAGAAGGGGGACCGGAGAGTTGCTGCTGAAATAGTTCAGACTGATTTTGCCGATCTTGACGGTTTGCCGGTAAAGCCTTTCTTTTTGCTGACTTAAAATGAAAAAACTCATTACAAAAATAGTCGTGATGATAATGACCATGGTTGCAGCAAAAAGCTGGAGCCATATGGGAATGCGGGGCGAAGGGAGACCTTCCACAAAATTTCCGCGTTTATCTTTAACAAGTCCTTTTATGTCGTCTGCCAGCGTTTTAACCGAAATCTGATATTCAACATTTACTGCCTTGACCAGTTCTTCTTCCGATGCATAACCGAGTTCAACGATAATCTGCCCTAATCGAACGGCCTTGCCCAAGGTATAGAGTTTCTCTTTTTGTACCTTTATGGCTTCCTGGAGTTGTTTTTCGGTAATAATACCTTTCCGTCTCAGGACCTCGCCGATTGTAATACGAAAATCATCGGGAGATTTTCCAAACAATTTCTTGATCTTGGAATGAATATATTTTGGTGTGGTTAATAGGTTCATGGATAAGATTTCGAGACTTGAAAGTCCAACAGTTTGACGATTAATACGCCTTTTTTATGAAAAATCTTTAAACTATTAATCTTATCTAAACAGGGCCGATCTGTCAATACTGGAGAAGTGCTCTTGCAGCGATTCTTCAGGCAGAGCCGGAGAACTCTGACTTGGCTCTCCGATTAAAGCCGTGCACAGTAGTATATTGTCAAATTACCGGCAGATCAACCATAACCTTTGTGTACTCTCCTTCCACACTTTCGAACAGAAGGTTTCCACCATGATTATTAATTATACCGTGGCTGATTGAAAGCCCCAATCCGGTTCCCTTCCCATGAGGCTTAGTGGAAAAGAATGGGTCACAAATTTTATTCAAAATGTTTTCGGGTATTCCGGTGCCGCCATCGTAAAATGTTGTTCGAACATAATCTTGATCTTCAAGTTTGATGGACTCACTTTTAATTTTAAGGAATTTATCTTCATTGAATTCGGGGAATTTCTGGTTTAAGACATGTTGAGCATTGCATAAAATATTTAAAAAGACCTGTTGAATTTGCTGGCTGCGTATTTTTACTTTGGGCATGGTAGAAGGTACATCAACAGAAATCTTTATCCCATCTTTGATTGCCTGTTTTTTTGCCAGGGCAAGGGTGTTGGATATGACATCCTTAATGTTCGAAGGACTGTAATCTTCCTTCCGATCTCGGGCAAAAGAAAGCAAATTCTTCACAATTTCCGCAATCCGCTCCGCCTCTTTGATAATTCTTTCCGGGATATGGTCATCAAGGTCCTTCTCATCGGACTGGTCTCTTAATACCTCGGCGTAGCCGATAATTCCGTTTATGGGATTATTTATCTCATGCGCGACTCCGGCCGCAAGAGTACCTATAGCTTCCATCCTCTGGATATGCTGAAGTTGAGCTTCTATTTGCGTTCGTCGGCTGACATCATTTAGAATAACAAGAAATGAATTGCGATCATCGTTCTTTATAGGTATTAGATTCAATGCAACCTGTTTATTATTTAGTTCCACCGGAGTGTCATAAGGAATTGCGTTTTGCTTGTTATCATGATCGTACAGCAGTTCCATAATTCTTCTATGATGTTTGTTATTGAAAAATGCCATGAAGTTTGAAGACAATACCGTCTCCTCGGGAATGCCTATTATTGAGATAGCTGCTGGATTTACATATACTATTTTAAATTCAGGCGTAAGCTCCAAAATACCTTCAGATATATTGTTTAACGTTACTTCAAAGTGTTTTTTGGAAGCCAGCAACTCCTTTGTAATATTACGCTCATATAGCTTGTCCTGCCCAATTATTTCACTTGACGGTCCTTCTGACCTTCTTGCATCTGAATATTCCAGCGCTGTAAGAACATGCTCGGCCATTTTATTAAAAGGCCCCTTTGCAATGCAGATATCGGCGCCATAGTCAGCAAGGCGTGGTTCTTCCTCGGCTGCAATTGCTGAAAGGATAATGAGAAAAATATTATTAAGTTCTGGCTTACTACGAATTATACGGCAGAGCTTATCACCGCTTATATTCGGCATTACAAGATCAATAAACATGACGTCCGGAATGCTGGTTTCCAATATTTCAAGGGCGGAAAGACCATCTGATGCCGTCAAAACCTCATGACCTTTTTTCTCAAGCAGATTGGTCATGAACTTTAGCATTACCGGATGGTTATCTACAGCCATTATTTTCTTCATGTGGTCACTCCTTTTAATTTTTAACGAGACCGTCAGAGTTTAGGTACTAACAAAACCGGTAACGTTATCCAGTTTTTCCTGTAGTTTTTTAGCGATTTGTCCGGTTTTTTCCAGTTGTCCGTCACGGACAGTCTTTCCAATTTCTTCTGCGATTTCATGAAACTCGTTTAATCCCAGGTTCAAAGCGGCGCCTTTCAAAGAATGGGTAATACGAACTGCTTTTTCCGAATTTGCCATATCGATAGCAAACCAAAGCTTGTTGAGATCTGCCTTACTGGTCTCAACAAAAAGTTCGAACAGCTCTATATATTCTTCTTCTTCCAGGCCCAGGTTTTTCGATAATTCCCTGAAATTCATAGAAACTCCTTACACTACCGACTTTTTAATTTGATATCCATTTTTCGATGGTCTTAAATAGAAGCTCCCTTTTAATCGGTTTTGTAATATAGTCATCCATGCCACATTCAAAACACTTTATTCTGTCTTCCCTCATGGCATTTGCTGTCAGTGCGATAATCGGAACTCTTTTGATTGCAGATTGTGGATTGCAGATTTCGGATTTCTCCCATTTGCGTATGCGATGAACGGCTTCAGTTCCATCCATTTCAGGCATCTGCATATCCATAAAAATCAGATCAAAATCTGCAGGTGAAGTTGTGAATTTTTCAACCGCCTCTTTTCCTGTAATGGCCGTTTCTACCTGATGACCGGCTTTGGTCATCATTATCTTGGCCAGCTTCTGATTGACCGGGTTATCCTCTGCTAAAAGAATGCGTATAGAAGGTCCCATATCGTTACGAACTGAATATGGGTTCTTTATTTGTTTTTGAATTTCATGATCTTCTGCGTCCCGAAATTTGCAATCCGCATTCTGCATTCCAATACTTCTCTCCAACATCTGGTAAAGTTTATCTCTGCGAACCGGTTTGCTCAAAAAATTGTCAAAACCCGCATCTTTGCATTTTTGAGCATCATGATCCAGAAAATAAGATAATGCAATTAAATGAATATGTTGTATTTCAGCATTCACGGGGACAAGTTTTGTATCTTTGATTTGGGATTCAACACTACGAATCTGCTGCGCCACTTCATAGCCGCTGATGCCGGAATTCCGAATATCTATAATACAACAATTGAACGGATTTTCGGTTTGTCTGGCCTTTTGAAGAGTGGGGATTACATCGGTGCTTTTCTTCAGCGTAGTTACATTCATTCCCGCTGACGTCAACATATGGCCCAATATATTTATAGAGGTTTGATTGTCGTCAAAAACAAGCAATTTCTTACCGGAGAGCGACGCCGGCGCGGATCTTCGGGCTTTTTTAGCTTTAGTTTTTCCCAGCCAGGCAGTAAAGTGAAATATGCTTCCCGGACCCCCTTTACATTGACAATTGGCAGGGCTTTCTACCCAGGCATTGCCATGCATCATATTCGAAATTTGCTTGCATATTGAAAGTCCCAGACCGGTACCGCCATATTTTCTTGATGTGGATCCGTCAGCCTGTTGGAACGGTGTGAAAATGGTTGCCAACTTATCTTTGGTGATGCCGATACCGGTGTCCCTTATTTTTACATGAAGCTTTACCTGGGTCTCATTTTCTTCTTCAACCCCCAAAAAAAGCTCAATTTCTCCGGATTCGGTAAACTTGGCGGCATTACCCATCAGGTTGGTCAGGATCTGCCGAAATCGCAATGGATCTCCTTTTACAAATGCAGGAAGGTTATCGTCGATGTTGCAGAGAACCTCGATGGGTTCTGATTGGACTTTTGAAAGGATGAGTTCACAGACGTCATAGGCAACAAGTTCCGGATCAAAATTAGTTTTCTCAAAATCGAGTTCTCCGGCTTCGATCTTGGAAAAATCGAGAATATCGTTGATTAAAGATAACAGGCTATCCCCGCTCCTCTTTATCGTCTCCAGGTAATCCATCTGATTTTCGTTAAGATCCGTATCAAAGAGCATTTCGGTAAAACCAATGATTCCGTTCATGGGAGTGCGGATTTCGTGGCTCATGTTGGCAAGAAATTGGCTTTTGGCTTGATTGGCATTTTCAGCAGCTTCCCGTGCTTGCTTCAGACTCACATTAGTCTCCCGAAGCCGGGCGGTTTGCCGTGCAATCTCAGATTTCAAGGTTCGTGAATAATCCACTTGCTGTTTTTGAATGATCTGATACCCGCGGTGATTATCCTCCAAAATTTCTTGATATTTATTTTCCAACACCCTGAGTTTACGATTGTATTGTTTTTTTTGAGTTTTGATAATTTCTTTCTCATCACAAAGAGCATTTTGGGAAAGGAACAGTTCTATGCATAATTGGATAATGGTGGCTGCATGTTGTTTCAAAAATGAATCAGGGGCCTGTTTTGATAACGTAACAATCAATATCGCATCTAATTCATTGATAGCGGTTGAATAAACCAAAAGTCCGCCGGACAAATCCATATGGATTATGCCTTTTTCATTTTTAGAACGATCGACAATTTTGTCGCGGACCCTGCGTTGTAACTTTAGGTTGTCTCCTAAAGAAACATCTGTTTTATGATTTAATAAAAGCTGAAAACACCCCTCCGGCATTCGTTCTTTTAGTAATAAAAGAAATTTTTTGAGTTCTTTATCCCGGTCTACAAATTCACTGAAGATATCTACTGGAACATCCACTAACTTTACTCCTTTTGATGTTCATAAAGATCGCTGGCTTTTGACATTTCATCAGGCAGATCTTTAACCAGAGCTTTATATTCCCCAACATTTTCACGAATATGGGTAGCCAAAGGGGATGAAAGCATTGTATTCATTCCGGGAATGGCGGTATAGTTCAATTTAGAAACAATATATTCTGATATCTGGATTATTCCGGTAATGCTTGACGGGGAGACTTCTTTGAGAGCTTTATGGTGTTGCTTAATCCCCTCCTGCACTTCAAGAGGTAGTTTCCAGTCTTTAGCTAAAAGATATCCTACCTCACAGTGGTCGGTACCGATAATTTCTTTTTCATGATCGATAATTGTTCCGGAGTCCTGTGCATAAGCTTTACACGCATGGTTAAATAAATCGTGTGCAGTCTGATCTTCAACGATCATTCCAATATCATGGAGGATTCCGCATAAAAAAGCATTTTCACCGTTTTGCCCGAAAATACGCTCTGAAATCATTTGACTACAAATACTGACCGCAGCGCAATGAAGCCACAACCGGTTTCTGGAAAAGGCGTCTTGCTCCTGACTTTCCTTGAATATATCTTTAAGCGTTTCTGTAACAATCATGTTGCGCAGGTTATTCATACCGATAATTACAACGGCCCTGGAGATACTGTCGACTTTTTGCCGCAATGCATAATAGGAGCTGTTGACTACGCGCAGCAAGCGCAAAACCAGTGTGGGGTCCATCTTTATCATTTTTTCAAAATCCTGCATGGTGCTGTTTTCGTCAGAAATCAATTTGGTTAGACGTATTGCAACATGGGGCAGGGTTTTAATAGTATTGAATTTATCTAATAAAGCTTGAGCTGCCGGCATATTTTTCAAACCCCTCACTCATTTACAAATTCGATTCCACCCAAAACATCCGCTTTCAAGAAAGAGGGTAGGGGGATAACAGTTATCTGTGCACAAATCATGCCAAAGCCTTGATTGGCACGGGTTTATAATGAAACCATTATAATTATTATATATTATTAGAAAACATATTGTGGAAGCTGTATGTGAACTTTTAGAAAGATTGATCAATAATATGACAAAGGTGTTAAAAATTTGACATTTTTATTTTAAATATATCCGTATTATACATTTTAAAACCAAAATATGTCTTGACAACTTAACTAATATTCGTCAGTATGTGTTAATGCTGAATTCAAAATCTCCTATTCCATTATACCGCCAACTGGCTGATATTTTGCTAATAAAAATACGTTCAGGGGAATATACGTCCGGTTCAAGAATTCCGTCGGAAAACAGCCTTTCTGCGAGTTATGGTATAGGTCGGCCCACTGCAAGGCAGGCCACTGATCTTTTGGTTCGTAAACGAATACTTGTCCGAAAGCGAGGCTCAGGG
>JAFDBA010000264.1 GCA_019313505.1 Deltaproteobacteria bacterium
CATATCAAAAAGCGCTTTTTCAAGGGCCGAATATCCGTCCACCGATATATAGTCTTCGATGCTGGTGGGATCGATCAAACCGTTGTTCCCGAAAATAATCCTTTGCTGGAGTTTGTAGAAAGGGACATCATGCTCATGGAAAATCTTTTTTTTGCTTAAAGGATCTTTAAAAATCAGCGATTTGACCAACTTGCCGTTTTTAAGGGTTTCTTCTACGATTTGAGAAACGTGTTCTTCTTTTACCTGCGGATAAAATATGCCTTCAGGATGGATAACTAGAATCGGACCTTTTTCACAAAAACCGTGACAGCCTGAAAGTTTAACTTCGACGTCATCTTGCATGCCCTGCTCTGCCAGTTCCGCCATCAGTGCTTTATGAACTTTTGCCGTTCCATAAGCCCCGCAACCGGAACCCGCACAAAGGGAAATTAATCGCTTCCCATCTTCCTTTTGCGCAAGTTTCAGTGAATTTCTCAGTTCTTCCAGGGCCTCTCTATTTTCTAATTTTGTCATGTTCTGGTATAGCATCCATTACTCCGTACGTTTAAGAGACATTTTAATTGTATCCGTCAATGGCTTTGAGCGCGGTGGCCCGGTCGAGACCGCCGTGAGTCTCCTGATTCACCGTAATAACAGGTCCTGATGCGCAGCACCCGATGCATCGCACACCCTCCAGAGTAAACAGAAGGTCGTCGGTGGTTTCACCTTCTTTGATATGGAGGTGATCCTGCAATGCATCCATAATTTTGTCGGCACCCCGCACGTGACAGGCAGTTCCGGTGCAAACATTAACAATGTATTTACCTCTGGGCTCTAGACTGATGGTCTTATAGAAGGTGGCGACACTGTAAATCAGACTTATTCGTACACCCAATTTCTCAACCAAAGCAGGGATCACTTCCGGTGGAACATAATTATACATATCGCTGATATCTTGCATGATCATCAGCAGGGCTTCTCGGTTCCCGTTATATTTTTCGATGATTTCATCGATTCTAGGCCAATCAATTTTATCTGAATTTTCCATAAATATCAAACTCCTGTGCTTGACAACATCTCAAAAAGTCAAATCATACCTGAGCTTCATACATTACCGGACAGTTTTCGACGCAACTGCCGCACCCGGTACAAAGATCCATATTGACACTGCGAGCATGCTTTCTGACTTTTACCTTAAAATTGCCCTCTTCGCCGGAAACGCTCTCCAGCTCTGAAAGGGTGAGTAATTCTATGTTGATGTGCCGGCCGACCTCGACCAGTTTGGGCGAGATAACTCACATGGCACAGTCATTGGTGGGAAAGGTCTTATCAAGTTGCGACATCATCCCGCCGATGGATCCGGACTTTTCGACGAGATAAACGTAATAACCGGCATCGGCCAGATCCAGAGCCGCCTGCATTCCGGTTATCCCTCCACCGACGACCATTACAGCGCCTGTTTTTTTATTTGGCATTTTCTACTCCCTGATCAAAAAAAGATGTTATACCACTGATATCAAGTTTATTCATACCGATTCCCAGAGTCTTTTCGTCGATGCCCATGCACAGCCCCAGCAGTTGCGGATAAAGAACAGAAGCCAGGGGATCGTTTCCATTTTTAGATACCATCATTTTTTGCACCGAATCAAACTGCAGATGACAATATGGACAGGCAGAACATAGATAGTCGGCGCCAGCTTCTTTGCCTGATGAAATCTTTTTTCTGGTCAGCTTCATGGAAAGATCGTCATTGAATCCCAGTACCGGAGCCCCGCAGCATTCCAGCTTCCGGGTCCAATCAACACTTTTGCAACAAGCTTGTCAAATACAGAGGGGGCAACAGGATCGTCGAACCGGGTGATCTTGCTTGGGCGCAAGGCATGGCATCCATAATGTGTGGCAATTTTAAAATCTTTGTATTGCGTGGTTATTTTACTTTGCAAGGTGTCCAAACCCACATCGTGATACAAAACCGAAAGGAAATGCTTAATCTGTATCTTGCCGGTATACTTAAGACCTCTTTTTGCAAGCAATCCATGGACTTCTTTTTGCAACGTTCCTTCTTCCTCCAAGATATGTTCGGCCTCTTTAAGAGTTCCGAAGCAACATTTGCAAAGAGCCAATATGTCGAGTCCCGCTTTTTCAGCCAGGGCCAGGTTTACAGCCGAAGAAAAAAGGAACGCTTTTTGGTCCACATTGCGCATGGGATATCCGCAGCAATTAAATTCGCGAATATCCTTCAGTTGCACACCCACCTGCCGTAATACAGCCCTGGCGGACGCATCATACTGATCGACCCGGGCAGGTATGTTACACCCCAAAAACAATGCATATTTCATAATAATATCCTTAATAACTTCATTGACCGGTTTCTTATGCCGCTTCCAAATCAGGGGAACTTTCATCGGCAACCTTGCCGGCATTCTTGACAGCAAGATTTTTTAACTGAAAGAAAATATCCGTGATCTCTACATTCTGGGGACAGTGTTCCTGGCATTGATAACAGGTTACGCAATCCCAAAGCATCCTGGGTCCGGAGGCCATTTCTACCAGTCCCAAACCCAGGCAGTTCATGATCTGATGGGGCAGCAAACCCAGGGTTTCCTGAGGATTCTCATACTCGGCCACCACCGGACAAACGGTGGTACAGGTCTGACAGCCGAAACAGTATGAAAAAGTGCCGGTGCCGGGCAGCTGATTTAATTCCACGATTTCTCTGTCCTTAAAAGAAATCGGCGTGCCTGGATCCATAACCTGCTCAAACTTGCCGGCAACAGCCCGGTTGGCATCTGCCAGGGGCCGGGCATAATCTTCGGTAGATATATTTTCCCGACTAAGACCCCGGAAAAAAGAAAATGGAGAAAGTACCAAAGGTTCAGGGCATCCTCTTTGAACCAGATCCTCCCTCACATTGAACCACAATTCCTTTAGATTGATCCCTGCAGGACAAACCACGGTGCAGCGATCGCAATTGGTGCAAAGGTAAACCCCTTCCTGGATGGCGCTTAGTTCCCGCGGGCTCAGTTTTTTTCCGGATGCCAGGGTCTTGAGAAAAGTCATCTTTTCCGACGGCAGAATATATTCATTGTCCAGGACATCAAAGGCCGACGCGGCGGAACATCTCAGACTGCAAGTGCCACAGTGGGTGCAGGCATCCAATTCCATAACCTGCCGGGTTGCAATATTTGCGGGATCGGATTTATCTTTTTCCATGACCCCATTGGCCAGCAAACTTACCGGTGTGGCAAAAATATGAAACATTTTACTGAAGGGAAGATAGGCCAGGCCGATAAAACAGGCCAGGAAATGGATATACCACAGGATCGTAGAGGTCCCCGCCCGATCCAGTGCCAGAGCCATAGGCTTGATGATTTTAGCAGCCGCATAACCGGTAAAAGCCCACTGGGGGGAGGAATGACAGTCCATACAGCTGGCCTCGTGAAGGTCCTTACCCATAGACAAAACGTCTTCATCAAAGGGCGCCTGTACGTTGGGAGAGACCGTGCCGAAGTTCTGAACCCAGTAGCTTTCAAGAGCCGTTATTTCATCTTGGTCTTCCAGATCGGCATAATCTTCCACCATGGCCTGATACTCGGTATGGGACGTTATTTTTGCTCCCTCCAAAAGAACTCCCGAAAACATAATTACGGCCAGAATAATAATAGCGTAGTGATCCATGGCGCTGGTTTTTAAACGGGGCACTTTCAGAATGAATCGTCGATATATGGCAATGCCGACCCCGATTATTACCATGAGACCGAACAGATCTCTTAAAAACATAAAAGGATTAGCTGTCGAATAGTAATCGGTGAACAGAGGTTCGGAAATGAAGTTCTCGAGGGCATGCATCAGAAGGAGCAGCATAAAGCCGGCATATATGAGCATGTGCATCAGCCAGCGGAGAAAATCTTCTTTGAGAATCCTTATCTGCAAAACCACATCAAGAATGAAAACCTTGATAAGGGTTAGAATCTTTCCACTGAAAATAGTTCCCAGAATCCCTTTAACAGCCGCAGACACCCGCTCTGATGTTGGGATCTGTTTGGCTGAAATTCCGATTGTGCGTGAAAACCAGGTGGAAATTTTGTAGATTAGGGCGA
>JAFDBA010000265.1 GCA_019313505.1 Deltaproteobacteria bacterium
GGGAACGGAGAGTATCTTTATGCATGTGACCTGACCTGTGATAGTTCAGGGCGGTTCGGTTTTACTGCCCGTGTAACTCCTCGTGGTGACGACAGGATTAAGTTTACGCCCGGTCTTCTTACATGGGCATAGAATGATTGATGCTTTATGATTGACTATATGATGTAATAAGCGCCTAATAATAAATCAGGAATTATAAATGGTATCTCATCCAGGCAATCCCCGGGTCCTTATAGTAACGCCCGAAGTTACCTACCTGCCCAACGATATGGGGAACATGGCCAATTATCTTACGGCCAAGGCAGGAGGGCTTGCCGATGTTTCAGCAGCACTTGTCAGTGCCCTGTTTGATTTGGGAGCTGACGTACATGTCGCTATTCCGGACTATCGCAAACTGTTCAATGCCCGCTTTAATCCTGTTGTGGGCAAGGAATTAAAGGCCATACGGAGGAAAATGCCAGATGAGAGGCTTCACCTTGCCGAAGACAGAGCTTTTTTTTACCTTCATAATGTATATTCCAATTACAGCTGGGAAAATTTAAGAATCGCCCTTGCATTCCAGCGAGAGGTCATCAACAATATTGTTCCCCGTGTACAGCCTGATCTTATTCATTGCAACGACTGGATGACAGGTTTGATTCCTGCAATGGCAAGACAGTTAGGAATACCCTGTCTTTTTACAATCCATAACATTCATACAGTAAAAACCCTGCTGTCATATATTGAGGACAGGGGAATCGATGCGGCATCCTTCTGGCAATATCTTTATTATGAGCGCATGTCATATAACTACGAGGAGACACGAGACGGCAATCCCGTTGATTTTCTTACAAGCGGTATCTTTGCGGCGCATTTTGTCAATACGGTGAGCCCGACCTTTTTAACGGAAATTGTTGAAGGTCGCCATGCTTTTGTTGAGCCTTATGTGCAGCAGGAGTTGGCCAATAAATGGTGGGCTGAATGTGCAACGGGAATTTTAAATTCCCCAGATCCTTCTTTCGAGCCGACAACGGATAAACATCTTGTTTGCAGATACGGCCCAGAAGATCATGTTAAGGGAAAGCTGGAAAACAAACGTTTCATCCAGAAATCTCTGGGCCTGATTCAAAATGAAAAGGCGCCTCTTTTTTTCTGGCCATCACGCCTGGATACGGTACAAAAGGGGTGCCAGTTGCTGGCAACCATCCTTTATCACTTCGTCTCCAGGTACTGGGAGCAGGACCTGGAAATCGTTTTTGTTGCCAATGGTGAGTTTAAGGGACATTTTCAAGATATTGTAGGGTTTTACAATCTAGGAAACCGGGTGGCGATCTGCGAATTTGACGAAAGGTTGGCCCGCCAGGCTTATGGGGCTTCGGATTTTATATTAATGCCTTCCCTTTTTGAGCCTTGCGGTCTTCCTCAGATGATCGGCCCTAAATACGGTTCTCTGCCTGTTGCCCATGATACCGGAGGAATTCATGATACTGTTTTACATCTGGATGTTGAAAATAACACCGGCAACGGATTTCTTTTCAAGACTTTTGATGCAGGCGGCCTTATGTGGGCAATTGAACAGTCCATGGTATTCTTTAATTTGCCGGAAGAAATAAAGCAAGACCAGATAGAACGTATTATGAAACAGAGTGCAGCCACTTTTAATCATTCAGTAACTGCCCGGCACTATATCGCTCTTTATGAAAAGATGTTAAAGCGCCCGCTAATTAAGCCGCATGTTGATAAAAAAGAATCTTCACAAAAAGATGCTGAATCGAAAGTGCAAAAGAAAAAAGCCACGGTAAAGCAGAGAAAATCGAAAAAGCAGATGAAAGAAAATTGATGGTTTTAAGTTTTAGGTGTTACGTTTTAAGCATTTGATAAAACAGACAATAACATTAACTTAAAACCTAAAACTTAACACCTAAAACCTGATGGATTCGACTTTTTACGAATTTATCAGGTTTATTAACTACACAGGTTCAAAATTGAAAACAAGAAAAACAATTGACGCCTCCTTGCAGCGTCTTCTTAAAAGAGATCCATATCTGAAACCGTATGAAGAGATCATCAGGCGCCGGTTAACGCGTATCCATGAAAGAAAAGCAAGTTTAACCGGTGGTAAAATGAGTCTCGCTGATTTCTCATCAGGCCATGAATACTTCGGTCTTCATTTAACTGATGATGGATGGATTTTCCGTGAATGGGCTCCAAATGCAACGGAGATTTATATAGTTGGAGAGATGACAGGATGGCAGGAACAAAAGGAATTTGCCCTTCAGCAAATAAGTGAGGAAGGTGTGTGGGAAATCCGGCTGCCTTTTGAAAAACTTAAACATCTAAATTTGTATCGACTCAGGATTTACTGGCCAGGCGGTAGAGGAGATCGGATTCCGGCATATGCCAGGAGGGTAGTTCAGGATCCCGATACATTGATTAACCTTATAAGTGGAAGCATAATGATTTTCGTTGTTCTAAGGGACCTTTGTTCGTTTACGAAGCTCACGTAGGAATGGCTCAGGAAGAGGAAAAGATCGGTTCATACCAGGAGTTCACAGACCGTGTACTACCAAGGATTGTGGCTTCCGGTTATAACACTCTTCAATTAATGGCGGTTCAGGAGCACCCTTATTACGGTTCATTCGGTTACCAGGTTTCAAATTTTTTTGCAGCAT
This sequence comes from Deltaproteobacteria bacterium, assembly GCA_019313505.1. GTDB lineage: Bacteria > Desulfobacterota > Desulfobacteria > Desulfobacterales > UBA11574 > S5133MH16. Next base: position 2,652 of record JAFDBA010000265.1, read on the forward strand.
CATCACGATTTGGGACGCCGGAGGAGTTGAAGACGTTGATCGATACTGCTCACCGCGTCGGGCTTGCTGTGACAATGGACCTGGTTCATTCCCATGCCGTATCAAACGAAACAGAAGGATTGAGCCGATTTGACGGAACCCTTTATCAGTACTTTCACGATGGTCCGCGTGGATTGCATGAAGCCTGGGATTCCAGATGTTTTGACTATGGAAAACATCAGGTTCTTCATTTTCTCCTTTCCAACTGTCGTTTCTGGCTTGATGAATACCATTTTGACGGTTTCAGATTAGATGGCATTACCAGCATGCTCTATCATCACCATGGACTGGGAACGGCTTTTACTTCCTATGACTGTTATTTTGATGACAGTGTGGATGAAGACGCCCTCACTTACCTGGCCCTTGCCAACCGGCTTATCCACGATGTTCGTGATGACGCACTGACTATTGCAGAGGATATCAGCGGCATGCCCGGCCTTGCCGCCGGGTTTTCTGAAGGCGGATTCGGCTTTGACTATCGATTTGCCATGGGTGTTCCTGATTTCTGGATTCGCCTTACCAAGGAAATGCAGGATGAAAACTGGCCCATGGGGCAAATATGGCATGAACTGATCAACCGCAGGGACGACGAAAGAACCATAAGCTACGCTGAATCCCACGATCAGGCCCTTGTTGGTGATAAATCTTTAATATTCCGGCTTATCGGTTCAGACATGTATCACCACATGAAAACCGGTGATGATAATATTAAGGTAGACAGAGGTATGGCCCTGCAAAAGCTGATCCGTTTAATCACACTAACAACAGCAGGAAACGGCTATCTCAACTTTATGGGGAA
>JAFDBA010000266.1 GCA_019313505.1 Deltaproteobacteria bacterium
GTTCTCTTTTAAGTGAGTTATATGTATCCATTTCAACTTAACTTTTTATTTTTTGTAATTATAAATAAAAAAACAGCCCATACGTTGGCGCTGTTTATTACAATGTATTAAATTAATTGTCAAAGCGATTTGTTTTTTATCTTTTTTGTAATGTTGATGAACTCGCAAAAAGTCCGATTTAGACGGTTTCGTAAAAAGTTCAAATTCAAGGCGTGCAAATTTTGTAATCATAAGGCGTACTTTTCGTACGTTGAATGATTACGAAATGCAGCTCAACGCAGAAGTTGGACTTTTTACGAGACCGTCAATGTTTAATCCCAGTTAAATTTCACGCCTCCAATTATCCACCGGCCGGGCATAGGCGCGAAACCGGAGTCAATATATCTTTCGTTGAACAAATTTGTGGCCTCAAGAAAAACTTCATAATTTGGAAGTGTATATGTCAAGCGGGTATCAACAACAGTATATTTATCGCCGACTATGCGTTTCTCATACCTTGCCTTGATCACTTGCTTCAATGAGTTGAACCATTTAAACACCACAGAGCCGTGGAGTTGATGTCGGAGGTAATCCAAAGCATATTTCGATTCCATTCCCTGTGTATCCCTGTCAGAGTCAAGGTAAGTATAAGCGATACCCACAGAGGAAAACCATCTGGTGTTGAAAAAAGATTCCGGGTATAAAGTAAACCCTATCTCCCCTCCTCTTGTACTGACTTTTGCAATGTTTCTTACTTGCCAGGCCGTTTCTTCCGGAAGGCGCGACCAATCAATAACATCTTCTGAATCACGATAAAACAGGCTTAAATCGGCAGTTACCCCTTCGGTGAGCCAGCGCAACCCGGTCTCGTAAGTCCAGGCTTTTTCAGGTTTAAGGTCGGGATTACCCTGATTTGCAGGAGTGAAATAATAAAGTTCCGTGTAATTTGGAACCCGGAAAGATTTTTCAAAAGAGGTAAACCATGTTAATCCATCTGTCAATTCAATACTCATGTCCGCACCGGGCCAGCACTTCCAGCCCCAATCGCCGTAGTGAACTGCAGAAGTGCCTATGCCAATGCTCAGCCTGTCAGAAGGATAAAGCCTGTGTTCAAGGAAAACACCCTGTCGACCGCGGTTGTGATTTCCCAGACTGGAACTTTTCATATCTTCAAGTACTGCTTCTCCGCCTATTGATGTTACTCCCAGTCCGGATATTATACGGGTGTTTAGCTGCGCGCCAAAAACATCAGTCTTGTGGTCGTTTAAGTACCACGCACCATTGATATTGATTTTAAATTCATCCTCATGGTGCCGCCAGTGTATCCGGGGCATTATTTCCATATCTGCAATTTTAAGATCAGCATTGCTGTATAGTAGAAAGTTTTCTGTCTTTTCCCGCTGATCCGGAAATGTGTCGCTGTAAAATTTATAGGCTCCAAAATCTTTGTCACTAAACCCCATGCCCAGGTAAAACCTGTTGGGTCCGTTTTTTAAAATACCCTTATAATTTACTGTATTTATATCAAAATCAGTATCTTTACTTTTAATGTGTCCCGAAGAATAACGCCGGCTTGCCGATAACCGGTTGGATATCTTGTCCGAATTCAGTGCAGCCTGCGCACCAACATCATAATAGCCATATTCACCATATTTTACATGGCCTCCAAAGGAGTTGCGATCCACGTCACGGGTTATGATATTAATTACACCTCCCATTGCATTGGGACCGTAAATTCTTGCAGCCGGTCCTTTAATGATTTCAATTCGTTCGATATCATTCAAGTTAACGGAAAGATCCATATTGTGATGACCGGTTTGAGGATCACTAACACTAACGCCGTCAACCATGATCAGTGTCTGCTCATAGGACCCTCCCCGGATCCGGACATCAGCCTGAACTCCATGAGCACCACGTTGGCGAACATCCACACCGCTTATATATTTAAGGATATCTGAAATATTGTCTGCCGGCAGAATTGCAATCTCTTCCCGTGTGATCACCGAAACCGAGCAAGGGGACTCCGAAAGGTAATAGGGAATACGACTTCCGGTAACCACAACAGGATCAAGTTCGTAGTGCTGAACATCCTTTTCCTGGGCCATCAGAACGGGGTTATTGGCTAATAACAAAATTAATATAATTGCATATATTCTGCACATTGAATACTATCCGACCATATCTGGTTAACCTTGCATAGTTTTTGGGTTAACGAAGATGCCGCTTATAACTTACCTTTTTTAAATTATCAAGAATTTTAATTTTGTTTGAGGTTATATGAAGGGTTTACCAGGTGGTGGGTGAATTTTCCAGTATAGCTGCAAGAGTTTGAAGTGAACTAAAGTTAAAAAAGGTTGTGCCCGTTGGCCCGTTATGCCCGTTAGCCCGTAATTTAATACCGGACAACGGG
>JAFDBA010000267.1 GCA_019313505.1 Deltaproteobacteria bacterium
TAACCATCTGTGTTCATCTGTGTCCAATAAAAGTTCATGTCCTTGTTTTGCCTTAGTGGCTACCCATGTTTTTGTTCTTGAACCACTTCCTCTTTTGTGCCTTTGTGTCTTTGTGGCTGAACTGTTAAAATCTTCAGTTTAGACTTCAAAAATCTTATCCGGATCGAATATTTCACGGGGAATAGATATACCGGCCACTGCAAATTTATCGACAAACCTGGGACGAACACCATGAAATCTGAAATGCCCCTCCACTTTTCCATCTTCGGATATACCGGTTTGGCGAAATGAAAAGATTTCTTGCAGGGTGATGATGTTACCCTCCATCCCGGTGATTTCCTGGATGCTGATAAGCTTTCTGGTTCCATCCGCAAACCGGCTGATCTGAATGATGATATTTATGGCCGAAGCGATAAATCGCCTCATAAATTCGTTGGAAATATCCAGTTTGGCCATGGCTACCATACTCTCCAGACGCATCAAAGCATCACGGGAAGAGTTGGCATGAATGGTTGTAATGGATCCCTCATGTCCGGTATTCATGGCCTGGAGCATATCAAAAGCCTCCATTCCCCTGACCTCGCCAACAATAATTCGATCCGGACGCATCCTCAGACTGTTTCTGACAAGGTCCCGGGCCGTAACCTCGCCTTTGCCTTCGATATTCGAAGGCCTGGTTTCCAGCCTGACCAGATGATTCTGCTTAAGCTGTAATTCAGCCGCATCTTCAATGGTAACGATCCGTTCTTCTTCCGGAATAAATTGAGAAAGGACGTTCAATAGAGTGGTTTTGCCGCTACCGGTACCCCCTGAAATAAGAACATTAAGCTTTGCCTTGACAATCCCTTTCAGAATCTCTCCGATCTCCTTAGTGAATGACTTTAATAAGATAAGATCGTTTATCATTAGCGGATCCCTGCCAAAGCGCCGGATAGACATAATGGGCCCGTCCAGGGCCAGAGGAGGAATGATAACATTGACTCTTGAGCCGTCTGTAAGCCTGGCATCCACCATGGGAGAAGACTCATCGATCCGGCGTCCCACGGATGAAACAATCTTATCGATGATTTTCATCAGGTGAGTATCGTCTTTAAACCTTGACTCGGAAAGCTCCAGCTTGCCAAATCTTTCTATAAAAATCTGATTGTAGGTGTTGATCAGAACATCAGAAATTGTATCATCTTTAAGAAACGGTTCCAGGGGCCCCAGACCCAATACCTCATCTTCTATCTCCGTGAAGAGATTTTCTTTTTCGGTTAAATTCAGAGGCATTTTATAATCTTGCTCTTCCAATATTCTTTGGACCACCGTCCTGATCTGAGATTTAACAAGATTCTGGTCAAGAGAATCTATCAAAGACAGATCTAACAAATCTAACAAACGATCATGAATTCTGGTTTTCAGTTCGAAATAGTCATCCGATGCATGTCCCTTGGAGCTAGCCGCTTTATCATAATCTGAACGCATTTTGTTTTAACCTCATTATTTTGAGACTTTTATAACAGTCCCTTTTTTCAAGTAAAATCCTACCTCATAAAATCCGGAACCAAAAATATTTGCCACAAAGACACTAAGACACCAAGGATTATAATATAATTCTTTTAATGCCATTTCAAATTAAATAGGACACAGATTTTCGCAGACCCGCCTGCCATGCGAGGCACAAGCGGGCAGGTATACACAGATAATAATATTATTTTTTAATTTAAAAATCTTAACCATCTGTGTTCATCTGTGTCCAATAAAAGTTCATGTCCTTGTTTTGTGCCTTTGTGCCTTAGTGGCTAAGCTATTACAAATAAAAGCTTAACGCTTTCCAAAAATTCCCCAGCCCTTTTTCTCCTGTTTTTCGGATTCAGGACCCAGCTCATCAGCTAACTTATGGAAGTTTTTAGTGATTTCTTCCCTCGGTGCAAATTGAGCAAGGGCCTTGCCCCTGTTTGTGGCTGTTATTGCTGTTTGGTAATCATTGGGTATGGTCCAGAATATTTCTTTTTCAAGGGAAGTTGCTGCATCTTTTACGGAAATGTCTGATTTTTTTAAATAACGATTGATAATAATCTTGATATTTTCACTCAGGGGAAAGCCAATATCATGAAACGTCCTTAAAAGTTTATTAGTATTTGTCAGGCATGGAAGACTTAAGATTGAGATAAGTAAAACCGTATCCGATAATTCCAAAATCTTCAAAGATATATCACCGAGAGATTGGCCGCCGTCAACGATCACAAAGTCGAACATTCTTCGCATAACCAGGAGCAAACGCTCCATAATATCCGGTGTTGCCATGTTTTGTTTGCTCAAATAGCTTGGGGATGGAAGAACACAAACTCCTGAAGCATCCACAGACAGAATATTTTTCAAGAACATAGTATCCAGGCGGGAA
>JAFDBA010000268.1 GCA_019313505.1 Deltaproteobacteria bacterium
CACGGTGATTTTCACCACCCCAGGATAACCCTAAAGCAGGGAATACAAGATCCCGGTTTACGAACATGACAGAAAGGAGCTAATTTTATGATCGCCACAGGATACGCCGGCTACAGAAACGTAATGGCCAATATGACCGAGAGCAAAGAAGAAATCCTCTTGATGCTCTATGAAGGCGCCCTCATTTCTCTGAGAATCGCACGTAGAGGGATCAGAGAAAAAAATCCCAAACTAAAGGGCGAGAAGATTTCAAAGGTCCTGGCGATCCTGACGGAGCTTGACTGTGCGCTTGACAGGGAAAACGGCGGGGATCTGGCAGAAAAAATGGCGGCACTGTATGGCTATATGATGAATCGACTGACCACCGCAAATATTAAGAATGATCCTAAAGTACTGGAGGAGGTGGAACGGCTCCTGGGCGAACTGTATGAAGGCTTCAAGCAAATTGCCGGGCAAGATGTGCTGCCTGTTTATACCGAAAACGCTGAACCGGAAATGATGAGAGGAGTGAGTATTGCAATCTGAGACACATGAAGCTCTGTACAGAAGTCTTGCGGATATTACCCATAGGACCAAGTTTGCCCTGGGTCAAGATGATTCCCGGGAACTCATGAGTCTGCTCCGAGAACACAGGGATGTGATGGGTAAGATCAACCGGGCGGGCCTGAGCCGGGATATTAAGCTATTTAAACTGGTTGAAGAAATGTACAAACAGGTTCAGGAGGTTGTTGAGGAAATCGGGAAACGGCGGAATGAACTGGGTCGCCAACTCATAATGTTTGAAAAGAAAAAAAAGGTTACTGCGGCTTATGCCGGAGCCATGCTTCCTATAATGGCAATTATATGATTTATTTAACCGCAAATGGACGCAAATGGACATGTATAAAAACGCCTAAAGTTTCTGAGAAATAATCCGATAACCAAGGAAAGAACAAGGTAAGGAGGTATGAATTATTATGATAACAGAATCTATTACAGCATCAGAAAAGAGCGTGACTCCGTCGGTTCAGGCAAGGCTTCCTTCGGAGCAGGAGGCAACTAAGGACAAAGAAGTTCAAAAGTCTGTTCAAAGGGAAAGTATGCCTGACTCGGATGGACTGGCAGCGGATATGCAGAAGAATCTTAATATTATTCATAATGTGGATCTGCAATTTTCAGTTCAAAAATCTTCAGGCAAAGTTATGGTAATTGTCACGGATGAAGAATCCGGCGAGGTTATAAGAGAGATTCCGCCCAAAGAGCTTGTTAAATTTGCCAACAAATTCGACGAGATGGTTGGCATGTTGTTTGATCGAACAGGTTAAGGAAATCCTTGGAGTTATATCTTGATAAATGCTTAAAGAGACGAGCCGGCGAATAAAGATCCTTATTGTTGATGATGAAAAGGCAGTGGCGGATATTCTTAAAGATTTTTTATCCGATAAGGGAAAGTCGATTGATGCCTGCTATGACGGCCTGACCGGTATTGAGTGCATACAGAACAATCTTTATGACCTGATAATTGTTGACCTGGTTATGCCGAAGGTAGGGGGTCTGGACATTCTGAGGTATGCAAAAAAGACCAATCCCGACGTCCTTGTTATTATTATCACAGGCCATGCATCATTAGAAACAGCTGTAATGGCCATAAAGGAGGGAGCTTACGATTATATCAGGAAGCCGTGCAAACTTGAAGAGATAAGGATTGTTGTAGAAAACGCCATAGATAAGATAAAATTATTTAGAGAAAACAGGGAACTGATTAAAAAATTACAGGATGCCTACAATGAGCTGAAGGTTTATAAGCAAAAGAAAGATGATGGTAAAAAAATTGCAAGCGTCAACTTTTTTTCTTCAAACATGCCAAGCCTCCATTATCTCTACAATAACAGTTCATCTCCCAACAATTATATCGAGAAATTGCAAGCCCTTTCTTCCTTAAAAGATATTGGAAGCCTGACTGAAGACGAATTCAAGGCTTTCAAGCGCAATCTACTTAAAATGATCGACGCTAAAGAATAGATGAACAGGATCATTGATGGAAGAACATTTAAAGATACTTGTGGTTGATGATGAAGAGTCCATTCTGGATATTTTTAAAAATTACTTAAAATCTACTACTGATTATACAGTTTTAACCGCCAACGATGGTCTTGAAGCCTTTGAAATAATAAAGGCGGAAGAAATCGATTGTTGTTTCACAGATCTTTCAATGCCCAGGCTGGACGGCCTGGAACTCGCCCAGAAAATCAACCAGCATGACAACACAATTCCGGTTGTGGTAATGACCGGATATCCTTCCATGGATAATGCCATAAATACCCTGAAAAACGGCGTTGCAGATTTTATAACCAAACCATTCAGGATGAATCAAATCCTTCCAACTATTAACA
>JAFDBA010000269.1 GCA_019313505.1 Deltaproteobacteria bacterium
AATGAACTCAGGCTGACAACACGTGATATATCCGATTACGATGTATTGATGAAAAGGCGTCTTGCTATCCTTGATGAGAACCGGCTTAAAATAGATGATATCAAAGCGGTTATATCCACCATGGACCCTATTGACGGGGCCCTGGAATTCCTTGACTGGCTCAGATCATGTATCCCGGTCATTGTTGTTTCTGATACATTTGATCAGTTTGCAGGTCCTTTGATGAAAAAACTCGGTTGGCCCACACTTTTCTGTCACACGTTATCCATAAATCCCGACGGTTCCATTGCCGGGTATAAACTGCGACAGAAAGACAGTAAGCGGGAAGCGGTGATTTCGTTAAAAAGCCTGCAATACGACACCATAGCTGTGGGTGATTCTTACAATGACATTACAATGCTAAAAGAAGCCGATAACGGTATCCTTTTCGATCCGCCTGAAAATGTGAAAAACGAATTTCCCGCATTTCCTGTATCATACAACTATGACGATCTGAAAGATATTATTCAAAAAATACTTTCAAACGATTTTAAATAAATAGAACAACCCGAAAACAAAAGGATCTGCCACAAAGTCACCAAGACCCGCCCGCCTCGCCTAAGGCGAAGCCGATGGCGGGCAGGCACAAAGGATAAATTTTCATTATTTTTTTTTCGTCTGCCCTGTTAAATATTGAAAAGCCAGAATCGATTTTTTTTAAAAGCTTACGGAACATTATATGATTACTCACACAACCACATGCCGGGTCATTTACGGTGATACGGACAAAATGGGATTTGTTTATCATGCTAACTACTTTCGCTGGTTTGAAAGCGCTCGCTCCGATCCAGGGGATTTTTTCTCCCCCTATCAGAGATTTATTGCAAGTTCAATTCCCCTTCTCAGTACGATGATATTTTACTCATAAAAACTTCCCTTAACACCAGTATTAAGGCAAGCATGCAGTTCAATTACCAAACTTTCAGCGAAGACGGTTCAAAACTCCTTGCCGAAGGATATACAAAACATGCGTGTGTGGACACTAACGGCCGGGTTGTGCGACCGCCAAAATTTCTGATGGAAGTTATTGAAAAGTATCGCGAATCCAATTGATGCGATTTTCCAGTGAATGCCATGCCTATTGATATTTCAAAATTCGACAGATGCAACATCCTTGTTGTGGGTGATTTGATGCTCGATGAATATCTCTGGGGTAAAGTTGATCGTATATCCCCCGAAGCACCGGTCCAGGTAGTGTCGATCAAAAAGGAAGATTACACCATGGGTGGGGCCGGCAACGTCGTTAACAACATTGTCGCCCTTGGCGCAAAAGTTTCAGCGGTCGGGGTAATCGGCTCAGGCAAAAATGGACAGATCCTGCTCAATAAGTTCAAAGCACTGGGAGTCGATACAGCCGGCATTGTTCAGGAACCGGGCAGGACCACCACAAAAAAAACAAGAATTATTGCTTCCCATCAGCATGTACTCAGAATTGACAGAGAAACAGATAAAGCCATATCCGATCCGACTCTGGAGAAAATTACAAGATTTATAGAAGATAAAATTGCCCATGTTGATGTAGTATTGATTTCCGACTACGGCAAGGGTCTGATTACCAAAGACCTGCTTTCACGAGTGATTTCATCCGCTCAAAAGCATAAAAAGGTTACCATTGCAGACCCCAAAGGACTCGACTTTTCAAAATACTCAGGTGTATACCTCCTTACACCGAACAAAAAAGAAGCCGCCCTGGCTTCCGGAGTTGAAATTGTTGATGAATCGACCCTGGTAAAAGCGGGAAACAAAATTCTTCAAACCGTCGACCTGGATAAGCTCTTGATCACCTGCGGCAAGGACGGCATGGTTCTTTTTGATCAAAACGAAGAGCCCTGCAAAGTCAGGACCAAAGCACGACAGGTTTATGACGTGTCGGGCGCTGGCGATACTGTGCTTTCCGTATTCGGACTTGCAATAGCGTCAGGCGCTTCATTTAAAGACGCTATGTCTATTGCCAATACCGCCGCCGGGATCGTTGTGGGCAAGGTTGGCACAGCAACGATTTTAAGACAAGAACTGGCCACCGCATTAAGGCCGTATGAATACAACATCTCATCTAAACATAAAAACTTATCCGAACTACCGGCTCTAATAGAAGAACTTAAGAAAAAAGATGCGCGGGTTGTATTGACGAACGGTTGCTTTGACCTTTTACATGCGGGCCATATCAAGCTTCTTTCCGCTTCAAAGGAGCTGGGAAATATCCTTATCGTTGCCATAGACGATGATGATTCGGTTAAAAAATTGAAGGGATCGGGAAGACCTGTAATCGGTGTAAAAGAGCGTGTCAGAATCTTATGCGCCCTTGACTCTGTTGACTATGTCGTGGTTTTTTCTTCCAGAGAGCTGAAAAAGCTCATTGAGATCATACAGCCGGATGTTCTTACCAAGGGAAGCAACTACACATCTGAAGAAGTTTTCGGGCGTGAATGTGTTGAAACGCTTGGGGGAAAGGTGGTTCTGATTCCGGTTTCAGAAAATATTTCATCCACCCGCATTATCAACAATATTAAAAGCAGCGGACAGGATTAATACTGTTAAGGAAAATGCCATTTCTACAGGAAAAGAGTAACAAAATTATACTCAAAGTTTTTATTCAGCCCCGGTCCTCAAGGAACATGATTGCCGGACTACATAACAATGCCCTTAAGATCAAGCTTACGGCGCCTCCTGTAGACGGCGCTGCCAACAAGATGTGTATTAAATATCTTGCAAAATGGCTAAAGATTCCAAAATCATCAATTGAAATAGTATCGGGACATAAAAACCGAACAAAGCTGCTGCTTTTGCGATACAAAAATGAAAAAAATGCCGGAGCCGAAGCTGCACGTATCAGGTCTTTGACATCTTCGTTATAGGTTAAAAAACATCTTGACATATTTTTCATATGTGTTTATTAAGTCGGTTTGTAATTAATTGATGCGGGGTGGAGCAGTCTGGTAGCTCGTCGGGCTCATAACCCGAAGGTCGTAGGTTCAAATCCTGCCCCCGCTACCAAT
>JAFDBA010000087.1 GCA_019313505.1 Deltaproteobacteria bacterium
TGCTGAAGCCTTTGGCGTGGACCCTGAATTTTATTCATTCACTCAGACGCTTGAATTATACAATTCAGCCCTTGATAAAGAGAGCTCCCTTGTGCTTTCAACCGACTCGGAGCTCTTTAAATATTTAAAGGGGTATTCCGGTAAACCGTAAAGTAAAAAAAAAGCACCAAAACTTTCAAAAGCCACTCATTTTTGTTTGAGTTTGCCGATTGGTGCTTTTTTTTATGCACATAAAAGCGCGTCGCAGGTATAAATTTTACCTACCCTTTTTTCTCTGATGGCGTGTACGGGCTAAAAGCTTTCTGTGCTTATGCTTTCTCATTTTTTTTCTTCGTTTTTTTACAACACTACCCAACAGATCACCACCTAAGTCCTTACATAAAAAATAACTATATGTCCACATTTATTTTAATCAAAATCGGATTTCATGGAGAAACTTGAAAAATTCAGCGCCGAGCAGATCGGAGTCGTTGATAATTGTATTGCAATGGCTGAAGAACTTGTAAGCAATTTCTATAAGATGTCTGCCAGTCAATGGTCCGCATCCTGCAAATACGATATCAAAACAATGGTTGATCTTAGCTCTGAAGAGACACTTTTTGGCCCTTTTGCGCAAATTATCCGATATCAAGGACAGCATAAAGATTCCTCACTGGGATCTTCAACATATGATTTTTACAAAATATGTCTTCAGGACCACACCATCCTTGCAGCTTTGGGGAAGGTGCCAGGCATGCAACTTTACCCTTTTATCCTCTACATTGTACTGCATGAATTAATTCATATTATAAGATTCAGCAAATTCCTTCAAAACTTTGATGCCTCACATGAAGAAACCACGGCGGAAGAGATGCGAGTTCATGAAATAACCCGTCAAATTTTAAGTAACATCCGAATTCCCGGGCTTAAACAAGTACTAAAATTTTATGTCAACTGGCGAATCCCTTTTGATGATTTGCGAAATTTAAAATAAAGAAAATTACAGGTTACACCTTGACAACGCAAAATCATTGAATATATTAGGTCAGATTTAATTAAAATAACAAAAAAATTGTGGGATTTTTTGTTAAATATTTTTTATGAAGCAAGAGGATTTGAAAAATGCCGATCTACGAATATGAATGTTCAAAATGCGGCAGGATTGATGAGGTGCTCCAGAAGTTTTCTGATAAACCGCTTAAAAAATGCAAGCGCTGTTCAGGAAAACTGCATAAGCTTGTTTCCCACGGCAGTTTTCATCTGAAAGGAACCGGATGGTATGTAACCGACTATCCAAACAATTCCCGAACCTCTGCCACATCCCCCAAAAAAGCAGAGGATGCAACAAAATCCGTCACAAACAAATCAAAAAGTAAACCCAAAGAATCTAAAAAAGACACTGATAAAACCAGCTGAATTCGTTAAAAGTCTCGATTTGCTTTTTTGTGAAGCTTAACATATTAAAAAGAAAAGGTTATAAACTACTCGTCTTAAAGAAAAGGAGAATTTGAAAAATGAAACTCAGACCGTTAAATGACCGAATTTTAGTAAAACGTGTTGCGGAAGAAGAAAAAACCAAGGGTGGAATTATTATTCCTGACACGGCCAAGGAAAAACCGGCAGAAGGGAAAGTTGTTGCTGTTGGCAAAGGCGCACTGAATCCCGAAGGTAAACGTGTCCCTCTTGAAGTCAAAAAAGGTGATCAGATTTTGTTCGGAAAATATGGTGGACAGGAGATAAAGGTTGAAGGTGAAGAATACATGATCATGAGTGAACAAGAAGTTCTCTGCATAATCGAATAATAAACATTCAAAATGGAGGACAGACCAAGATGGCTAAAGAAATAAAATACGATATGAAAGCCCGGGAAGCCATGCTCAACGGAGTTAAAACTCTTGCTGACGCAGTAGTTGTTACTCTGGGTCCCAAAGGAAGAAATGTAGTTCTTGAAAAATCATGGGGATCCCCCACGGTCACCAAAGACGGCGTAACCGTTGCAAAAGAAATCGAACTTGAAGACAAGTTTGAAAACATGGGCGCCCAGATGGTAAAAGAGGTCGCCAGCAAGACCAGTGATATGGCCGGTGACGGTACAACCACAGCTACAATCCTGGCAAGATCAATATATGAAGAAGGTCAGAAGCTTGTTGCGGCCGGCAACAACCCCATGGCTATCAAACGAGGCGTTGACAAGGCTGTTGAGGTTGCCGTCAAAGAACTGCACAGGATCAGCAAACCTACCAAAGACCAGCGTGAAATCGCTCAGGTGGGCACCATTTCTGCCAACAACGACGAAACCATAGGAAATATCATTGCCGAGGCAATGAACAAGGTGGGTAAAGAAGGTGTCATTACCGTTGAAGAAGCCAAGGCCATGGAAACCTCCCTTGAGGTTGTGGAAGGTATGCAGTTTGATCGCGGCTACCTCTCCCCATACTTTGTGACCGATGCTGAAAAGATGATTGTCTCGTTGGAAGACCCTTATATTCTCATTAACGAAAAGAAGATCAGCAACATGAAAGACCTCCTTCCGATTCTTGAGCAGATCGCCAAGATGGGGAAACCGCTTGTGATTCTCGCAGAAGATGTGGAAGGGGAAGCGTTGGCAACCCTTGTTGTTAATAAATTAAGGGGCACGCTTAACGTGGCTGCTGTAAAGGCTCCGGGTTTTGGTGACAGACGGAAAGCCATGCTTGAAGATATAGCGATACTGACCGGCGGTCAGGTTGTTTCAGAGGATCTTGGGATCAAGCTCGAGAATCTCGCACTTGCAGACCTTGGCCAGGCCAAGCGGATTAGCATTGACAAAGACAACACAACCATCGTTGACGGAGCAGGCACACGTGCTGCCCTGGAAGGCCGTGTCAAACAGATCCGCGCTCAAATCGATGAGACCACATCGGATTACGATCAGGAAAAACTCCAGGAGCGATTGGCCAAGCTGATCGGCGGTGTTGCTGTTATTAACGTGGGGGCTGCAACAGAGATCGAGATGAAAGATAAAAAGGCTCGTGTTGAAGACGCATTGAACGCTACCCGGGCTGCGGTTGAAGAAGGTATCGTTCCCGGCGGCGGGGTTGCACTTGTCCGTTGCCTGGATGCTCTGGAAAAAATTAAAATCAAAGCCGATCAGAAACTGGGCGTAAAGGTTGTTATTCGGGCCATTGAAGAACCCCTTCGCCAGATTGTCAACAATGCCGGCTTTGAAGGGTCCGTTGTGATCGATAAAGTTAAAAACGGCGAAGGCGCTTTTGGTTTTAATGCTGAAACCAACGTCTATGAAGATTTGATTAAAGCCGGTGTTATCGATCCGACCAAGGTGGTCCGGTACGCGCTGCAAAACGCAGGAAGTGTTGCATCCCTGATGCTGACCACCGAAGCCATGATCGCTGAAAAGCCTGAAGATAAGCCGGATATGATGCCGGGTGGCGGCGGCGGCATGGGCGGCGGGGCGGCGGCGGCATGGGCGGCGGCGGAATGGGCGGAATGGGCGGAATGGGCGGTATGATGTAGCCCCATGTAATTGACGATTGACAACAAAAAGATTGTAGATCAAAGCCCTTATGCTAATTATAGCATGAGGGCTTTTTTATTGAAAAGCTTGACAGATCAGCAATGGGCGGGTTATGAAATTAACTGAGAAACTACTTAGTGCTTGAATATATTTATGAATGGGCACTAAATAATAGATTGAAAAAATTGGAGAATCTGATGTATTGCAACAGAAAATTCCAGATGATAATTTGTTTGTCTATTTTGACCGCAATGATTTTTTTTCCGGTTCGTATGTTTGCACAGGAAAACAAGGAAATTGTGGAACATGAAGCAGGCTTTTACTATACCGTTCAAAAGGGGGATACTCTCTGGGATCTCTCAGGTCGGTTTTTTGATTCACCGTGGTTATGGCCTGATATGTGGAGCGAGAACAGTCAGATCTCCAATCCTCACTGGATTTATCCCGGAGAGCGTATCCGACTCTTTCATCAAAAAGGTATCGAAAGTTTTGTCGGGAAAACCGTGTCAAAAAGCGGAGTACTAAAAAAAGAACCACAAAAAGAGCCGCTGTATTATTACTATTCCCCTATTGACAAAATCGGATTCATCAGGAAAGATCCTGTGGTCCCGTCAGGAGTCATCTTTAAAGTGAAAGATGATAAAGAAATGATCAGCACGGGGGATCTGGTTTTTATCCGGTCAAAGGGGGATATACCTCCCCTTACTGCGGGAAGTAAATATAGTGTATATAGAACCTTAAAGCCTATCGTTGACCAAAAAACAGAAGCACTTATCGGAACTCAACACTATCTGACAGGTATTGTTGAAATTACAAAAATAGATCCCAGTTTCACCGTAGCCAAGGTTGTTCAATCTTATCGCACCATTGAAGTGGGCAACCTTTTAATGCCATATAAAAGACGGTCACGAAAAATTGAGCTGATCCAAAGCAAAAAAGGATTAGACGGTAAACTCATTATATCCGAAGAGTATGCGAATATCATTGGAGATAACGACGTTGCGTTTATTGACAAGGGTAGCCAAGACGATGTGAAACCTGGGCAACAGTACAGTATATATTATCAAGAAAAACAACGTCTCAATACGGAGAGCAAAAAAGATGTTCTCCTTACACAAATTGTTTACGGCACACTCCTTGTCCTTCATACCGAAAAAACCACATCAACGGTTCTCATAACCCGGTCAGATCGGGGTATTAATCTGGGAGCTAAAATTTGCAGCCCCATTGAATAGGGTTTATTTTGCCCTGAAAAACCTGGTCCTTTGGGCCAGGATTCTTTACTTATTTTTGATTTCTTCCTTTAACATGCAGCATGCAACTCTGTATTCCGGTGTGCCATCGGTGTTATAGCTTAAATTGCCGGGCTGAATGAGTTTGTTCATTACACATCCTTCAGGGATGTTAAGTTCGAAAAGATCGCTTTCGTTTATCTTCGGGGTGTCAAGAAGTATGTTGCCTTTGAACACCTTGCTGTGCAACGGAAAATCCTCACACAGGGGGCATTGATAAACCCTGCCGTTTGGGAATATAAAATAGTTTTCCGCAACCCGTGCGGCGCACTCGAAGGGTTGGTCCGGGCTTAAAAAAACTTTTGGATATGTGACGGTTATCCCGAGTCGAGCGATCTTTTGGGCCACATCAGGTATGATTTTTAACCATTCATCTCGAGAAACCTGCAGTTTTTCCTGCCTGTTTACTGCGGATTTTCCACGGATACCGATGACCTGTATGAAAAAACGGTCAACTCCCAAATCCTTTAAAAGCGGTGCAATCCTATCAAGTTCGTGAAAATTCATTTGACTCACGGTGTAGATCAGGCTGGTGGTAAAACCTCTGAGAATCGCTTTTTTGATTCCGGCGATACATTTATCGTATGATCCCTCTCCCCTTATCATATCGTTTGTTTTTCGAGTGGCGCCGTCCAGGCTGAAACTGAAATAATCAACCACATCAGGTTCGACTTTGGAGAGAATATCATGAAACAGGTATCCATTAGTATCCACGGTTATGGAGTTGTATTTCGCTTTTTTTATGGCAAGGGACAGGTCAGGGTGGAGTGTGGGTTCTCCGCCTAAGAATATGACATTGGCGTTTTTGGTTTTTGAGGTAAACACCTTAAGCCATGCTTCAATCGTCTCAAGGGAAAGCGTGTTTTCTCCATGCTGTTTTTTATTTATATAACAGTGTTTGCACTTGAGATTGCAATGGGTCAGAATATGAAAAAAAACATTGGTAGCGTTTTTTGAAAAGGCGACGGTTTTTTTCACTCTTCTTGGTTCCTAAGGTTTAAATTTTGTACTTTTTATGGCAAAAAAAGTGTAATAAAAATAAAATCCATCTTTTTTGGTATCGGTCTGTCCCACTTGTCGAAGATACTGCTTGCGTGCAGGCCTTGACCGGGTTAGCGGTTTTCAAGGCAGTCTTTGGATAGATTTTTATCGAATGCTACCGGATAACAGCCGTCAAAACATGCCTTGCAAAAGTTGTTTTCCGGATGTCCAATACCGGTTGAACTGAGAAGACCTTCAAGGCTGAGGTAATAAAGCGAGTCCAGACCCAGAAAATCTTTAAGTTTTTCAATAGACATATTTGCTGCAATCAGTTCCCCCCTTGTGGAAAAATCTATACCGTAATGACAGGGAAAGATGTGGGGGGGGCCGCTCACGCGCATATGTATCCGGTTTACACCCAATTCACGAAGGGCTTTTACTCTGGTCTTAACCGTAGTTCCTCTGATTATCGAATCTTCGATGATGATAATATCTTTTCCTTTGAGAAGCTTTTTTACAGGATTTAACTTTACCCGAACTCCAAAATCACGCATGCTCTGGGTGGGTTGTATGAATGTCCTTCCCACGTAATGATTGCGGATCATGGCCATCTCAAAGGGGATACCGGAGGCTTCGGAATAGCCCAGAGCCGAGTAAGTCCCGGAGTCTGGAAAGGGCATTACCAGGTCGGCATTCACAGGCGCTTCTTGAGCAAGACGCCGTCCATGTGCCTTCCGGGTTAAATAAACATTTTGTCCATAGAAGGTGCTGTCCGGTCTTGCAAAATAGATAAATTCGAAGATGCAAAAAGCTCGTTTTTCAGGCACAGGAATTTTGATGCTGCGGACGCCGTCTTTACCAATAATAACAATTTCCCCGGGATCGAGCTCGCGTATAAGTTTCGCCTGGACCAGATCCAGTGCGCAGGTTTCGGAAGCCAGAATGTAATGACCATTGAGTTTGCCCAAACATAAAGGGCGAAAACCATATGGATCCTTAATTCCGACAACCTCTCCCTTGCTAGTCAGCATCACGAAAGAAAAGGCTCCTTTTAGTCGTGATACCGTTTCCATAAGGGCTCCTTCGAAACCCAATTTTAAACTTTTTACAAAAAAATGGAGGAAAATTTCGCTGTCCATGGTGGTCTGAAAAATTGAGCCGGTTTCCTCGAGCTCTTTTTTCAGATGATGCGCATTGACAAGATTGCCGTTATGAGCAATTGCATATGCCTTCTTTTTGTGATGAACGACAAAAGGCTGAGCATTGACAAGTATGGAACTTCCCGTGGTGGAATAACGCACATGTCCGATGGCGCTTTGTCCATCTAAATGTTCCAGATGGGTCAAGTCAAAAACATCGGGTACAAGGCCCATCCCTTTGTGACCTATGATGTTATAGTCCCGGGAGACAGCAATCCCTGCACTCTCCTGTCCCCTGTGTTGAAGCGCATAGAGGCCGAAATAGGTCAGCTTCGCGGCCTCAAGGTGACCATGAATACCGAATAGTCCGCAGGACTCACGAGGTTTTTCAAAATAATCCATTTGATTCCTTAATTGTGGGAGTCATGTTTCTTGTATTAATTTTTCCCGCCACAAAGGCACCAGGGCACGAAAAAAAGTAAAAATATTTTCTTTTAGTCTTGGTGGCTTTGTGGCAAATTTATTTTGGTTCCGGTTACCATTTTCAGGCGTTATACTCCTGAATAGTTTTAACCGAAAGTGTTTTTTTCTTTAATGCAGCGATACCCTTGTACATGGCCATAGCGCCTGGGATTGTCGTGGCATAGGGGATATTGAATTTTATGGCCGCACGTCTTATTTTGTATCCGTCCCGTCGGGTTTTGCCTCCTGAGCCGGTATTAATAACAAGATGAATTTCTTTGTTCTTGATGGCATCGACAACATGAGGGCGGCCGATAGAGACTTTATTGATCATTTTATTCGATATGCCGTGATCTTTTAAAAACCTGGAGGTTCCTCGGGTTGCCATTATCGTAAACCCCATATTGTGAAACTGAGATGCGAAAGCAAGGGCGGCTTTCTTATCACGGTCTTCTACGCTTATAAAAACTGTTCCCTTATCCGGAAGATGGTTTCCCGCGGCGAATTGAGCCTTGGCATATGCAGCTCCGAAATCCGAATCGATTCCCATGACTTCTCCGGTTGACTTCATTTCCGGCCCAAGAAGGGTATCCACATCCGGGAAACGGTCAAAAGGCATAACAGACTCTTTAACCGAAACATGGGACGGGATTATTTCACTGCCGAGGCCAAGGTCCTGCAGGGTATGGCCGAGTATCACCTTTGTGGCGAGTTTGGCCAGGGGTACGCCGGTTGCCTTACTGACAAACGGAATTGTTCTGGAAGCTCTGGGATTTACCTCAAGAACAAAAAGCCGGTTATTTTTGATGGCATACTGTACATTCATCAAACCCACAACGTCAAGTTCCGAAGCCATAGCTTTTGTAGCGTCGACGATCTCATCAAGCATGGCCCGGGGAATGCTGTGAGGGGGCAGCACACAGGCAGAATCACCGGAATGAATCCCCGCTTCTTCAATATGCTCCATGATTCCGCCGACCACGGTTCTCTTGCCGTCTGAAATGGCATCCACATCCACTTCAACCGCGTTCTCTAAAAATTTGTCAATCAAAACCGGATGGCCCAAAGATTCAGCGATTGCAATTCTGGTAAAATTTTCCAGATCCCGAGGGTCGTATACGATTTTCATGGCCCTGCCACCCAGTACATATGAAGGACGGACAATGACCGGATAACCGATTTTATCGGCCACGGCCACGGCTTCTTCTACGGAGGAGGAGGTGCCGTTTGCTGGTTGAATCAGGCCCAACTTGTTCAGCATGGCCTGAAAAAGTTTGCGGTCTTCAGCTCTGTCGATACTTGCCGGCTGGGTGCCGAGAATTGGAACGCCGGCCTCATGAAGTGGTACGGAAAGATTCAGAGGGGTCTGGCCGCCAAATTGAACAATGACTCCCATCGGTTTTTCAGTTTCTACAATATGGAGTACATCTTCTTTGGTAAGTGGTTCGAAGTAGAGTTTGTCTGAAGTATCGTAATCCGTGCTCACGGTTTCGGGATTGCTGTTGACCATGATACTTTCAACCCCTTCTTCACGAAGGGCATATGAGGCATGGACACAACAGTAATCGAACTCGATCCCCTGGCCGATCCGGTTAGGTCCGCCACCTAAAATCATTACCTTCTTTTTATCAGAAACCCTGGCTTCATTTTCCGTCTCGTAGGTGGAATAATAATACGGCGTAACTGCTTTGAATTCGGCCGCGCACGTATCAACAAGCTTGTAGACCGGGCGGATGCCAAGGGCCTTGCGTGTCCGGTTGATCTCGTCTTCCGTGGAATCCGTTAAATATGCGAGCTGTGTATCTGAAAACCCCCAGGATTTCGCTCTTTTTAAAAGCGATTCCGGCAAATCGGTTTCCAGTGATTTGATACGTTGCTCAAGATCAACGATCTGTTTTATCTGATACAAAAACCAGGGATCAATACCTGTTAATTTATAAATGAATTGGATGGACATTCCTTTTAAGAGGGCATAACGCAGGTAAAAGATGCGCTGGGAATTTGGGGTCGCCAGCCTCTGTTCGATTTCCGATGATGACAATTTATTTGGTGTGTCATCTATTTGATCCGGGATGTCCTTGCCATCGGCACCCAGTCCGGAGCGGCCGATCTCAAGGGATCTCAGACCCTTTTGCAGTGCCTCTTTAAATGTTCGGCCGATGGCCATGGTTTCCCCCACGGATTTCATGGCTGTAGTGAGATAGTCCGGTGTTTCGGGAAATTTTTCAAATGTCCAGCGGGGTATTTTTACCACACAGTAATCCAGGGCCGGCTCGAAAGATGCAAAGGTTTCCCCGGTAATGTCGTTGGGAATTTCATCAAGTGTATATCCGACGGCGAGCTTGGCTGCGATCTTGGCAATGGGGAAGCCGGTGGCTTTGGAAGCAAGGGCCGAGCTTCTGGATACCCTGGGATTCATCTCAATTACGATCAATTCTCCGTTTTCGGGGTTCACTGCGAACTGAACGTTTGAACCGCCGGTATCAACGCCGATCTCCCGCATGATCGCAATTGAGGCATCCCGCATAACCTGGTATTCCTTATCTGAAAGGGTCTGAACCGGCGCAACCGTAATACTGTCACCGGTGTGTATACCCATGGGATCCATGTTTTCGATGGAACATATAATCACGACATTGTCGTTTTTGTCCCGCATGACCTCCAGTTCATATTCCTTCCAGCCCAGAACCGATTCTTCAAGCATTATCTGCCCGATAAGGCTTGCATCGAGTCCTGCTTTTGCAACTTTTTCCAGGTCTTCGGGGTTGTAGGCTGCACCACCGCCGGTACCCCCCAGAGTAAAACTGGGACGAACAATTAGCGGAAATCCGATCAGGTCGGCAACGGCCCTGACTTCTTCCAAATTGGTTGCAAAACCGCTTTTGGGCAAGCGAAGTCCTATATTTTCCATGGCACTGCGGAACAGTTCTCTGTTTTCAGCCTTTTGGATCGATTGGATTGACGCTCCGATCATTTCCACACCGAATTTATCGAGTATGCCCATGCTTGCAACTTTTACGGCTGTATTAAGGCCTGTCTGGCCTCCCAGCGTCGGAAGCAGAGCACAGGGACGTTCTTTTTCGATGATTTTTGCAACGGTCCGGGGAACAATCGGTTCGATATAGGTTCGATGGGCTGTTTCAGGGTCGGTCATGATGGTTGCTGGATTACTGTTGACAAGGACGACTTCATAACCCTCTTCTTTTAAAGCCTTGCACGCCTGAGTTCCTGAGTAGTCAAACTCGCATGCCTGGCTGATAATAATAGGACCGGCGCCGATAATGAGAATTTTATGTATGTCCGTGCGTTTAGGCATTCTTATTTTTTCTTTTTCCGTAACACGTTAGCCTTTTAGAAACATTACCGCTTCAGGTATGATTAAATTTCTGCTGAAAGAACTCGTGAATAAGGGCTCGTAATGAAAGAACCTGCCCGGGCAATTCATAAAGATCTCAGGCTTTAACAGGGCTTGATCCATAAAGTTAAAATCGTATATGGTTCTTTCAAAACGATCCCAAATCCACTCAGACAGCTTCCAGTCAAAAATTTAATCATACCTGAAGCTCCTTTGAGATCAATTGGTTTTAAACAACTAAACTATCACCTTTTTCTTAATCATGGCCTTGAATTCATCAAAGAGATACGCTGCATCATGGGGGCCGGGTGATGCTTCCGGATGATACTGAGCGGTAATGATCGGCAATTCTTTGTGTCTGAACCCTTCCAGTGTATTGTCATTCAAGTTGATGTGGGTTATCTCAATATTTTTTCCCTGTAGGCTTTGGGCGTCCACCGCAAATCCGTGATTTTGAGATGTGATTTCTATTTTTCCGGTTAACAGATTCTTTACCGGCTGATTGGCGCCCCGGTGGCCGAATTTCAATTTAAAGGTTTTTCCTCCAAGGGCAAGCCCTAAAAGTTGATGCCCCAGGCAGATACCGAACATGGGAACATACCCCAGCAGGGACCGAATGGTTTCTATGGCATAGATTACCGGCTCCGGATCACCGGGTCCGTTTGAAAGAAAAATTCCGTCGGGCTCCATGGCTTTAACCGTATGGGCTTGTGTCCAAGCAGGTACGATGACAACTTCAAATCCCCGGGATTCAAGACATCTTAATATATTGTATTTTATTCCGAAATCAAAGGCTACCACAGACAATTTTTCACCTTTGCATTTCCAAACATTTTTATTTAAACCGGTTGTTGCCGGTTTGCAAATGATTGGCTTTCCGTTAGTCCAATAATAAGGAGCTTTGGTTGTTACTGTTTTTGTCAGATCCTGCCCCTTGATGCTGGGGATCTTCCGTGCACGTTTAACACAAGATGAGGGGTTAAGATCCTCTGTGGAAATAAATGCCCCCATGGCCCCAGCATTCCGAATGTGCCTGGTTAAAGCGCGGGTATCCAGTTCGTCTATCCCGAGTATGCCTTCAGCCTTAAGATAATCGGCCAAAGACGAAGTGGATCTATAATTGCTGGGGAAGTTCTGGTATTCTCTCATCAGAAATGCGGAAACCTGTATTTTGTCAGACTCGATGTCTTCGGAATTGACGCCGTAGTTACCGATTAGCGGATAGGTCATGGTCACCATCTGTCCGCTGTAAGACGGGTCGGTGAGAATCTCCTGATAGCCGGTCATGCTGGTATTGAACACGACTTCACCCCCGGTTTCACCGGGCCCGGTAAAGCTCTGGCAGGGAAAGGTTCGCCCGTCTTCAAGGGCTAAAATTGCTTTCATGGTATTTGTGAGATATGGTTTGTAATGTATGGTGCAATGGATTCGATTAGGATCCCAACTGCTTCCTATATCGTTTGAAACGGAACATTATTTTGAAAAACACAATATATCGATTAAAAAAACAGTCACGATCCAATTAACATACTTGCTCAGCAAATCAATATAAATATGGTCGGATCATAAAATAAAAAAACAGGGCCGGCAAATTTTACCGGCCCTTAAGTTAAATGTTTTTGTTAGCCATTTTTATCTAATTTACGCAGATTTTAAATTCTCACTCTCCTGCCAGTCTTCACCCCATTCTTCTCCACCCACTGATTCTTTTGCAAGAACATCGAGGGTAACCGCCTGTACCTTGCGAAAGACTTCTGTATAATTCTTTTTTTCACCGGTTACAGTCAATAGATCGTTTTCTAAAGAGATACCGAAAAGCCTTTCATTTTCCTGTAAATAAGGCAGAATTAGATTCCAGTCCTTTTGGCTCAGTTCAACAATTTCACCGCCGTTTAACTGGTTATCCACCACCTTGCGATGTGGATCTCTCAAATAGATGGCGCCGCCTGAAGCCAGGGAAAAAAGATTGGAACCGGGATAGGGTGTGGACTGTTCAATGACATTGGCCTCGTCATCGAATTCTATGCCGTTGAGAACAACAAACCCGCCGCCGTTTAAAGGATCGCCGGCCATAAATGACTCCGCCAGATAATCGAGACAGGTGCCGTTGATTACAACCCTGGGATGTCCCACCGCATTAATCAAAGGACGACCTGCGGCATTGCCCAGCACATACACTTCTCCACCCTTGGCGCCATACATGAATGTCTGGCCCACATCACCGTATATGACCAGCTTGCCGCGTTTCATGATCTGGCCCAGTTGATCCTGGGCATTTCCATGGACGTAGATTTCCAGCCCGTCGATTCCGGAAGCAAGGTAGTCGCCGGAGCTGTCATAAACATCGATCCTCACGCCATCGGAGCCTTTTGACAGGCTGCAGCCACAAAATCGTTGTCCCTTATACCCGTAGCAAATAAATTGTTTCCATCCAAGTTTATAGGCAGCACACAGAAGACGCGAGTCGCAATCTTTTCCTTCAGGTTGAAAATCTCTGGCATTGATCACCATAACTTCTTCGTCATTCAGGGGAGAACGCAATGTATTTCGTTTTTCCCAATCAATGTAACGATATCGGCTGAATGTAGTGTTATTCAAGTCCGGTGATGCATTAAAAATCGACGTCAGGCTCTCTCTTATGATATGCAGAATACCACTTCGCTTCTTGTCTCCAGTGGGAAAACGACGGTCCATGAGATGGGTCAACATCTCTATGGCTCTGGACTTGGCGTCGTCATGATCCTTTGCGACGTTTTCAAGTTCTTTTGCAACGTGCTTGATGGATGCATAATTCCAGTCAATCATCTGGCGACAGCAATACAGTTTAAAATCAGTCAGATCATCCAAGGCCAATCCGTTTTTCAAAGCCCGGGAGATTTCTTCTGCGTTTTCCGGAATTGAAAGTTCGGGCGTTATTTTATACTGTTTTTGATTTTCCGGTGTTTTAATAACGTCGCCGAATTTATTTGTACAAACGAGTTTTTTGGAGCCGTCTCCCTTCCCTGAATCTTTGACGGTGAAAATAAAAGCGCCGCCATCGGTTACACTGCCTCCTCGGGCATTCCAGTACTTGTCAGCTATTGGGCAAAAGCGGTTGTCTTC
>JAFDBA010000270.1 GCA_019313505.1 Deltaproteobacteria bacterium
ATCAATGATGGGAGCAAAATCTCTGTTGAAAGGGAGATAGAGTCAGGGCGGAGGGAATGCCTGCGGTTAAATCTTCCTACCGTCCTTACCATACAGTCCGGGATTAACACGCCCAGATATCCATCCCTATCCAATGTTATAAGGGCAGGGTCTCAGAAAATTATCACCATTGATGCGGGAAACCTGCAGACCCTGGGAAAAAGGGAAGAGCTTGTCTCTCTTTCCTACCCGGAACCTTCATCACAAGGCCTGTTCATCGACGGAACTCAAAGTGAAAAGGCGCAGACACTGCTCAGGATATTGCATGAAAAATCCTTCATCTAAGGGGAACTCAGAATGAAAGCGCAGATCGTAGTGATTGCGGAGCATACGGCAAATCGCATATTGCCGGTGACCTATGAGTCCCTCTCCTTTGCCATGGAATTGGGAGAAGGTCTGGGCCTGAACGTATCGATCTTGATCCTTGGAAACACTGTTGAGGCAATGGCGAAAAAACTGGCAGAAAGAACAGGAGGTTATGTGATAGGGGTTGAAGGAGAACAGCTTGAATTCTACAATGGTGAGGCCTACAAGGCCGCCACCGTAGAGGTTCTGAAGATGTTTAATCCCTCATACATATGCATGTCTCACACGGCCACAGGGTTTGACCTTGCGCCAAGGCTTGCGTTTTATCTGAATGCCTCGTGCATTACTTCGGTTGAAAAAGTGCGCGTCTGTGAGGGCAATATTCGATTAATAAGATCCATGTTTAACGGGAAGTTGCATGCAGAAATGGCACCTGCCACAACCAAGGCTGTTCTCACTATCCTGCCTGGGGCATGGCCTTCACTTGAGATGCATCCGGAATCCAAAGGCTCCGTCCATATCATCAGGACAAATTTTGTCCCCGTCGCTTCACAGACCCTGGAAATCAAGGAATCGAAAAGAGAGAAACTCAATCTCGGCGACGCTGATGTGATTATTTCTGCGGGCAGGGGAATTCACAATCCTGAAAACCTTCACCTTCTTGAGGAACTCGCAAAGATCTTTCCAAAATCCGCTCTTGGCTCGTCGAAGGCGGCATGCGACCTTGGGTGGCTTGGATATCAACACCAAATCGGTATCACGGGCCAGACAGTTGCTCCCAGGCTCTACATCGCATGCGGGATATCAGGTGCCGTTCAGCATATATCCGGCATGAGGGGCTCACAGACAATTATCGGTATAAATAGCGATCCCGATGCCTCAATATTTAATGTGGCCGACTACGGCATAGTCGAAAATCTGGAAACCTTTATTCCTATCCTACTGGAGGAATTCAAACATTTTTCAGCATCATAATAAAACAGAATTTTACTCATGTCATCAAGTGGAGACGTTTTGAAACCAGCTCGGATCTGTTTTTAAAAAAACTACTCCGGAATATTCGGCCACTTGGTGAGTTTACCCTGGTAATTTTTAAGAGTGTATTCCTGATCTGTTTTATCCATGATGTAGTAATCAGGTATAAGCGGGATTTTGCCTATATTTGTTGCAACAACATACATGGGCTGGGCAAGGCCGGTTGTATGGCCGCGGATTGCATCCCTGATAAGCTCAGCTCCTTTTTCAACAGGAGTACGGAAATGGTCTATGCCTGGTGCCGGTTCACAATAAAACACATAATACGGCCTGATACGAACCGTCAGGAGTTTTTGATGCAGCAATCTAAAGGCTTCAACGTTATCATTAATACCTTTTAATAATACGGCCTGATTCCCCACATTGACACCGCACTTTAATAAATCAAAAACAGCTTTGCCCGTCTTTTCCGTAATCTCCTTGGCGTGATTGCATTGGGTGTTTATCCATATGGGAATCTTGTGATAAGGACTCAGTATTTTTTGAAGACCTTCTGTTATTCGCTGGGGCAGGACAATGGGGGTTCGCGTTCCGAAACGGATCATTTCAAGATGATCGATTTCACGCAACTTTCGGATTATATATTCGATTTTATCATCTGAAAGTATAAAAGGGTCTCCCCCTGTAACAAGAACATCTCGAATCTCTTCGTGTTCCCGTATCCATTCAATACCTTCATCTACATCCATCCGAAGCTTAAGATTACGGTCTACAACCAGTTCTTTGCGAAAGCAGTGACGGCAGTAATTTGCACAGACATCAGTTACCGTAAATGCAATCCGGTCATGATACTGCCTGGCTATACTGTCCGGTCTGACTTCGTCGGTGTCACGGTTTTCTTTCCAAATCAGATAGTTGGGGATGCCAAAACGGTTCACTTTTTCTTTCAAAGACGGAACCACCTGCATGCGTATAGGACAGTTGGGATCATCCTTATCCATGAGAGAGACAAAATAAGGT
>JAFDBA010000271.1 GCA_019313505.1 Deltaproteobacteria bacterium
AGAAAAGGGATATCAAAAGCTCCGGTAACCTTTTGGGCAAAATCCATGCATTTTTGTACTGTTGTCCCCCTTGAAAGAGACTTTTGATTTGCATGCAGAATTACAGGTCCGTCTGCAATCGGTTCGGAAAAAGGGATTTGCAGCTCCATCAGGTCGACACCTGCTTTGACCATCGATTCAATGATTTTGAAACTATCATCAAATGTGGGGTAACCAAGAACGATATGTGTCATTAACAGGATCTCTTTTTTTTTGAGTCTGTTTTTCAGATACGATTCAACCATGATATTCCTTCGCTTTTTCCTTGATAAATTCCTGCCATTTTGGGTCGGCGAATGCATCGGCAACGGTAAAAATATCTTTGTCTCCTCTTCCTGATTGGTTGATCAGGATAATATCCTCTTTAGACATGGAAGGCACCTCCTTAAATGCCTGTGCAAAGGCATGGGCCGACTCTAGTGCCGGGATCAAACCCTCTTTTTTAATCGTAAGCGAGAGGGCATCTACAACCTCCCTGTCTGTTGCTGCTTCAAATCGAACACGACCGCTTTCTGCAAATTGCGCCAGGATCGGTGAAACACCCACATAATCTAATCCCGCTGCAACACTGTGGGTCTCTTTCATCTGGCCGTCATTATCCTGTATAAAATATGTCTTATACCCCTGGGCCACACCGATGCTAGCATCTTTAGAAGATAGGCGTGAAGCGTGCCTGCCTGTGTCCAGCCCCTTTCCCCCGGCTTCAACCCCCACAAGTTCAACAGGATCATCCAGGAAAGCCTTGAATATCCCCAGTGCATTTGACCCCCCTCCCACACACGCGTAGATACGGGAAGGAAGTCTTCCCTCTTTTTCAAGAATCTGTTTTCTGGCCTCTATTCCGATAATCGATTGTAAAAAAGAGACCATTTCAGGGAAAGGATGCGGGCCGCACGCGGTTCCCAGCACATAATGTGTGGTATCCATATTCGTCACCCAGTCACGAAATGCCTCATTAATGGCATCCTTTAAAATCCGTGTCCCTTCCCGCACGGTAACAACTTCGGCTCCCAATCGCTCCATCCAGAAGACATTGGGGCGTTGCCGATGAACATCGACCTCCCCCATATAGATGGTACATTTGAACCCAAACTTTGCGGCCATGGTGGCAGTCGCCACACCGTGCTGTCCGGCGCCGGTCTCTGCAATAACCCTGGACTTTCCCATCCGTTTTACCAAAAGCCCCTGCCCCATAACATTGTTGGCCTTGTGGGCTCCCGTGTGGTTAAGGTCCTCCCTCTTAATATAAATGCGCGCACCTCCGAAAAGCCGGGTAAGATTTTCGGCAAAGGTCACGGGTGTGGGCCTGCAGGAATAGTTTGACATAATATCAACATATTCCTTCCAGAACACGGGGTCATTTTTTGCCTTTTGAAAGGTTTTCACAAGCTCATCAAAGGTAGCGATAAGAATTTCAGGAAGATAAGCTCCCCCGAATCCTTCATAGTATCCTCTATCTTTCATATGTATACTCTCCTAACCCGGGAAAGCCCGCCCTCCTGCCGAGCAGAGTGAGGCGGACGGGGCCGGAACCAAAAAAGATCGGTTTTATTTTTACCACGAAGTACACGAAGGAAAAGAAGAATAAAATATATAACCTTCGTGATCTTCGTGTACTTCGTGGTGTAATCAAACTTTTTTTACCACAAAAAGCATATAATTTACAAATAAGCGCCCAATTCCTGTGAAAAAACAAACTGATCTGTTCTACAATAAAGCTCTGAATAAATGACGTTTTTTGCCTGTTCAAAGTGAAGGAACCGTTTTACTGTAAGAATCGGGGTGTCCGGTGCAACGTGTAAACTCTCGGCCTTTTTTCCGGTTAAATAGCCTATCCTGAAGTTCTGTTTTCCGCCAATGGGCCGCATGTAATAATTCTCATCAACAATTTGTGATAAAGATCTGCCCGACAGGTCGATTCTGTCTATATTTACAAACAGGGTTTCGTGGAGATAAATATCCTCGATAAGTATGGGGACATTTTGAACCCGGCTGAGCCTGGAAAAAAAATATGCCTTTTTATTTGCAAAAGGATTTTCCGGATCGTCTCCAATCGGTTTCAACGTGATCTTTTGCAAAATGTGTGTGCAAACCGATATCCCCTTTTTATGAAAAGATGATAGCGTTCCTGCCAGTGAAAAAAGATCAACCTCTTTTTGATCATTGCAGACAAAAGTCCCTGAGCCTCGCTTTCGGACAAGTATTCGTTTACGAACCAAAAGATCAGTGGCCTGCCTTGCAGTGGGCCGACCTATACCATAACTCGCAGAAAGGCTGTTTTCCGACGGAAT
>JAFDBA010000088.1 GCA_019313505.1 Deltaproteobacteria bacterium
ATTGGCCATATTTTGAATCACGCCACTTCACAAACGCCAGAACACTAGCGGTCGTAAAAAAGGTCATTCCTAAATCTATATAGGCCGATGTTGACAGCCAGACGACTATTGGCGTGGTTAAAAAAATTACCATACCAAGCAAGCCCCAATTGCGGTCAAACTTTTGTTTAAGGTAGAAATAAATCACCCAGCCTGTGCCGAGGCCAAAGGCAAGGTGAATAAATTTTGGAGCAATATCATTTTTAAAATACAGGCAGATAATATAAAGAAGATTGATGTACATCGGGTAATAGGAGTATTCCGCCCATGGTATTTCATAAAATCCGCCGTGGTTAAGCCAAAGTTTGGGAACAGCCAAGTGATGAATCAGGGCATCACGGGATATGGGGGGAGTGAGATTGAGGAAAAATTCCGTGCAAAAAAACACCATAATAACGGCGCACAAAATAAATGCAGCTGTATTCTCCAGAATTCTACGATTCATTTTTTATTGAAATAAAAAAAGGAGGGGCAATCCCCCTCCTTTTTTATTTATTGACCTATCATTATTATCACGATTTATTTGACATTCCCACTCGCATCAAGAGAAATTTATTGCTTGGTGACATTTCCAGTCGGATCAAGTTCAAAAATACTGGTGGATGCTGTGTGTTGCCATAACAAGGGGTTAGGTGACAGAGTAATTGTACCATCGCCGACATCAGTCATACTTCCTACACTTGCTGCTGTTGCTCCAGGTATATCTACGTTAACATCATTCACATAAGCACCAAAATTAGTGCCCTCGTTTACTACTGCAGTTGAGCTTTCCGGATCTGCAAAATAAGCCATGGCTGCATTGCGATAGGCCAGAAAGTTCGGGATGGCAATGGCTGCCAGGATACCGATAATCGCGATAACGATCATCAGCTCGATGAGCGTAAAACCTTTTTGATTGTTTCCTCTTAGTTTTTGTAGCATGTTATACCTCCTTTTAAAATGTTAATAATTGTTAAATTGTTTTTATTATTACTTGTTATTCAATACCATATATTAAACCGTATACCTTAATTATAAACTCTTTTTTAATTCCTCACCTCCCTTGGACAATCACCTGTAATTAATTTCGGAAAAATTTAAAGTTACTTGAATGCTCAGCAAATAATATGCCAGGAGGTGGCAAAGTACGAATAATTATTATAACATCTTGTTTTTATATTATATTATTTTTCACCAAATTGGAGTGGTCTTTTTCTTTTTGGATATAATATGACAATTCTTGTCAAAATATGTAGATTTTGTCAAAAAGAGAGGAGGGAGATAAACTTACGGTCAAACCGTCTGTTCCGGATACTTGTTTGCGATTCTTTTGTCTATTTCCAGTTTCTGCAGTCGATAGCGAAAAGTACGAAAGCTTATACCTAACAGTTCGGCCGCTTCCTGTTTTTTTCCATTGGTGCAATCAAGAGCCTTTCCCAGGTATGCCTTTTCGATTTCTTCCAGGATGACATCGAGGGAAACCCCGTTTTTCACTTCGTCCAGGTCAAAACGCTTGTCTTTGATCCCTTCTATCCATCTTCTCTTATGAATAGACAGGGCCAGACTGTCCGGGAGAATAATGTTTGTGTTGGAAAGAGCCACGCTTCTTTCCAGCAGGTTTTCAAGTTCACGGACATTGCCGGGAAAATCATATTTGTTTAAAAGATCTATGGCGTAAGATGAAATTTTTGTAATTTCCTTGTCCATTTCCCGGGAATATTTATCCAGAAAATGCTGGGCAAGAAGACGAAGATCGCTCTTTCTTTCCCTGAGAGGAGGCACCTTTATTTCGATTACATTCAGACGATAAAAAAGGTCTTCCCGGAAATTTCCGGTAATAACTTCATCTTCAAGTCTCTTATTAGTTGCGGATATAATCCGGATATCAACCGAAACATCCTCATTGCCGCCAACCGGTTTAAACACATGTTCCTGAACAGCTCTCAGAAGCTTTACCTGGATTGGAGGGGTGAGTTCACCTATTTCGTCTAAAAAAACCGTTCCCTTATCGGCAACTTCAAAGAGCCCCTTTTTATCCTGGGTTGCACCGGTAAATGAGCCTTTTTTGTGACCAAAAAGCTCGCTTTCCATCAATGTCTCAGGAATACCACCACAGTTTAAAACCACAAAGGACTTTTCACTCCTGCGACTCTGATCATGTATTGCTTTGGCGATTAATTCTTTGCCGGTTCCACTTTCGCCGGTGATAAGAATACTTGTTTTTGTCCTGGCAACCTGTAGGACAAGATTATAGATATGCTTCATGCTGGGGCTGTTTCCAACAATCTTTCCAAAATGAAGGGTTCTCTTTAGTTCATCATCAAGGACCTCTTTTTCATGCTCTATGGTTTTAAGATCCAGGGCATTTTTTATGGTCTGCTTAAGTTCTTCATTATTAAATGGTTTTGGTACAAAATCGTAAGCTCCTTCATTCATGGCTTCAACAGCAGCCTCTGTAGTTGCATAGGCTGAAATCATGATGACCAATGCATCCTGGTTATGAGCTTTTGCTGCCTTTAACACATCGATACCAGTGATATCCCCTAATCTGATGTCGCAAAGCAAAAGATCAAAACCTGTTTTTTCAATCATTGATATGGCCTTACTGCCATCTTCCGCGCATGAAACCTTATATCCTTCCTTGGTAAGCAAGACTTCTAATAACTCGCGCATGCTCAGTTCATCATCTACAACCAGTATGTGAGGAGTGTCATTTGTCATTTACCTGCCCTATGTTCCTTGCCATCTGTCTTCTGTCCATGAAACCATAGAAAAGAGGAATTAGAAATTAGAAAATAGAAATGCCCCCTTTTATCCGTTCTCTTTTCTCTTTCCTATTTTCTCTCATCTTATCACCTTTGCCCTCTTTTCTCTATCCTATTTTCTCTTTCCTTGCCCTTCCCCGCTGTTGTTTTTTAAGATATCGGATGTATCCGTCTAAAACCCTAATTGCGTTCTCAGAAATATCCCAGATGCTTTTATACTCCTCTTCGGCAATGTATTCATTATCAAGACATGTTATCAAGTGGTCTTGGGTTTCGTACATTGACCCTCTGCTTATACGACAAAACTGAATATTTTCTTGAAAGTGGAAGCGCCCATAGCCCTCCGCAATATTGGCGGTGCAAGAAATAGCTGCACGCCTCATTTGTGAAGCCAAGTCATATCTTTCTTCTGTTGGTAATTTCTTTATTACACCATATATAACCATCCTCAGTTTTCGAGCCAGCTTCCATGCTTCAATATCCATAAAATGCTTGATTGGACCATATCCCATAACTCTTTTCTCTACTCTCTATCCTCTTTCCTCTTTCCTCTTTCCTCTCTTCTATTTGATATTCGTTACTCATCCTGATAAATGATCTTCCCACCCACCATTGTTAAAACCGCCTTGCCTTTCATATCCCATCCATCAAAAGGGGTGTTGCGGCTCAGTGACTTAAAATTATCTGCATTTACACGATAGGATCTTTCGGGGTCAATGATTGTAATATCAGCTGGTCGCCCGATAAGCAAATTATTTTCCAGCCCAAGTATACGCGCCGGATTGGTCGACATTTTTTCAACAAGAGCCGCCATGGAAATCACACCATTTTCAACCAATTTTAAAGATAGAGAAACCGAGGTTTCAAGCCCGATGATACCATTTGCCGCCCGGTCGAATTCCACTTGTTTTTCAATAAAAGAATGAGGTGCATGATCGGTTGCGATAACATCGATGGTTCCATCCGCTATTCCCTGGCAGACAGCTTCCCTGTCTTGGTCGGACCTCAACGGTGGATACATCTTGGCGTTGGTATTATATTCTTTAACAGCTCCATCAGTAATGGAAAAGTAATGGGGCGCGGTTTCAGCCGTAACCGGTATCCCTCTTTTTTTTGCATCCTTTATGGCCCTTACAGATTCCCTTGTGCTTACATGGGCTATGTGAACGGGAACACCTGTTAACTCACATAATGCGATATCCCGCATGACCATTATACTTTCAGAAGCATTGGGTATTCCCCCAAGCCCCAGTTGCGTTGCAACACCCCCTTCATTCATGGCACCGCCGGCAGCCAAATCAAGATCCTCACAGTGGGAAATGACCGGCAGATCGAATCCTTTTGAATATTCTAAAGCTCTTCGCATAAGCTGGCTGTTCTGCACCGGGTTGCCGTCATCGGACACAGCA
Source organism: Deltaproteobacteria bacterium (assembly GCA_019313505.1). Lineage (GTDB taxonomy): Bacteria > Desulfobacterota > Desulfobacteria > Desulfobacterales > UBA11574 > S5133MH16. Next base: position 4,193 of record JAFDBA010000088.1, read on the forward strand.
ATTGCACCGGCTTCTTTTAACTCTGCATATTCACAAAGACCGTCTCCTTTAAGCCCCTTGCTGATTGCGGCAACAGGATAAACACGAACACTGTCCGCTGCTTGTGCCTTTTGTAAGATATATTCCGTAACCTGTCTGCAATCATTGACCGGATTTGTGTTCGGCATACAGCATATTGCTGTAAATCCTCCAAAAGCCGCAGCCAGACAGCCGGTTTCAATGGTCTCTTTGTATTCATGTCCGGGTTCGCGCAGATGAACATGCATATCGATCAAACCGGGGGTGACTATTTTATCTGAAGCATCTATTATTCTGGCTTCCGGATACTCATCATCTGCAAAACCATCTTTTTTTATCTCAACGATGTTACCATCTGCGATAAGGATATCCATTATGCCGTCTAAATTTCCCGGATCAATAACCCGACCGCCCTTAATCCGCATCAGCATTTCGTGCACCTCCTGTCACCAGATATAAAAGAGCCATTCGAACGGCCACACCGTTTGTTACCTGGTCAAGGATAATGGAATAGGGCCCGTCTGCAACATCATAAGCAATTTCAACCCCCCTGTTTATAGGCCCCGGATGCATAATCAGCACATTATCTTTGGCTTTTTTCAGTTTCTCTTTGGTCAACCCGTACACGATTGAATACTCACGTTCTGATGGAAACAGAAAGTTTTGTTGCCGTTCCTTTTGTATTCTTAACATCATGATAACATCAGCATCACGGATCGCCTCTTCAACATTGCCGGTAACCGAAACGCCAAGGGCCTCAATACCCTTTGGAATCATGGTGAGAGGACCTGCCAGTATAACATGGGCGCCCATTTTTGTGAACCCGATACTGTTTGATCTTGCAACCCTGCTGTGGGATATGTCGCCTATTACAGCAATTCGCAGTCCGGATATTTCGCCTTTATTTTCTCTAACCGTCATCAGATCAAGAAGGGATTGGCTGGGGTGAGCGTGCATGCCGTCACCTGCATTGATAATCGAGGGCTTGATCATGCCTGCCAGCATATGAGGGGCACCTGCCGAACTATGCCGTATGACGATTACATCAGGATTCATGGCTTCAAGATTTCGCGCGGTATCAATCAGGGTTTCTCCCTTGACCATGCTGCTGGAACTTGCGGATATGGAAATACTGTCGGCACTGAGGCGCTTGGCGGCAATATCAAAAGATGTACGGGTACGGGTACTCGGTTCATAAAAAAAAAGAATAACGGTCTTACCTCTTAGGGTTGGAACTTTTTTGATAGGCCTCTCAGATATCTCCTTCATTCTGTCCGCCGTATCCAAAATCAAGGTGATCTCATCAACAGAAAGGGACTCCATATCCAGGATATCTTTTTTAAAAAACTGCATGCTTCACCTGATTTATTTTAATATATGCCCGAATCTGTTCCACCTGACCCCAAACTTTTCTTTGTCCCAGGACCAGTAGATGATTAAGGCTTTACCTTTCACAGCCTTCAAATTTACAAAGCCCCAAAACCTGCTGTCATAACTCTGATCCCGGTTATCTCCCATTACAAAAAGTGAATCTTTGGGAACAACAACCTGTCCGAAATTATCCCTGGGTTGTATGGCCGCCGGAAAAATACGAGGGTCTGTATGAATACCATAGTCATGATTGAGCAGCTTATGGTTCACATAAACCTTTTTGTCACGCACCTCAATTACATCTCCTTCAACGCCGATGACCCGCTTGATAAAATCTTTACTGGGGTCTTCGGGAAATTTAAAGACGACGATATCCCCACGTTTCGGCTCTTTTATCGGAATAATGGTTGTCTGTGAAAATGGAATCTTGACACCGTAAATAAATTTATTGACCAGGATGTGATCTCCGATCAAAAGCGTCTGCTTCATAGAACCCGAGGGAATTTTAAACGCCTGAATGATAAAAGTACGTATAAACAAGGCCAGAACGATGGCCACAAGGATCGCTTCAATATTTTCCCTAAGGCCGCTCTTTTTTTTTGTGCGAACTTCCTCTTTATTAGATTTAGTTGAATTCTTTTTCTTCAAATTATATAATACCTTCCCCATTTTAAGAAATAGGACACAGATTTTCGCAGATATACACAGATATTATTATTATTTCTTAATTTAAGAATCTTAATAATCTGTGTTCATCTGTGTCCAAAAAAGGAAATTCCTCTTAACGGGAATTAAATAGAGGAATATCATCTTCTTAAAATCAGCATTCCAAAATTTCATTATTCCATTCTTATTCATCAATTATAAAAAAAAAATATGCCTCTCAATAACAAATTACTGCAAATACCAGCCGCCACATCATCCATGACAATGCCAGTGCCTCCGGATAAATTTCTTTCGAGAGATCGAATCGGATACGGCTTCCAAATATCTAAGGCCCTGAATATAAAAAATCCAAAAATAACGGAAATGATATTAAAAGGAAGCCCTGCAAATGTTACCAGAATACCTGCGATTTCATCAATAACTATACAGCCCGGGTCTTTTGTATTTAATATTTTTTCAGCTTCCTGGGCTATCCATATGGCAAAAAATATAAAAATTGCGATCAAAAATACAGCAATCAATAAATTAATTTTAGAAACAAGAAAGCAAAGCGGAAGCCCCAGGATAGATCCAAATGTGCCGGGAGCAAAAGAGATGTTCCCGATAAAACAGCCGGTCGCAAGGAACATGACCGATTTCTGTTTTAAATTCATGGCCTGTCTCTATAGTCTGGCATGATTTTTGTCAAGAAATAGTATTGAATACAACCGCGAATAGACACTAATATTTTTTTAATTTGTGTTTATTCGTGCTCATCCGTGGTTAAATAAAACACCAAACACTAACGGTTGATTCAGGTCTTCTTCGGTAACATCTTCCGGAATTAAAGCGATTTTATAATGGTGTCGTAAACAATTCTTATGGGAATATTCTTTTCAAGGGCAATTTTTTTGCAGACTTCATATTCCGGCACAATCCGCACGCCCCCACCTGCTTCTATAATACGTTTTACCTGAATTTCGCCGTAGGCTGTTTTCATAACAACGTGTTCACGGGCAAGCATGCACCTTTTAACATTATAATATCTCACACCCAGTGAACTGGTTTCAGATAAGATGCAATTTATCAAAACGTCCTTGCGATTTCTCCGGCACAGAACCTGCACCATTGTACCGGGTCTGTTTTTCTTCATAAAAATGGGAATCCAGTAAACATCAAGAGCACCTTCCTCAAACAGGCGATCCATCAGGAATCCGAACACCTCCGGGTTCATATTGTCAATACAGGTTTCTAACACCACAACGGTATCTTTCTGATGAGCTGATCTTTGGCCTGACGATTCGGTTCCTGTCATAACCCGTAACAGATTGGGAATCGATTTTATATCACGTTTTCCGGCACCATAACCGGTTTTTTCGATGATCATATCCGGTATTTCTCCATATGATTCGGCCAGGGTAACAATGATTGCCGCACCCGTGGGGGTGACAAGTTCATGGGATATTTTTGTGCCATAAACCGGAACGCCTTTAAGAATTCCAATGGTCCCTGGCGCCGGCACCGGCAGAGTTCCATGTGCACAGGCAACAAACCCTTTCCCTAAAGGTATACTTGAAGAAACCACCTTTTTAATACCTAAATAATTAACACAAAGCGCCGTGCCCACTATATCAACAATCGCATCGATACCGCCGACTTCATGAAAATGTACGTTATCTCTGGGACATCCGTGAATCACGGCTTCAGCTTCTGCAATCCTTCCAAATATTTCAAGGCTGATCTTTTTAACGTTCCCGGGTAAGGGACTATTCTTTATCAGTGACCTTATTTGAGCATAGTCTCTCGATTTTTTATCATTTTCTACAATGACATGAACACTTTTAGCCGTGATTCCATTCCTAATTACGGTCTCAACAGACACATCGAAACCGGCCAGTGGAATACTTTCAAGATTTTCTTTCAGCCATTTCACAGGCACACCAAGGTCTAAAAATGCCCCAAGGGTCATATCGCCACTGATACCGGAAAAACAGTCAAAATAAGCAATCATGATATCACTTGAATTCCCAATTTAGGACTACGCCACGCCTTCGGTGGTGTCAGGTTTAAAAATGGATAGAATAGAGAAATTAGAAATGAGGAATTAGGAAATAGAAATGCCCCCTTATTCGTAAAATGCTTGATTGGACTACATTCCATAGCTCTTTCCCCTACTCTCTATCCTATTTTCTCTATCCTATTTCCTCTTTACTCTTTCCTATTTTCTCTATCCTATTTCCTATTTCCTCTTTCCTCTTTCCTCTATCCTCTACTCTCTATCCTATTTTCTCTTTCCTTTACTTTCTGCCCTCTGCATGAAGCTTGATAATTTCAAGCAAAAGTTCCGTTGTACGAACCATGTCATCAAGACCCACGGATTCTCGCACCGTATGCATATCCCGCATTCCTGTTCCTAACACCCCCGTCATAATACCCTTTTCAAAGAAAATATTGGCATCTGCGCCGCCGCCGCTTGTCTTTGCAACCATTTTCCTTCCTAAATTTTCAGCCGCCCTGCGAGCAAGTTTCACAACCGGGTGATCATCAGGAACGTATGTACTGGAAAAATCTTTTTCTATTTTAATTTCAAGACGGGGAAGTGCGTCATCAGAGGTCATACCGCTATAATTTTCCACTATCCCCTTGAAAGACGACGCGATTTGATTTGTAATTTTACTTAGTTTTTCTTGATCATGGCTTCTCACCTCACCCTTGACCGTTACGAGGTTCGGTACGATATTAGTAGCCATGCCGCCTTCAATTAAGCCTATGTTACATGTTGTTTCATGATCGATTCGTCCGAGCTCAAGTTTAGCAATAGCCTTGCTTGCCAGTAAAATGGCATTTATCCCTTTTTCCGGGGCAGAGATGTTTTGCACCCAAAAGACCGATCTCCTCGCAAACGGTAAGGACAATCTCAATCTGACCAAATGGCAGGTCATTTTCCTGGAGAATTGTCATTGTTTCTAAAAGAATTGCAATTGCACTCTTGTCATCAGCTCCAAGGATTGTCGTCCCATCACTGGTGAAAACTCCATCCGAAAAAACGGCGGTTACTCCTTTGCCAGGTTCCACCGTATCCATGTGGGCATTAAGAAGAAGAGGCGGTGCCAAAGTCTTCCCTTTAAACCTGGCAATAAGGTTACCCGTATTGCCACCTATCTTATCACCGGCGCTGTCAACATATGTTTCTGCCCCCATTGACTCAAGAATCTTTTTAATCTCTCCGGAAATTGTACTTTCCTCTTTAGACACACTGTCAATTTCCACAAGGAATTTAAATGTTTCCGCTAATCTTTCTTTGTTTACCATCTTTTCACCTAAGTTAATCCGTTAATCCGGTGCGACGGGCTAACCATTCTCAACAAAAGCATTGACAAAAACAAATTTTATATATTATTGGCAATTTGCAAAACGGAAGTGCGCAGCTTACTGGTGAGGCTCCCGGACTTCAAATCCGGTGTGGGGCGCTAAAACCGTCCCGGGTGGGTTCGATTCCCATGCACTTCCGCCACATCTTAATGATATCACTATATTTCTTTCATCAAATCCCGATTTTTCTACTAAATTCTACCAAAAATATAAAGGTATATAGTTTTTATGCCTATATCTATATTTTGTCAAACTTTAAGAAGCTTTACAAGCCGTAACCAAGAAATATTTGCCACCAAGGCACAAAGTCACAAAGGATTTTATTTTATTATCCTTTCTTCGTGTCTTGGTGCCTTGGTGGCAGAATGGAAAAAGTTTTGCCATAAAAACCACAAAAATCACAATTAAGAAATAAAGTTTCCCTGCTTTTGTACCGATAACATGATCGTGAAGAAGGCAAACCTCTCGAAAGAATGGAACGCAACAATTTGAGAAGAAGGGTTTTTTCCTTACAGGAGGTTATAAACCGTGAAATTATTAATCTATTTTGGCATCTTTGCTTGGTTTACTCATTGCTTCCCATTTTATTCCTTAATCATTTTTTGTGGAATATCATCTGGAATTCTACTTGCACTTTGTTGGGATATGACAGTAGATATGATAATTATTAGCAAAAATCAAAAAAGGTGAACGATCATCATGGATAAGATGAGGGATTTTTATGGGGGATGATTTAAGATCACAACAACTGATTGAACAAATGCGAAGCAAAGGAAGTCTCCCTGCAATCAGTGAAAATGTCCAGGATATCACCAGTATTACAAACCAATCCAATACATGTGCAGCAGATCTTGCCGCTGTAATCATGAGGGATTGTGGCTTAACTTCGAACATCCTGGCTACTGCCAACTCAATCATATACAGTCCACGTTATCCCATTAAAACAGTTTCCTACGCTGTCACGTTTTTAGGATTTGACAAAGTCCGCTCCATTGCACTGGGACTGTCCATATTCAAGCAGACAATGAAAACAGCCAAAACTCAGCAACTTGCTCAGCTTTATGCCAGTTCATATTTTTCAGGGTCATTTTCAATGTTTCTGGCAAAGAAAAACAATTATGACCATCCTGAAGAAATATTTGTAGCCGGCCTGCTTTATCGACTCCCCTGGCTGGCACTGGCAAATACATTTCCTGAAGAATTCAAAGAAATGGAAAAACTGATAGTTGAAAAAAATATATCCAACAATGAAGCCTGTAAGAAACTTTTTGGTGTTGAATATGATGAAATTTGTAAAGCCTTGACAAACATTTACAACCTTCCGAACAAAGTCGTAAAAGTACTCCGTAACGATGTTGACGCAAACGATCCTATTGTTTCTCTGGTGCGGGAGTCCGGTCAAATTTCCAATATGCTCTTCGGCAATAAACTTGGCGGAAAAGACGCAATGAAGAATACAGAGGGCCGGTTAAAGAAATTGCTTAACATCGACGATTTCAATATTTCAGATTTCATCAAAGATGTCTGTGAACAAGATGGAAATATTTCAAGAGTCTTTCATATGGAAAAAGACGATGTCGATATGATGGTAAAGGCTCTTGAATGGGGGAAAGGAAACCCCGCTCAAATAGCCGGCAAAGTTGCGTTTGGAGATACGCTGAGTGAAGAAGTGAAACATGACGACCCTGATTCGATTATAGGTCAGTTTTTGACCGATTTAATGATTGCCTGCCGCAAAGATGGTGAACTCAACCAGATTTTAATGCTTGCGCAGGAAGCCTTGTACCGCTGTCTGATTGGAACAGAAGTTTTTACAGCATTTTTTTCTAAAACAAAAACAATGATGATCGGAAGATTTTATGCAGGAAATAATTCCCTGGTAAAAGCCCAGGATTTTAAAGTCGATATGAAACATATTAATTCGCCAATTGTAAAATCAATAAAAAACATGGGATCAGCTCAGTGGAATTATGCGGAAACACCTCTTCAGCTTCCTCGTTTGCAAAATCATCTGCACATAAAAACTGCAATGTTTTCTCCCATCACTGCTTTACATCAGGTTATAGGAATTTATTTTGTAGCAAGGACTACCGATATTCCTTTCTCGGAAAAAGAAATTGTCTGGTTTGAACAAATAGTTATATTAGTGGGGCAGGCTTTTGAAGTTTCTCAAAAGCGAAAATAATTTTTCGATAAGTGTGTCTCATTTTCATTGACATATTATTGATTACTAACTATGGCAAAAGGCGATGGAAAAAGATAAACTCCGAGAAAAAATCTATTCAAAGATAGATGAGATTCCAACGCTTCCAATAGTTATTCCAAAACTTTTGACTTTGATGGAAAGTGACAAAAGTGATGCCGCGGATGTAGCCGATGTGGTTTCCCGTGATCCTGCACTTACATCAAAAATTCTGAAAGTCGCAAATTCTGCCTATTACGGTTTTTCAAAGGGAATATCAAGTCTTGAAAAGGCGGTGCCCCTCCTCGGTTTTAACATGGTCCAATCTCTGGCGCTATCCATCGGTGTTTTGCGCAGCTTGCCCGCAGGGAAAAAATCAACCCATTTTTCACAGCAGGATTTATGGATACACAGCTTAGCTGTGGCAACAGTTATGAAAGAACTGGGCAAAAGATTCGGAAAGGGTGATGACCATGAATATCTTTTTATCATCGGTCTTCTCCACGATATCGGCAAAATTGTTCTGGATCAGTATTTCGGAGAACTTTTCCACCATGCCATAGAAGAATTCCATAATTTGGGAAATATCGAACTTCACCAAGTAGAAACTAGAGAAATCGGCGTTGATCATGGTGAGGTTGGTGCAATGCTTTTAACACGATGGAAATTTCCTGACAAAATTTGCAATGCCATTGCTGCTCATCATCTATCAAAAATTCCGGAAGGGACAAATTCTGATGATGTTGCCATGCTACGGCTCGCTGACGTCCTGCCTCAAGAAATTAACCTTGGAGAGGGAGGGAGCCCCATACCTCCCGAGATTCATGATGCTGATCTTAAGATTCTGGAAATGGATGAAGAGCAACTGAAAGATATAAAAGCTTATTTATTTGACCTCAAGGATGGAATCTATGATTTTTACAGATCTATGAGTTGATGAATTCGTAAAAAGTCCGATTTAGACGGTTTCGTAAAAAGTTCAAATTCAAGGCGTGCAAATTTTGTATCATCGGCTATCCGCCGGTCCCGTGGGGAGCGTACTTGACCTGCGTTGAATGATTGCGAAATGCAGCACAACGCAGAAGTTGGACTTTTTACGAGACCGTCATGAGTTGACGGTTTTTTCTTTCTTCATGAAAGGTTCCAGCCACACAACATCGTAAGGAAGCAGGGTAATACAAAGCTTTTGCTCTTCAGCCATCCATTCCACTCCGCTTACAAGATCATACCAGCGGTTTTCACCTGTACCAAGCTGAGAAAGAAGAACCTCTATCCGGCAGACCTTGTTGGTGACATTGGTCAGGGTAAAAACAGACTGGTCACCTTCAGGCGAAATTCTCAAAACCACAAATATATCAGATGATATCATTAAAACATGTTGATCCCCATTAGGATGAAAGGCGCGTTTCTTTGTTCGGATGGCAATAAGCCTCCCAAACTCCCGGCTAATCCGTGAAAGTTTAGAAAGAGGATCTTTCAGCGCCTCGGTGATAGCTCTGCCGTCAATCACCTTGCGGTTGATATCCCGTTTTGATTTCGTGGACAGGACGGCCTCGATATCATTTTGAGTTCCAATCAGGCTGTGCATGTAAATTCCCGGAACGCCCCGAATAACCAGGGCAATTATCCTGGAGGCAACGAACCGTTTCACTTGAAACGCTATGTCCTCTTCGCTGTCCTCGTGATTAAGGGCGCTGAACCAGGCTATGTTGATCTCGTAAGGAACGTCACTTCCGTCTTCTCCTGTCTTGTACGAAATGAGTCCGCCATGATCTTCAGCCTTCTTAATGATGAAATTTATTTCTTTCTCGGGAAGAATATTCTTAACCGCCATAACCCCTATACCGTCATGGGAGTCTAAAAAATTGAAAAAGGCGGTTGTTTTGGAAGGTGTCTTTAGATCTGATGCCCACCCGGAAAGGACCGTGCTATCCTCTGAATAGAATGTATATAACACAAGGGGGGGCAATGCAAAATTGTATACCATCTGTGCTTCATCTCGACCATTACCATAATATGAAATGTTTTCTTCATGGGGAACATTGGTTTCGGTTATCAAGGCCACACCGGGCGCCGCCACATTCAGAATGTCACGAAAGAGTTTAACAATCTCATGGGTCTGCTCCAGATGAACACACCGAGTCCCGGGTTCCGCCCACAGATAGGTTACCGCATCCAGACGAATAACTTTTGCTCCGTGACGCACATACATAAGCAGGATCTCAACAACCCGCATAAGGACATCGGGATTGGAATAATTGAGATCAATCTGATCAGCAGAAAATGTGGTCCAGACATGGCGTGTACCGTTGATGGTCTTAAATTCCGAAAGGATATCAGTGGTTCGAGGACGAAATATCATACTACGTTGCTCCGGCGTAAGTTCAGCTGGAGACGAAAAATGTATAAAAAAATCCCAGTAATAAGGATTACCGTTCAAAAATTCCTGAAACCACCGGCTTTTGGCTGAAATATGGTTGATGACCCCGTCAAACATGAGCTGGTAATGATGTTGCAGTTCAGCGATGTCATCCCAGGTCCCCAGGTTGGAATCCACGGTTTCAAAGTCTATTATAGAAAACCCTCTGTCAGAGGAGTAAGGAAAGAATGGGAGTATATGGATGGTATTGATCGTCCCCTCCAGATATGTATCACAAAATTTAGCCAGTGTGGCCAGGGGAGAACGCTCTTCACCGCGCAAAAGATCACCATAAGTAATAAGTATTATGTCCTTTTCGGTAAACCGCTCTTCAGGGTCAAGCCTACTTTCTTTTTCAATCATTTCCGGAGGCTTATGTGCATAATAGACATCAATGATTCGTTCCAGTTCGGGCATATAGGCCTTTGCCACAGGTTCACCGTAAACAAAAGCCAGCCTGGCGAATATACGATCTCTTACTTCTGGTGGAATTTCAAAAACCGGCCTTGAATAATCCGGTTCTTTGTTATGGGTGATTTCGGTGGTCTCAAAGTCTTTTTCAAGAGAGTTCATTTTGTTGGTTCTCGAAGTATTATGCGCATAGATCTTTGTTCGGCTTTCCAACACCTATTTGGTATTTAATTTATTACAGGCAAGATAAAATAGTATATTTAGAAATTTTTCCTCTTGAACAACTTACTTATATTTTAGATCTTCTTGTAGACACTCGGCTCTATATATTTCAAGTTATGGTTTATGCCGCTAAAACTTTCAGCGCCGCCTATTATAAAATAACTCCCGTGCTTTAAAACCGATGATAATTTATCAACAACGGCTTCTTTGGTAGGCTTATCAAAATAGATCATAACGTTTCTGCAAAATATGATATCAAAGATTTTTGATGAGGGAGAATCTTTCAAAAGATTGAACTTTTCGAATGTTACCAGTTTTCGGATACTTTGTTTAACCCTTACATGATTTTCCCATTTGCCCATCCCTTTTTGAAAGTAACGTCTTAATGTAGTCTTTGGAATGTTGGTTATGCATTTTTGGGGATATATAGCCCTTCTGCCTTTTTGCAAACAGGAATCTGAAATGTCTGTTGCCAGTATTGACGGCGCAAATCCCGACTCCAAACAATATGTAGCTAAAGTATACGGTTCTTCTCCGCTGGAAGATGCCGCACACCAGATATTCTTGCAGCTTTGATTTAAATATTTAAAACTATCTGATTCTCTGAAAAAGAAGGTATGGTTGGTGGAGATGGCATCCAGAAAAAGATTCATCTCAACAGGATCATCTTCTATCATCGAAAGATATTTGTCAGCCTGAACCCCCAGTTTTCTGGTCCGTTTCCCAATCCTGGCATTCAGCAATTCCCGTTTTTCTTCAGTCAGCTTAATGCCGGATTCATTATAAACGATATCGCAGTATCTCTTAAATTGTCTTTTGGTTAATTGTTTCATATTTCATTTTCTCAAATATAAAATAAATGTCCATTTGCGGTTAATTAAAACCGCGAATCAAAAAATAAAATGAATGTCACCACGAATGAACACTTTAGGTATTTCATTCAGGTATTTCAATCTTAAATCATTTCAAGCGCGGTTCTTGTAACATTCCCAAGACTCACCACTTTCTCGACTGCTCCGAGTTTAATGGCTTCCTTGGGCATACCGAAAACCACGCAGCT
>JAFDBA010000089.1 GCA_019313505.1 Deltaproteobacteria bacterium
CAACATGCTATCCACCTTTATCTCACCGTTGTGGACCTCAATGATATTGTGAACAATTGCAAGGCCGAGGCCTGTACCTGATGCTTTGGTTGTAAAATAGGGATCAAATATATGTGTAAGATCATCTTCGCTGATACCCGTACCGGTATCTCGGACCCGGATTTCTATCCCATCTTTTTTCTCACTATTCAAAAGTGACACATGAAGGTTCCCGCCATTTTTCATCGATTCGATGGCATTAAGATAAAGGTTCAGAAAAACCTGGTTGATTCTATCAGGATCAATGAAAACGTCACCTATTTCAGCATCAATGTCTGTTTCAATCTTTATGCTTGCTTCAGAAGTCTGCCTTTCTATAAGCTTGAGAGAGTTTTCCAAAAAGGTCCTGACTTTAATCGGTTTTTTCGAAATTGTAATAGGTCTCGCAAATTCATGAAGCTGACCCACAACCCTGTTTAATCTGTCCACTTCCTGAATCATGAGGTTTGAGATCTGTTGATTTTCCGGAACATCATGATATCTTTCTTTGAAATATGTAGCAAAGCCCTTGATTGAACTTAAAGGATTACGTATCTCATGAGAAACACCGGCGGCAAGCCTCCCCACGGATGCCAGACGCTGGTTCCTTGCAATTTCCTTTCTTAAAGAACGAACCTCACTGAGATCCTTGAAAAGCAAAACATATCCGAGAAACATACCGTTTTCATCATTAAGTAATGTGGCGCTGACTTCAAGGGGAATAACCTTTCCTTTCCGGACAGTACAATCGATCTCATTTTCGACAACACCTTTTTTCGTGTCGAGATTTTCCAGCAACTTCAATAATTCCTCCGGAACCGCTTGAGTTGCATTGTCTCCGATTACTTCTGCAGCTGAAAGACTTAGAATAGATCCGGCCACCTGATTTAAGGAGGTGACTTTTTGATTGTTGTCTATAGTGACGAGACCGATAGGCATATTTTCAACCAGATTGTCGGAAAAGGCCTTTATCCTGGAAAGTGACATCCTTGTAACGCGATAACTCTGGGCCAAGAAAAGCAGAGCAATACCGGCAAACCCAATTAAAAGGAGGATGATACCCATTATCACTGTATGTCTCGTATCTGACTTAATGGCCTCTTCAATGGAAGCCATGTCCAAACCCACAAAAATGATCGGTTTTAAGGAAGGGGTGTCTAATCTTTCATTAATGCCTCGTTGAAACCACATTTGCATCATCATGTGGCCACTCCCTATGTTTAAACCACTTTCTACGGGTGAGAACTTACTGAATACCTCGAATATTTTCTTGCCTTCAGGATTTGATACTATACGCCCCTTTGTTGTTGCAGTGAGTGAGACTCTTCTAAGATTTAATCCCTTGCCATGAGTTCTGCCGATATATGCAGGGTTATTATGAGCAAGGATAATCCCGTTGATATCGGTGACCAATAGATAAACAATATCATGTTGCTGGGCCGTCTCAGTGAGGAGTTTCTGAAGCTGGACCCCGCTCCAGCTAAATCCCATTCCTGTCCTGGTGCCGGCCTCAAAGGATCTTATCAGGGCAGCGCCTTTTTCCAGTAAGAGGCGAAAGCTATTTTCTTTTTGGCGCTCAATATTCTGTATGGTCATAAAAGCAAAAATCGGGAACAGAACTATGACTGCACCAATAAATATCCAGGGGGGAACTCCTGTCCAGGATCGGTTATTTTTAATTTTGTTTGCCATAACTATTTTTTAGTTTAGAGCAAATTGCATGCCACTAACTCGTGAGCAGTTGCCGACGAACCGTTTGCCGTCACTCTTTAATCTCCTTTTTAATTCAGAACACACAATCGAAAATCGAAGTGGATACTTATTACCCATAAGATTGATTAAAGCATTCCAATCTGGATACTTAGTATCCATCATATGGTTCTTTGTAGCAAGGGGAAAATATAAAGAATCTTGGCCCTAAGGAAGCTGTATACTGTCTTTGAAACGAGACCTTTGCAAAACGCTCCCTTTTGCCCAATCCCGGCGTCAGTCTCAAATTTTAATCCTCAAAATACTCAATGTATTCCTGTGGTTAAAATTTTCGCCTTCCTTGGCCTTGAACCCCGGTTAAATATAAAATACGGATTTAACTGGGCAGGCAAAATTGAACGTTTTTCAAAGGTCTCGAAACGGAAACTAATTGTGAGAATAGATAGATGGAATGAATGTGCTACGTTCATTCGATATTGTCGGCTTCAGGTATAAAGGGCTTAATGGCTTCAAACTCATTGGGCATAATAGGCCTCCAGTCTACATGATAAAACATCTCAGTTCCAAAATAAGACTTGGGCTTAAAAATTGCGACATACAGAGCCGATTCATCCGGATAGTGCTCTATCCATAAGGTCTCATCGATCTTTAGATTAAAGTCCCGGTATATCCTCTTTCCCAGACTCTCGGCACAGGTTGTTTTGAAGATGCCTTCGCCGGTTTGTGTGGCAATAATAACATAGGGTTTGAGGTACTGGACTCCTGGATGGCCCATTGAAAAATCAATGATTCTCAACCACCAGGAACAGGCCCATTTACCAACGATTTTCTGTGAAGCGTCTTCCTGCCGTTGCAAGCGATATGTCCCGTCGAAAAGGATCAAACTTTTTTTATACTCCTATTTATGATGAATTCGTAAAAAATTGAATTCATCACGTTTTAAGTTTTAAGATTTAGGTTTTAGGTAATTAAAATCAGCTGTTTTAACAAACATTTAAAACTTAACACCTAAAACTCTCGCAAAAAGTTATTTTTTTAACCTTTTACGAGACCATCATTTATAAATGCCTTAAAAAAGACTCATCTGACGATCTTCCTTTTTTTTCCAGCCGGTTATCGGCCCCTTTCGAATTTCAGCAAAAACACCGGGTGCAAGCTTTGCATGACGGGCCCAATCCAGCATGATCTGGGCCATGGTTTCGGCAGTGCTATTCTTCCAGTTTGCGCCGAGATCATCACAAAGTTCAAGACCCAGCTTGAAAAGCGTATTGCCTTTAGCCTGATTGGATTCAAGTATTTTTAAAAACCTTGAGAATGAAGTCAATTGCAACGCACCTTGTGCGAACAAGGGAGCACGTCTATCCGGATTTGATACGAATTCTTTACCTTTTGGCAGCACTTTTATCAATGAAGTTTTTCTTTCAATAAAACCCAAATCTTCCAATGTTGCAAGGGCTCTAAAAATCGTGCTTTTGCTAAGGCCTGTCCAATTGACTCTTCCGTCCCCATGAAGGGCCCGAACAAGCCTGATGGCAATATCTTCAACAGGGGGGTACTGAATCTGCGGAATTTTAGCTCCCCGTCTTTTAGGTAACAAAAGGTGACGCTCGCGGATTTCTGTTGCAGGATCAAAGCGAACGAGCTTGTGATTTTTTTTATCCCAAAGCGCCAGATCGGCGGTATCCATCCATTCCGCCAGGATGCGGGCGTGCTTTAGCCAACCTTGCCTTGTTGCCGAAATATAAGCACACCAAGTCTTTAGCAGTTTAGTAATATTATCTATGGACAGAGCATTCTTCTCTTGTAGAGTTTTCAAGAGCCGCCTGACCTGACGGTTACCTTTGAGTCTGTCTTGCAGATGATTTCGAAATACAATCTCAATGTCATGGGGCGTTGGGGGAAGTTTAATCTGTAAAGAAGCCTCGCCTTTGCTGATTTGAACAAGTCCGAGAAGATTCATATCTTTCGCGATCCTGTAAAAAAACTTTCCCGTTAAACCGGTCTGTTTAATAAAATTGGAAACATCCAATGTACCCCCTGCCCCATGAAGTATCTTTACAGCTTTTATAACACTTCCCGTTGTGGCACTAAGGATATAGTTGTCCCAATGGGGCAACACATCTGTGTTCAAGTAATCACGAAAAATATCCCCACAAACGTCCATGGTGTTGCCGATGTTTACTACCAACCCCTGCTTGATTAAATTTTGTACAATTTGAGGTTTAAATATTGGTCTTGATTCGGCAAGGCGCATCGGCGCAAACCTGGCAATCTGAAGTAATGAGGCTCTCTCTTTATCTGATAGCTTCTGTAAGTCATTCTGGAAAAGTTCTTCAATACTCAGAAGATTCCCGGCAATGTCTGTTTGTGGGATTCCGGATTGTCGGGCAACCTTAACATGAAAGCAAAGTATTTTCAGCAGCCAGGGATATCCTTGTGAAAATTCAACGAGGAAAGAGTGAAGATCTTTTGTTAAGGTTTCATCCAATTCCTTGCTGAGCTTTTTCAAGAGCGCATCAATTTCAGCTCTTGCAAAAGTATTCAGGGTCATTTTTTTACTGTTATCCGTAACAGCTTCGATCAGATCATCAGAAAAGGCATGGGTCGATGAAATAAGATCCCTGTTCCACGAGAAACCAAGAACTATGTTAGTCTGTTTTTCACATATTTGCAGAAACAGATCTTTAATCCGTTTCAGCACATCAGGGAGAAGAAAAATGTTCTCGAACTGATCAAAAAAGATGAACAGTATTTTATTATGTGATTCAAGAATTTGCCCCATGTCAAAAATTGCTTTTACAGCACTGTCAAACCCCGTTGCGGGTTTTGGGCAATATGCTTGGGTTAACATGCCGCCGAAGTCCCCGAACTTTTCGAGAGTATGGTCTATTATACGAGGAAGGAACTTTGAAGACGATGCTGTTCGTGAATCTATGGCAACAGCAAAGTGCCCCATTTTTTGTAGCCGTGCAACACTTGCAAGAACCACAGAACTTTTCCCCAATCCTGAAGGGGCTTCAAACACAATGCCGCGATGTGTCGTCTCCTTATTTATTAGCTCGATCCCAAAGGAATCGAGTTCTTTAAGCAAAGATCTTCTGCCCACAAAATACTCCGGTGGTGCCGGGAATTGATACTCAAAGCATCCGGAACCTCCCCGGACCTCGACAATTTCGTCTGCATCTTGAAACAGACCCGGTTGAAGAACAACCGTGCTTCCAACAGTGACGTTGTTAAAATCGGCAAGTTCCGGATAAAGCTTTGTCAGATAACTAATTATGGGTCGATCTAATACAGGGATGCCACTGTCGTTAAAAATAGCGAATCGATCAGGAGTTTTTTTGCCTTGAGAGGTGATAAGCTGGATCCAGAACAATCCTTTTTGGGTGTATAATAATAAACTCTCGTCAGGCTTTCCCATATTCCGGGGAATACGTTTTGCAACACTATCCGGACCGATACCTCCAAAAATTCCTGGAATTGCTTTCAGAACTTGGTCTTCCTCATATAAAAATGCAGTGACTTGAGGATTTCCCTCTATATGCTCCCGATAAAATTCCCTGGCAGGAAGATCAACACCGGGAAGGGCGATGAGGAGCCCGTGGCACCGTTTGTCTTTGTGCCATCTCGTCATATACTTGCCGTAAAATGCGTGAAGCTTGGAAGCGGATATGGCTGTTTCGTAAAACTTGCAATCGGCAAAAAAGGGGGATCCGGTTGCTTTGTGTTTCCCCGCAATATCGATTTCCATTTCAGCAGTGTTTTCGTGCAGGATATGTTCTATGCTGTATCCATAGTGCGGAAGGATCCGGGCCATCATGGCTTCAAACAACTTGCCCCGAGCCAGGACCCGGGCCTGTGGAGATCCGCCTTGTGCAAGTATTTTCAATCTTCCCATCTCGATTTTATCCTGATATGAACAAATACTATTAAATTTGACGAATAGCATATCAGAAATTTATAAAAGATCAAGTTGTTATGCCGAAAGGAAAAATGAATAAAACAGGTTGAACAAATCAGCGGGACGGAGTTTTTTTATGAATTTTTGTGGTTCTTGACCATTTAACGCCGGTTTGATATCGACATCATAAGATTTGCATATTGAAAGGAATACTTATGTTGATTACTGAGATATTAGCTCGAAATGCTCGTATATACGGCTCTGAAACGGCACTGGTAGAAAGGGAGCCGGCAATAAACCGCCGTAGAGAGATTACCTGGAAAGAGTTTGACGACCAGGCCAATCAGGTGGCCCGGGCTCTGATAGCTAAGGGCATTACAAAAGATGACCGGGTGGTCCATTTAATGACCAATTGTATCGAATGGCTGCCTATCTATTTTGGAATACTTCGCACCGGCGCCTGGGCGGTTCCTCTTAATTTTCGCTTTGTGGCAAAGACCATCCTGCGCTGTGCTGAAACCGCAGGAGCAAAGGCCTTTATCTTCGGCCAAGAATTTATTGAGCGCATTAATTCCATCAAACAAGATCTGGACAGCTTCGTAGAAACCTATATTTTTTTGGGTCCGGAGGAACTCAGGCCCGACTATGCTGTGTCATATCAAAATGTTATTGCAAGTCAACCCCCTATTAACCCTGAAGTTACAATAAAGATTACAGATGAGGCTGCCCTTTATTTTACTTCCGGCACCACAGGCACTCCCAAGGCAACTCTTTTGACTCATAGAAACCTTGAATTCTCCTGCTTTGTGGAAAATCTGCATCACCATCAGACCCACCGGGACAATTTCCTTTGTATCCCCCCCTTATATCACACCGGAGCCAAGATGCACTGGTTCGGCAATTTCATTGTGGGAGCCCGAAGCGTTATCCTTAAAGGAATCGAACCCAGGTGGATTATGGAAGCCATTTCCGAAGAACATGTAACGGTAGTCTGGCTTCTGGTTCCCTGGGCGCTGGATATCCTTTTTGCGATCCAGAGCGGAGAAATGAAACTCAAAGATTACAATCTGGATCAATGGCGGTTGATGCACATCGGCGCCCAGCCAGTACCTCCCAGTTTGATTAAGGGATGGAAAAAAGTTTTCCCCCATCACCAGTACGATACCAATTATGGTCTGACCGAATGTACCGGGCCGGGATGTGTCCATCTGGGTATAGAAAACATGCACAAGGTCGGGTCCATAGGCTTGCCTGGTTTTGACTGGGAGATCAAGATTGTAGACAATAAGCTGAATACTGTGGTTCAGGGAGAGCCCGGCGAGTTAATGGTCAAAGGGCCGGGTGTTATGAAGGAGTACTACAGAAATCCGGAGGCTACCCGGGAGGTTTTGGTCGACGGCTGGCTGTTGACCGGCGACGTGGCCCGGCAGGACCAAGACGGCTTTATCTGGCTGGTGGACCGGAAAAAAGATGTTATAATAACCGGAGGAGAAAACATTTATCCTGTGGAGATCGAAGACTTTCTTCAGGCCCATCATAAAATTCACGATGTGGCGGTAATTGGTCTTTCCAGCCTCCGCCTGGGAGAAATCGCAACAGCCGTGATCCAGGTACAACCCGGACAGGAACTAACAAAGGAAGAGATCGACGATTTCTGTCAGGCACTTCCCAGGTACAAAAGACCCCGCAGAATTATTTTCGGCGATGTCCCGCGTAACCCCACCGGCAAGATAGAAAAACCAAAGTTGCGAAAACAGTATGCCGGGGTGGCCGAAAGCTTTAAAATATAATTAATTGGTAAAAAGTATGTCCATTTATGGTTAAATAACACCACGGATGAACACGAATATACACGAATATACACGAATATACACGAATATACACGAATATACACGAATTTAAAAATAATAACATAATTCTAAACACACAAGGCATTTTTTTAGAATATTCATTTGTGTTTATTTGCGTCCATTTGCGGTGAAATATAACCACGGATGAACACGAATATACACGAATTTAAAAATATTAACATAATTCTGAACACACAAAGCATTTTTTTAAAATATTCATTTGTGTTTATTTGCGTCCATTTGCGGTGAAATATAACCACGTAGGGGATAAGATCATGATACTTGAATATAAAGGTCACAGACCAAAAATTGGAAAAAACGTTTTTATTGCGCCCACAGCTACGATTATCGGGAATGTGGAAATAAAAGACGGTGCGAGTATCTGGTACGGCACTGTCTTAAGGGGAGACATGGCCCCTATAACAGTGGGGAAAAGCACCAATATCCAGGACAACTGCACCATACATACGGATTTTGACAAACCCACAATTATCGGAGACTATGTAACCGTGGGGCATAATGCCGTTGTTCATGGATGTATTATAGAAAACTACTGTCTTATCGGTATTAATGCCGTTGTATTAAGTAACGCATTTATAAAAACCGGCTCTGTTGTTGCAGCCGGCTCTGTTGTTAAGCATGGACAGGTTGTCGGGCCTTATCATCTTGTGGCCGGTACACCGGCTTCAATAAAAAAGGAACTTTCAGAAAGCGAGATGGAAAAACGCAAGAATACTGCTGAACATTATATCGAGCTTGCCGTTGAACACAGAGCAATAAAAAAAGCCGGGCAATAACCCGGCTTTAGTTGTTTTATAGCAATCCCTGAACTCGGCTTAATTAAAGTTCATATTTGCCTTCCATTTCAAGAATGAA
>JAFDBA010000272.1 GCA_019313505.1 Deltaproteobacteria bacterium
GTTGCTCCCGGGCAGAATATTCTTGAAAAGAGCGAGGATATAGCTAAAAATACTGTCCTGGTTTCCGACGGGAAAAGACTCAGAGCACAGGAAACCGGCCTTCTGGCAGCCTTTGGCCAAAAGAAAGTCAGGGTTTACAAAAAACCTGTAATCGGTATTATCTCCACCGGAGACGAGATTGTTCCCATTGATGAAACGCCCGGTCCCGGCCAAATTCGGGATATAAATATGTATACTCTCTCCGGTCTTGTGAAAAATGCCGGGGCTGATCCGGTTACCTTCGGAATTGTTAGTGACGATTTTGATGATCTTTTGGAAAAATGCACCCTGGCCCTGGACAAATCAGATATGGTCTTGATTTCAGGGGGAAGTTCAGTGGGCACCCGAGATTTTACCATCGAGGTACTCAACGCACTGCCCCATGCTCAAATCCTTGTACACGGTATACCTATAAGCCCTGGCAAACCAACGATTCTGGCCAGATCACATCATCAGGCCATATGGGGCCTGCCCGGACAAGTGGTTTCAGCCATGGTCGTCTTTGAAGTGGTTGTCAAGCCCTTCATTGAACAAATCAGTGGCCTTTCTCTTAAATATAAAAAAGATTTCAAACTTCCTGCGCGACTGAGCAGAAATATTTCTTCTTCCCAGGGGCGAGCCGATTATATCCGGGTACGTTTGACTCAGAAGAATGGCGTGCTTTGGGCCGAACCGATTCTTGGAAAATCAGGGCTTATAAACACAATGGTAAAAGCCGACGGACTGATTGAAATCGGGGTCAACACCGAAGGGTTGGACAAGGGAGCCGAGGTCGAGGTGATTCCCCTTTAGGCGCAGAAGGTGAACATCGAACGTATTAAAAGATGAACATCGAACATTGAACGTCCAACATCGAATGTTGAATGAAAAAATAAGAAAACAGAAAAATTAATCAAGATTTTTGTTCCGAGTATCACTACGGCTGAAAAGAAATAATCATTCAGGGTTGGATGTTTATGTTGGATTAATTTGAAGAGCGAAGCGACATCATTATTCGACGTTCGGCGTTCAATGTTCGATGTTGGACGTTCATCTTTTAATATGTTCAACGGTCATCTTTCAAAACAACTTAGCGCTTATGCGGCTTGGCCCCAATTGGAATAATGGAGTAATGGAATGAGCAACCAACGCAATATATATTTAAACATGAAAACCCTCAAAGAGGCTCGCCAAATCCTTTTTGAGGGGTTTTCCCGTTTTCAACCTCTGTTAAAAGAAACGATTTCGGTTCCTGACGCAGTGGGCCGGGTTCTGGCGGAACCGGTAACCGCCGTAATTTCATCTCCGAACTTTCACCTGTCTGCAATGGACGGAATCGCCGTAACAGCGGCAACAACCTTTGGTGCTTCTGAGACACGGCCAAAGGAACTTGTCATGGATACAGACGCATTTTATGTAAATACCGGCCACGTAATGCCTGAAAACACCGATGCGGTCATCATGATAGAGCATGTTAATGATATGGGCCGGGGCCGGGTTGAAATTGAGGCGCCGGCATTCCCCTGGCAGAACGTCCGAAAGGTGGGTGAAGATATTGTGGCAACCGAGCTTCTCTTCCCCCATAACCATGCCATAACTCCCTATTGTGTGGGGGCCCTTCTTTCAGGAGGCGTCTTTTTTGTACCGGTAAGGAAAAAACCAAACGTACTGGTTATTCCCACAGGGTCCGAGCTGGTGGACTGGCGGGAAACGTCCCTTGAAGATCTTAAGCCGGGACAGGTACTTGAAACAAATTCTTTTGTTCTCGGCAAACTGATCGAGTCTTGTGGCGGTGCCTTTGTCCGCCATGAAATGCTGACCGATGATCCCGGAATAATAAAACAGGCGATTTTCGATGCGGTGAACAGTGATTTTGATATGGTACTAACCGTGGGCGGATCATCGGCAGGATCAGAAGACTATACCAGAAATGTTATTGATGACCTTGGCCGGGTGTTGGTTCATGGTGTTACCATCATGCCCGGAAAACCGGTTATCATCGGCACCATAAAAGAAAAACCCATCTTCGGCATTCCGGGGTACCCGGTATCCGCAATAATTGTCTTTGAACAGTTTGTGGGTCCGTTATTGTCATTGATGCTGGGACAACCGGAAAAACAAAGACCCACTGCTAACGTCGAACCAACAAAAAAGATTGCCTCAAAACTTGGCGTCGAAGAATTTTTGCGGGTAAAGCTGGGAGCGGTCGGCAACCGGATCGTGGCAACCCCCCTGCCCCGTGCCGCAGGGTGTATCACCACCCTAACTGAAGCGGACGGTATTATCCGGGTACCGAACAACATTACCGCCTCATGAACCTGTCACGGCTGAACTGTTGCGTCCTCTGTCTTCCATTAAAAATACGGTGGTGGTGGTGGGGAGCCATGACAACACTTTGGACATTCTGGCAGATCAGATTCGATCCGGACACAAAAACCTCACCCTTTCCTCAAGCCATGTGGGCAGCATAGGCGGTCTGATGGCCGTTAAAAAAAGGGTTTGCCATTTGGCAGGATCACATCTTCTGGATACCCAGGACGGTTCTTACAATATA
>JAFDBA010000273.1 GCA_019313505.1 Deltaproteobacteria bacterium
AGCATCCCCACAAGATTTTTTCTTAGAGGTTCAACTTTATTTTTAATATTATAGATATTAGTATCTGTATCAGCAAGGCTTGTGTGCAGATATGAGCGCTGAAAGGGGTAATTTCTTTTAAAAAAGATACGTTGGCCATTCCTGTATTTGTCTATATGCTCCGGTGCCTGAGATATATTTCTGTGAGCATTATAAATACAGGGTAAAAGGCTGTTGTTGTGAGATATTAGCATCGGATTTTACTTTTTTTATTAACTTTAAAATATTCATGCATAAGCCATGCCAAAAAAGCAATTGCGAAACTGACAATGCAGCAACTTCTAAAATAACACATAGTTACGTCGATTATAGGGCGAAGCTGTCAGTGCTAATTCATAACAAAGCATCTAACTTTGTGGTGTCAATTACATAAAACTATGAAATACTTTACATATAGCCAATTTCAAAACATATTTGCAATTACCATTTCGGCAAGGTAAAGCCCGGCTTGTTATGAGGGGTAGGTGATCTCAGATATCTATAATTAAGAAAAATGTGATATTTTAATGCGACTTTTATGAGACGTTTCGGATGTTTATATAGGATATATTAAAAGGTTTAATAGTGGATTTTAAAATAAGAAAAAGGGGAAACCGGATCTGAATATTTCCTGAAAAAAGCATTTCAGGTCGAAAGGTCCGCCTTCGGTCGGCGCAATTGCGCTTCCGTCTCGAAAAACAAATTTACCCGCTCCAGGTACTGATCCGGCCGGCGCGTTTTTTTGAT
Source organism: Deltaproteobacteria bacterium (assembly GCA_019313505.1). GTDB lineage: Bacteria > Desulfobacterota > Desulfobacteria > Desulfobacterales > UBA11574 > S5133MH16. The sequence continues at coordinate 766 of JAFDBA010000273.1, forward strand.
TTTTTTCATTGTCTTTTTGCAGTCTTCGAAAGGCAGTGAAAAATAGCGCCAGAGTCCTTTCATCTTATTCAACACGTGGGAAGGACCATATAAAACCCGATTGTAGGCCTCAAACAGGGCCTCGTGAAACCGTTGCATCCTATAAATTTTATCTGGAATATTATCGGAACCCGTTGTGATGTGACCCGGCAGAAAGGGGTCGGCCAGGCACCAGCGGCCGATCATCCATGCATGAACGCGATCGAAGCGCCGGAAAAGTCGCCTGAAATCGCCAACTGTTCGGATATCCCCGTTGTAAACCACAGGGTGGCGTATCACGGCCAGGCAATCTTCAAAAGCGTCTAGATCGACAGGCCCTTCGTAACGCTGCAAACCGGTTCGGGGATGAATGATGATTTCCGATAGCGGGTATTGGTCGATTACCGGCAGCAGCCTGAAAATATCGGCGTTTTCTTTCCATCCAAGCCGCATTTTGATGGAAAGCGACCCGCGGATTTCGGGAATGACCCTGTCGAGAAAGGTCCGAATCAGGTCCGTGTAAGGCAGCATGCCGGAACCCCGTTTCTTGTTGGCCACCATGGGATAGGGGCAGCCCAGGTTCCAGTTGACGGTGTCATACCCCAGATCATACAGGTAGTTGGCCAGAACGATAAAATCCGCTGCGGTTTTGCTCAGAATCTGAGGGACAACCGGCATGCGGGTATTGTTTTCCGGAAGGACGTCTTTGACGTATTTTCTCTTGATGCGGTGATCCTGTTTGCTGGCGATGAACGGAGCCACCGCCAGGTCGAACCCGTCGAAATGGTCTGCAAAAGCACTCCTGAACAGATGATCGGTAAACCCCTTCATGGGGGCCATGTATAGTCTGATCCGCGGCATGAGCCCCACCCCCGGCATTTTATGAAAATGATGACATTGTGTCTAACAATTTGCGGTATGACCCCTTGAGTCAATTTGGGGGGACAACCACGTTGACACGCCCTGCTGGTAAAAAAATGACTTTATACCCCAAGTGTCCGACAAATGCCATCAAAACCTTATAATGATTGTCAAAATAATCAGGTGAAACAATGACCAACGATGGGCGGTTATTTATGGCGACGCGGTTTGACCCGTGCTTCGATTCCGGAAATCCCCTTCAGGAATGTAAAAAAAGATAGAGAATCAAATTTACGTCTAACCCATGAACAATCTATTTTCTCTTATTTCAATATTTCTTCTGATTTTTTATCTTTATTCTTAAACTTATATACGCCATTGAATCTTGACTAATTAGCAACAAGTGTCAAACGTAGATTTGGCCCCCATTTCTAAGATGATTGTCAGGCTAAAAGTTCTTTTGCAAACACTTTGGCTTTACCCTCATCTTCTTCGTTGGGACGTCCGGTCATCTGTTTGACCTTATCCGCCCACTGCTTATCATTTAAATTCTGTTTCTTCTTTACCATATCGTGTAAAGATTCAGTCAAAGCACCCTGGCAGTCAAAACACCCTTTATATTCAATACCTTTTTCCTTGCATGCTGCTTTTATAGGTTCTGTAAATCCATCCATG
>JAFDBA010000006.1 GCA_019313505.1 Deltaproteobacteria bacterium
AGCCTTTTTAATGAATATCAGCAGGAAATTGATAAAAACGGACATGATAATAAAAGGTATGGCCAGTCCGGCAGAATAGATGGCAAGGAGTATAATTCCCTGCCAGACTGTTTCCTGACTGCCGGCAATTATAATGATCGATCCGAGTAGAGGACCTATACAAGGACTCCAGCCTGCTCCAAACGCCATACCGACAACAAATGTTCCAAAAAAATGTAAAGGTTTTTTTTCCATATTAATCCGTTTTTCAAAATCAAGACCACGGATACGGATTATACCGGTTAAATGGACACCCAGAATGATAATAAAAATGCCTCCGATAATCCTTATTAATTCTCGATAGTTATAAATTAAGCCCCCAAGATAAGAGGCGGATGCGCCCATCAGGATGAAGACCAGGGAAAACCCGGAAACAAATAAAATGGTTGAAAGAAAGACTTTTTTTCTTATTTCTGAATCACGGCTTTCGGTCAATTCTTCCAGGGAAAAACCTGTAATAAAGGTAAAGTATGCAGGTATAAGCGGTAGCACACATGGTGATAAGAAAGAGAGAAGCCCTGCTGTGAAGGCTGCTGGATAGGATATCGCTTCGGTAAACATGCTTTTACTTTGTTATCCACCTGCAATCATCAGTATCAAAAACACCTCTGAATTATCAGGAATCAGGGTTTTTTCAAAATGAGGCCTGGATATGTGTTTATCATTTATGCGTACAACCGCATAAAGATGGGAATCGCTCAAATCCTTGAGAATATCTTTAATTGTCATTCCCTCGCGCCAGGAATGTTTTTTTCCATCGATCCTGATCATCATTCAACACCGTAAACCCTGAGCAATTCCAGAACTTCGGGAAAATCGATACCAAGTCGCTTCACGGTTTCAACCGTCGGGATCCCGTCGTTATTCCATCCCCGGCGTTTATATACCGCATCTTTTAGTTTTTCGTAAAGTTCCTCGCGGAATTTTCTAAGCAATGCCACTTTTTCTTCCGTAGACTTGCCGGCGATATCGACTTTGTGCTTTTCGATAAGTTGTTTGTCGTAACGTTCCTGTCGTGATTCATACTCAACCGTTTTTACCGGCCCAACTGCGCGGTAGGGAATATTATCATGCTCACGCTGCCCAAATCCCATTTTAAGATTGAAAATCCGCTGGAAATTGTAAACCGCCTCACTCATCCGAATAAGGCCGTCAGGTTGTACATGTCTTCCGGTGACGGCACTGTAATATTCTGCATACCACTCTACGTGTTTCATAACTTTGGCAGGCTCATCCATCTCCTTATTGTCCTCAGGCACAACATCGTTCCAGGGAAGTTTACACAGTCCACACAGACCAAACCATGTTCGGAACATGGGGAACCAGTGCAACGCCTCTGCTTTCTGTTCAAAGGTCGGCATAAAATTATGCACCATATCAAGAAAAATCAACCAGGCTTCGTCATGTTGCGGGCCTTTAAGTGCAAGACCGTATCCCCCCTGCTGGGCAAGCGATTCTTTGCTTATATACTCGGAGAACTCAAGCCCCTTGGCTTCCATACCTATATCCTGCATCAGATCGGGATCGGCACCAAAGTCTTTTGCAAAAATTGACTTCATTTCACGAACACCCCGACCCACAATTTGTCCAAAGCCTTCTCCTCTGGCCATTTGATGAACGATCTCGAGAGCGGATAAACGATTGCCAAATGAAAGGTCCATTCCGCCGGTATCGGTTTCATTAATCAAGCCCATCTCAAAGCACTCCATGGCAAAGGCCGTGGAGGTGCCTACTGAAATTGTATCAAGACCATAAGTATCGCAATAAAAATTCATCTCAATAGCGGAATGTGGATCAAAGATACCCAGATTTGAACCGCATCCCGCTATGGTTTCATATTCGGGCCCGTCTACAAATACTCTGGTTCCTTTATAGGGTCCGGTAACAGGAACGAAGTCTTTGACACCATGTGCGCAGGCAAGTGTGCACCCCATCCAGCAACCGTCATATCCGGGATCAAAGATGCGCCCGTAAACTTCCTGGCCGATATTCTCTGCTTCCGGATGACGGCCGTACTGAAAATTATTAACGGGCAGGAGATCGAAGTCATTCATAATAGAAACAAGGTGAGTTGTTCCGATTTTTGCCATCTGGTTTTGCTTGGGATCGAGTTCAACAATTTTCCGGGAATATTTTTTCCCGACTCCCTTTAAAGAATCCGGATCTGCCGGATTATTAGTCTTTACCTTAACCGTGTCCCAACGTGCCACGATTGCTTTGATACCTTTATCAGCAAAGACACTGCCGATACCTCCGCGTCCCGCCTGTTTATATCTGGCACGCTTACGTTTTAGATCATACCAGGTAAAGTTCAGACATCCCATCAGTGTGTTTTTGGCACCCGGGCCTGTAGAAACTACAGAAATATTACGCGGTTTCCCTTTGGCAAAACGTTCTGTTAACATCGCAGAAAGATTATAGGAATCATCCGGCAATCCAGACGCCGTAAAGACCTGAACCTTCTCATCAATACCATCAATAAAAATTACAATATCTTTTGATGTTTTTCCCGTAACTTCCAGTGCGTCAAATCCGGAAAACTTAAGATAAGGACCAAAATAACCCCCCACATTAGAGTCTATCACAGACCCTGTTAACGGAGAAATGGTGGTAACGATACTTTTGCCGGAACCGGGATATACGGGCGTCCCGCCCATAGGGCCTGACGCGATACATATTGCGTTTTCAGGATCACTCCACTTTGTTGTGCTGTTGACAGCATTCCATAAAAGCCAGAGATCAAAACCTTTGCCGCCGATAAAGACGTCTTTCATTTTTTCAGCAACAGGCTTAACGGAAATGACAAAATCAGAGATATCTATACAAATGGTCTGGTTTGCATAACCCTTTTCAATAACCGGCCTGTCATAATTAAATGTCTTTAGGGATTCCATTTCATATTCTGCCATTATATCAGCCCCTTATACTGCATTAATCTATTGTTCATTTGAAAAATTTTTGATTACAATTTCACCAAGCTCTTTGGATCGTTTTGTAGCCACCTCCACGGCATTAATAAGTGTTGTTCGAAGACCGCCTTTTTCCAAAGTATGAATGCCCGCAATAGCTGTTCCGCCTGGAGAGGTAACCATGTCCTTTAACCTACCGGGATGTTCTTTTGTCTCAATCAATAATTTTGCGGCGCCCAAAACCGTTTGTGATGAAAGAAAAAGTGCATCTTCCCTTGATAGACCCATTTTCACTCCGGCATCAGCCATGGATTCGACAATTAAAAAAATGTAGGCAGGACCGCTGCCGCTTAAGCCGGTAATTGCATCCATAAGAATATTTTCTTTAAGAAAGATGCTTTTCCCCATGGAATCGAAGATAGCCAGAGACAGTTTGATGTCTTCTTCGGTGGCTTTTCCTCCGGCCGCGATAACCGAAGCACTCTCCTTAACGAAAGCTGCGATGTTGGGCATAACTCGAATAAGACGCAATTCTTTATTAAGACACGACTCTATCGCGGCCAGAGGAACACCGGCGGCAATAGAGATGATGAGCTTGGACATGTCCAGGCAGGATGCTGTTTCCCTCAATACTGACGCAATGATCTGAGGTTTAACCGCATAGATAATAATTTCTGAAGCTTCCACCGCTTTAATGTTATCTGCTGTGGTAGCAACGCCGTATTTTTCTTCCATGGATTTTAGCTTATCTTCACGAATATCTGTGCAAATAATATTTTTAGGATGGGATGATCCCGAAGAAATGAGCCCGCTTAAAAGGGCTTCCCCCATATTTCCTGTTCCGATTATGGTAATTTTTTTATTTTTTAACATGAATTTTATTCCCCCTTAATTATTTTCTTAATTGTGAACTTTGTGCTTTTTGTGGCAAAACTTTTTTCTTCCCGCCACCAAGACACTAAGGGCTCGCGCAAAAATAACAAAATAAAATCCTTCGTGTCTTTGTGCCTTAGTGGCTAAACTATTACATAAAATGTACTTTTATAGTCTGAATGTCCACTATGTCAATGATTTTGCCTGAAATATCTTGACTTATCATCAATATATAATTAATTTTCAGGGTAGTAAATAGATTGATTGAAAAATTAACACAAAAATCGAAAGATCATTGTTTATATGTTTATCATTGGCAATCTACTAAAGGCTATTGCAGTGGTTCTTCAATATGTTCTTCACTTTTACATGTGGATTATTATAGCACGGGCAGTACTTTCCTGGGTGAATCCCGACCCTTATAATCCAATCGTTCGTTTTATTCACAATGTTACCGAACCCGTACTGTATCGCATCCGTACTAAATTACCCCTTGATTTTGGCGGTATAGATTTTTCTCCGATTATTGTTATTTTGGGCATTATATTTCTGCAAAACTTTATTGTAAGCAGTCTTTTTAGAATGTCTGCAAGTTTTATGTAACCTATGAAGGAAGGGTGACACATCATGACAATTACATCCCTTGATATTCAGCAACAGCAGTTCAAAACCAGATTCAGAGGCTTTGACGTCCGGGAAGTGGATACATTTCTTGAGCAAATGGCGGATGCCTTCGAATCATTGCAAAAAGAAAACTTAAATTTGCGTGGGGAAATTAACAGGCTTAAAATTGAAAGCCAGGGATACAAAGGACGTGAAGAGACGTTTAAGCGGGTAATGCTCAATTCTCAGAAAGTGTTGGATCAGATGAAGCAAAATGCCCGCAAATCAGCCGAATTGCTCATTGCGGACGCTGAAGTTAATGCGGAAAAATTTCTTAGTAGGGCACAGAACAGGCTTGCTCAACTTCATGAAGATATTACAGAGCTAAAACGGCAACGCATGCAGATAGAGGTTCAGATCCGCTCAATTATCGAAAGCCATACCAAGCTCCTTGAAATAGGGAAGGAAGAGACCGCAATCCGGGAGGAGGAAGATGCTAAATTGAAATTGTTTAAACAATCAAATAGGTTGGGAGTATAAGATGGCAAAAATAGATGCATTTTTTAAATTGATGAATGAACAGGGTGCTTCAGATCTTCATCTGGTGGCAGGACAGCCGCCTGCGCTAAGGATAAGGGGCGAAATGGAAAGGATCAAATATAAAGTTCTGGACGATGATGAACTGAAAGCCATGCTCTATGAAATTGCGCCCGAGCATAAGGTAAAGGAGTTTGAGGAAACAGGAGATATTGATTTCGGCTATGACATACTCGGTATTGCCAGGTACCGATCAAATTTCTTTATGCAAAAATATGGTGTGGCAGCGGTTTTCAGACAAATTCCTGAGCAAATAATGACTGCCGAACAACTGGGTCTTCCTGAGGTTATATCCAAGCTGGCCTCACTCCCAAGGGGGCTGGTTCTGGTAACAGGACCTACGGGAAGCGGCAAGTCCACCACCCTGTCCTCAATAATTGATGTGGCAAACCGTACCCGCAAAGATCATATCATTACCGTTGAAGACCCCATTGAATTTGTGCACCAAAGCAAGAGTTGTATTATTAACCACCGTGAGGTGGGTCTCCATACTAAGTCGTTCAGCACAGCGTTAAGGGGCGCCCTGCGAGAGGATCCGGATATTATTCTTGTCGGTGAAATGAGAGATCTCGAAACCATATCCCTTGCCATAGAAGCCGCATCCACCGGACACCTTGTTTTTAGCACACTTCACACATCGAGTGCAGCGAAAACCGTGGATCGTATCATCGAAGTTTTCCCTGCAGATCAACAAAACCAGATCCGTTCGACGCTGTCTGACGGACTCCGAGCCATTATCGCACAGGTCCTGTTTAAAAGAGTCGATAAAAAAGGGCGTAGCCCCGCCCTCGAAATATTGATTGCAACTCCGGCGGTCCGGAATCTCGTCAGGGAAGGAAAAACCCACCAGATTGCCTCAACGATCCAGACTGGAAAGAAATACGGTATGCGACTTTTGGATGATTCCATTATGGATATGCTAAACAATGGATGGATAAGTGCTGATGACGCCTATGCCAAGTCAAATGATAAGGGAAAGTTCAGGCCTTTTTTGAAGAATCCTCCTACTGACTTCACCGAAGCATAACAATTTTGTGAGGTTTTATTTTGAAAAAGCAAGAAATTGATCATATTCTGTCAAGAATGCTCGATGCATACGATAATGTCTCCGATCTTAATATCACCGTGGGGAAACCCTTTCAGGTTGAGACAGCGGGAGAGCTCGCCGTGGTTGGCATGGATCCATCTTTTGACGAAATCACTCCGTTTCAGGCCGAAATCTTCGCGCTAAACCTTTTAAATCATAACAGGCGCCTCACCGAAAATCTCCTCCTTGAGGGATCGTGCGATTCATCCTACGAACTTCCCGGCAAGGCTCGCTTCAGGGTCAACGTCTTTTCCCAGCGGGGTAATTATTCCATTGTCTTGAGAAAACTTGCGACCAAAATTCCCACATGTCAGGAACTGGGCATTCCTGAGTCCTTTCTCAAAATGGCTGAGGAAAAAAACGGCTTCATCCTGGTCACCGGAGCCACCGGCACCGGGAAAACAACCTCCTTGGCCGCAGTCCTTAACGAGATTAATGATGCCAGATCAGTCCACGTGGTAACTCTTGAGGATCCGGTTGAGTATGACCATCCACACAAGAAGTCTACTTTTAACCAGCGAGAGCTGGGGGAGGATTTTGATTCGTTTGCAAGTGGTCTCAGAGCAGCCATGCGCCAGGCTCCCAAGGTAATTCTGGTTGGGGAGATGCGTGACAGGGAAACCGTGGAGATCGGTCTGAGTGCGGCCGAGACAGGGCACCTGGTTTTAAGCACCCTCCACACCATTGATGCCGGACAGACAATGAACCGTATCATCGGCATGTTCCCTGTTGAAGAAGAAAATCAGATTCGTACTCGGCTTGCCGACACGATCCGCTGGATCGTATGTCAAAGACTTCTTCCCAAGGTGGGAGGAGGACGGATAGCAGCCTTTGAAATCATGTGCAGCAACCTGCGGATCAAAGACCTGATACTGCATGGAGAATCTGATGAAAAAACTTATTACGATATCATCCATGACGGAAAAGCTTTCGGTATGACTACCTTTGACGATTACATCATTTGGTTATACGAAAAGGGCCTCATTACTGAGGAGACAGCCATGGCCTATGCTTCCCGCAAAGGCATACTGGGTCGCGGAATCGACTCAATCAAGAGCTCACGTGGAGAAGCTACAACAGATATTAAGGATCTTAAGGTGGATCACAATTACAGGAAGCCAAGGTAGTGTTCGGCAGACTTTTTGGCCTCTGCCGATAGAACTAAGAGGATAAAATCATGGACGTATTATGCGAAAAATGCCGGGGTAAGTTTCATATTTCAGACCAAAAGGTTCCCAAAGGACAGACATTCTCTGTAATTTGCCCCAAGTGTAACAACAAAGTTTCCGTGGATACTCGTTTTGATATTCCTTTATCAACCAAAGGGACTCCGGCTCCGTCCACTAAACCAAAACCCAGACTCAATAAAACCATCATTGAGGAAGTCGATTCCAGCGCTTACGACGCCTCGGAAAAACCTTTCGATTTTGTTGAAGAAGGTGTGGAAACAGCCCTTTTGTGCGAACCGGACCCGGCCATCAGGGCCAAAATCATAACGGCCCTGTATAACATGGGATATCATACCACGGCACCCCAGTCACATAAAGATACCCTGAAGCAGATGAGATTCCATGTCTTTGATATGGTAGTGCTTAACGAGCGGTTCGGCACCAGAGATCCTGACATGAACAGCATTCTCAAATATCTGGATCGTCTCAATATGTCCATCCGGCGAAACATCTTCCTGGCCCTCTTAACCGACCGCTTCCGAACCATGGACAATATGGCGGCCTTTAACAAGAGCGTCAACCTCATTATTAACCTGAAAAACATCAATGAAATTGAAAAAATCTTGAGACGAGGTGTTGCAGACAATAAAGTCTTCTACCGTGTTTTTAAGGAGTCACTTATCAAGACCGGCAGAGTCTGAATATTTTTAATCGTCTATTCTAAACATGGTGGTCTCGTAAAAACCATGGAATATACTTGTGCCGACTATCGCATTGAAATGATTCTGTTAAACCTTAAGCGTCGCTTGCAGCACGAGGGTCTTAGTGAGGAGGAAAGGGGCGACATCCTTTTGCAGATTAAAAAACTTGAAGCAAAAATGGGCCTTGAATAGAAGAAATGAGATTAATTGAAATTGCGCCCGAACTCTATCTTATTCCCCTTGACCAGGATCTGCCCGGATTCACATCGTTTATAGGAGCCTGGATCTACAAAGGCAAAAAAACTTTTTTAGTGGATGTAGGACCTGCCGCCACCGTTCCTGTACTTGTAAAATCTTTAGAAAGCTTGGGGATACGGCATCTTGACGCAGTTCTGTTGACCCACATCCATATCGATCATGCCGGAGGAGCAGGAGATCTGGCCGAGTTTTTTCCCGATGTTCCCATTATCTGTCATGAAAAAGGTGTCAAGCACCTTGCAGATCCCTCACACTTATGGGAAGGGAGTCTCAAAACCCTTGGTCAAACGGCCCAAGCATATGGACCGTTTCGGCCGGTTCCCAGGAAATTGCTTTACGATGCAGCCCGATATCAAGAAGATAATGTTATGCCGATCCTGACTCCCGGGCATGCCCCTCATCATGTTAGCTACCTTTTGGGCCCATATCTTTTTGCAGGAGAGGCCGGTGGGGTTTATCTCGACATTCCCGGTAACGGCTTTTATCTTAGGCCCGCTACACCGCCCCGTTTTTTTCTGGAAACCTCTATCAAGAGCATCGATGCTCTGATTGTCAGAAAACCGTCAATCATATGTTACGGACATTTTGGTATGAATGAACATGCTTTGGACATGTTGAAAACACACCGTGATCAGCTTTTACTCTGGGAAAAAATTATCAAAGATGAGATGGTCCACCTCGGTGAAACTGAGGAGGTCGATTTCTTCAAAAGCTGTTTGCAAAGACTTTTAAAGCAAGATCCTTTTCTTAAAGGTTTTTTTAATATGAGCGAGGCTGTAAAAGAAAGGGAGAAAGGATTTCTGAAAAACAGCATAAAAGGATTTACTGGCTATCTGGTACCGAACAAAAACTAGGATTTTTCGTTAAGATCAAGGAAGACAAAAATTTTAACCACAGTAATACGGGTAGTATTTCGAGGATTAAAATTTGAGTCTGACGCAGATATTGGCGGAAAAGACAGTTTTCGTTCAGGCACTATCTACAAACTATTACTGATAATCCGCAATCCTTCCAGAGTCAAGTCCGGTTCAACAACTTCAATGGTTTCTGATACTTGACACATAAGTTCTGCCAGACCTCCTGTTGCAATTACCCGGGGGTTTGTGTCCATTTCGATTTTCATTCGCCTAACCATTCCATCCACAAGTCCTGCATATCCAAAAATAATTCCCGCCTTAATACTGCTTGCAGTATCTTTGCCGATTACGTTTTCAGGTGGAACAAAGATTTCGACCCTGGGAAGTTTGGACGCTTTCATGAACAGGGCTTCAGAAGCAATCATGATCCCGGGACTGATTGCACCGCCGAGGTATTCTCCCTTTTCTGAAATAGAATCAAAGGTTGTGGCTGTCCCAAAATCTATAACAACAAGACTGGTTTGGTACTTGTGAAATGCCGCAACTGCGTTGACAATCCTGTCTGCCCCTACTTCTGATGGATTTTTATAACGTATCGGCAGGTTTGGAACTGACATGGCATCGACCCAGTACGGTGCGTGTCCCAGGTATTTACGACAGAAAGAATCGAGAATTGTTACCATGGGTGGAACCACGCAGGAGATAATAGTCTTGCCGATTTTTTTAGAACTGATATTACCTTCGGAAAAAAGATTGGCGGCAAGGACGTTAAACTCATCTTCTGTCGTACGTCTTTCCGTGCGTATCCGCCAGTCTTTGACAAGATACCTGCCGTCGTAAACACCGATTACAGTGTTGGTATTCCCAATATCGATGACGAGAAGCATGGTTATAAATTCCTTTTCCTCACTATATTTTTTCCTTACCGATCTTCACTCTAAACTTCTCTGGATCTGCGCTAATAAGAGTGGTTTTAACAGGTAACGTTATGGTTGCCCTTTTAACATAAGCCCCTGGTTTCAATCCTTTGAGATCAACATAAACCTTAATCCATTTTTCCGTATGAAGCTTTTCAATAATATTAACAGGTCCTTTAACTTCAACATTTATTGCCGGTGGCATAATACTGTAAATGTACGGACTGTTTTTGCCCTCAACCTGAATATCCAAAAACTTTTTGTTAACAATTTTTTCTTGTATCGATATTTCAGCAAAAATAACCTTCGAAGGAGAAATGATCTCAAGATCTTCGACAAGGTCCAGAACCACTTCTCTTTTAAAAGATTCTGACAGCCCTTTTATTTCAATCGGTTTTGTCAGTACTTTATCCATAGGTCCAAGGATATTTTCAGGTCCTTGCAGAACAACCGATAATGGTCTGGAAACTGCATCTGCAACTGTAAATCCTGCAGCAGGCTTTCCAGAAAATAAAATTTTAACCGGCAGTTCCTTTTTACTTTTATTTTCGATGGCTACGGTTAAAAACGTCGGGTTTATTTTCCCAATGGCTATCCCTTCAGGAAGGATGATACGATCCTTTTTTATCGGAATAGAGTTGATCCCAACGTGTACTCGGGATAGGTCAAGCATATATCGTATTTTCAGGTCAGAAAGGGTTCGGATTTTCGATTTCCGGCCACGGACGTGAACTTCTATCCGTTTTAGCAACGGACCTGTTATGGTCAGTCCTGTCGGGATTTGAACGAAATCAACCGGAACAAGTATAACTGTTTCTTGTAATGATGAGCAGGACACCGGTAAAAAAAAACAAACCCCAAGCAAAAAACACAAAACAGACCATTTTAAATTCAGTGTGCGTAATATCGATAGTCGACTATGGTTGTTCATAGTTGAAGCGCTAATATTTTTTAAAAGTTGGACTTATTACAAGACCGGCACCATTAGCTGTTTTGTACATTATAAATTGCATCAATGATTTTTAAGGTTATACGTGTATTTGCAACATTGTGGACTCTGACCATTTGGGCGCCGTTCAAAACTGCAGCGGCAACTGAAGCCTGGGTGCCGATTTCCACTTCAGCCAGGTCGGGGTTAATATCTTTTACGGTCTTATCTTTAAGGATGTTTCGTATAAAGGCTTTTCTGGAAGAACCGATCAGAATAGGGACATCCAGTGTTTTAAATTCATGCAGGTGTTTAATTAATAAAAGATTATGTTCAATAGTTTTCCCGAAGCCGATTCCAGGATCGATGATGATTTTTGACTTTGAAATTCCTCTACTTTCAGCATAATCGACAGCACTTTTTAAAAATTCTTTGATTTCTTTTATAAGATCATCATAAACAGGATCAGCCTGCATGGTTTTTGGGGTTCCAAGCATATGCATCAAAATTACCGGAACATCGTATTCTGCTGCAACATCTGCAATACCGTGATCAAGACGCAATGCTGAAACATCGTTTATCATGGAAGCGCCGGCTTCAATAGCCCTTCTGGCAACACCAGCCTTAGTTGTATCTATGGAAATGGGAATTGAAATACGTGCTGCAAGGTTTTCAATCACGGGTACAACACGCCGGATTTCCTCTTCGGTAGATACCGCATCAGAAAAAGGGCGTGTAGATTCTCCGCCTATATCAAGTATGTCGGCCCCGTCTTCAAAAAGTTTTTGGCCTTGAGCCACGGCGTCATCTAACGTGAAAAATTCTCCGCCATCTGAAAATGAATCCGGCGTAACATTTAAAATACCCATGACACAGGTACGCTTACCCAGAACCAGCCTGTGTTCGCCCCATACAAGGTTGTATGTTTTCATATGTGCTTGTTAAGTAAAACGTATAGGAAATTCTATAAATATTTTAAGATGCGGACTGCTCGCTTTCAGTTTCGGTTTTGTTTTCTACCGTATCTTCTTCATTTTCAACCTGAACTTGTTTGTCGGTTTTCTCTTCGAAAGACGTCTTTGATGGAAACTCATATCCAGGTTTCATGGAAAGAATGAGTTCATCAAGCTCACTTCCCGGAACAGTCTCTTTTTCAAGCAGACGGTCCGCCAGAGCATGAAGGATATCTAAATTTTCACTTAAGGTTTTTTTTGCGCGATTGTAAGCTTTTTTGATAAGATTATTTATTTCTTGGTCAATTTTCCGTGCCGTTTCTTCAGAATAATCCCTGTGCTGTGCTATTTCACGCCCCAGGAAAATATGCTCATCATCTTTTGCAAAAGAAAGGGGACCCAAATCTTCGCTCATACCCCAGTTGCGTATCATCTTCTGGGCAAGATCGGTCGCCTGTTTGATATCGTTGGCAGCGCCGGTACTGATGCGGTTAAAAATAATTTCTTCGGCCACTCGTCCGCCGAAAGCAACCGACAGTTCGTTTTCAAGCTGATCTTTAAATTTGAAATCCCTTTCTTCGGGCAAAAACCATGTAATACCGGCGGCACGTCCCCGTGGAATAATAGTTATCTTGTTGACGGCATCCGTATCCGGAAGAAACCGAGCGACAAGGGCGTGTCCTCCTTCGTGATATGCCGTGATCTTTCTGTCTTCTTCCCTGACAACTTTTGATTTACGTTCCAATCCCATATAGACTTTGTCCTTGGCATCTTCCAGGTCAGACATATCAATTTTTTCTTTGTCTCTTTTAGCGCCGAGCAAAGCCGCTTCGTTGACAAGGTTTTCCAGATCTGCGCCGGAAAAACCGGGGGTGCCTCTTGCCAGTACAACTAGGTTTACATCGGATGCTGTCGGCGTTTTTTTTATATGAACCTTAAGAATCTTTTCACGGCCCAAAATATCCGGCAGGGGAACAACCACCTGACGATCAAAACGTCCGGGCCGCAAAAGAGCCGGGTCGAGCACATCAGGCCGGTTTGTAGCGGAAATAAGAATAACACCTTCGTTTGATTCAAAACCGTCCATTTCAACCAGAAGCTGGTTTAATGTCTGTTCTCTTTCGTCGTGTCCTCCGCCTAACCCGGCTCCTCTGTGTCTTCCAACAGCATCAATTTCATCAATGAAGATAATGCAGGGCGCATTCTTTTTACCCTGTACAAATAGATCTCTGACCCGTGACGCCCCAACGCCGACAAACATTTCCACAAAATCGGAACCGCTGATATTAAAAAACGGAACATCAGCTTCACCTGCAATAGCACGAGCCAAAAGGGTTTTGCCTGTACCGGGCGATCCCATCAGGAGAACGCCTTTGGGTATCCGTCCTCCAAGACGCGTAAATTTCTTCGGCTCTTTAAGAAACTCTATTATTTCGCCGAGTTCTTCTTTGGCCTCATCGATCCCGGCGACATCTTCAAAAGTAACTTTCTTCGTTTGGTCGGATTGCAGGCGTGCCCGGCTTTTGCCAAAAGACATGGCCTTGCCCCCGCCGGATTGCATCTGACGCATAAAAAAGATCCATACGCCTATTAGTACAATCATCGGAAACCATGAAACCAGAACATTCATGTACCAGGGAGAATCGGTTTCCGGTTTGGCGTTAATCGTAACCCCTTTTTGCCGGAGGATCTTGACAAGGTCGGTATCCTGTGGTGCATATACCTTGAAACGATTGTGGTTTGCATCCGTGACAAAGAGTTCATGCCCCTGAATGACTACATCGGGAATGCTCCCTTTATCGACCATGGATAGAAATTCAGTATAGCTGATATTTGTCTCGGCAATGTGCTGTTGATTGAAGAGATTATAAAGCATGATCATCATCAGCGTGATGACTATCCATAAAGCCAGATTCTTATAAAAAGGATTCAAAAGCCTCAACCCCCTGTAAAATGATTAAATTAATTATAGAATTATATTAAGCATTATTGTTAATTAGGCAAGAGAAAGTTCAACTTTAAGTACATTTTTGGTTGAGGGCTCCACTTTTACAGATTCATCTATTCTATAACCGGCAACCCAGATTATTTTCCCTTGGGAAAGCAATATAGGACATCTTGCGCGTTCTTTTCTTGGGACCTTTTTGTTGATAAAAAAATTTTTTATTTTTTGTGTTCCGGTCATACCCAGCGGCGTAAAACGGTCGCCATGCCGAAAGTTTCTCAAAACCAGCGGAAAACTTAAGGCATCCCTGTCAAAAAAACCGGTATTTTGTCCGGCATGACATAAGTCGGGCAGATTTTCTATGCCCATTTCGGTGAAGTTAATATGAGCACTGATTTCTTTTATGAATAACAATTCCGGTTTTGCTATTATGTATTCAAAAGTAAACATTTCTGCCCGGCCGGATGTTATGTCCCTATGACGCATCGTGTTTTTTTCTCTGGAAAAGAGCAGAACGTCTCTTTTTCGCTGGATCCTGATACGATCCGGTAAATCAAGAGCTCCATATTCCGGCCCTCTGTCCAAAAGATTTGTCACAGAATCTATATGGGCAAAATTAATACGCCTCAAATTCCCTTTTGTGATTGCAATCGCTTTTCTTATTATCCGTCTTTGTGCTGCCACATGAATTTGGTTAAGAATTGAAACAGAGAGAGCAATCTGACCGTCCTGAATGTTGATAACCGCTTTTTTGAAGAGCGGGTGAATGACATCTTCAATCCATTCTTCTTCAGATCTGACGATTGAGGCAAGCCGGTTCAGATTTTGGGTGATTTTGGGATTATAAGATGTTTTTAACAGAGGAATTAAATCGTGACGTATCCTGTTCCTGAGAAATCTTGTGTCCCTATTGGATGAGTCAGATATATATTTTATTCCATTTTTATCCAGAAAAGCGATTATTTCGGAACGATTTGATCGTATTAACGGTCGGATAATCTTTCCGTCCCTTACCGGAGGAATGCCCGAAATACCCAGTGGACCGCTTCCTCTAAAAAGATTCATTAATACAAGTTCTGCATTATCATCAAAATGATGGCCCAGTGCGATTTTATTAAAGCTGTTTTTTTCCGCCACTCTGTTTAAAAATGTGTGGCGAACGCGTCTGGCCGCTTCTTCCAGGGAAAGCTTGTTTTCAAGCTGATATTTACGGACATTCGCTTTATGAATATAACAAGGTATGTCGAACCTGGCGGCGAGAGATGCAACAAATTCAGCATCCTTATCTGAATCGTTCTGGCGCAGGCAATGATCTAAATGTGCAACTCCAATCCTGAGGGAAAAGCGGGATGCTAATGTGAGAAGTACATGAAAAAGGGCCACTGAATCAGGCCCGCCGGATACACCGATAAGAACCGAATCTCCCGGTTTAAGCATTCCATAGGTTGTAACGGTCTGTTCAACAGTATGTAATAACTTATTTTTGTAGCCTTTGTGCGATGCTGGCATGAATAAGCTCGGAAACTTTTTTGTCCCATATTCCTACGATGCCCGAGCGGACGGAAACCTCGGTAGTACTGGGAGTTATCATTACAGTTTTTATTGTAACCGGTGTTCCGTCGGTTTGTTTGGCTTTAATATTTGCTTTAATACTGTCTGATGTTTTTTCTATCATCACCATCTCGAGACTTTTTAAAACTTCAACACATGCCCGATTGGTTTCATCAAACGTTGCTTGATAAGATGTTTTCAGCTCGCCGTTTGCATAAGTATACACACCTGCTCCTGCTCCTGCTCCTGCGAGAAAAACGGCACAACCTGAAGTTATGAAACAAGAGGATAACAATAAAAGAACTGAGGCTTTTCGTATCATAATTTACCTTTCATTTATTGAACTTTATGTTAAAATATTACCGCCTGTTTAAAATAAATTATTAAAGGAATATAGAAATGTCAACAAAAAACACAGAATATAGCATCTGTTAATTTGGATTGTAGCTCATATTGTGGTAGGAAAGCCTATTATTTTTTTTAACTTGATAAAATTTTTTACCGATTATATTTATATTCGTGGTTGTGCTAGGCGGGGAGCTAGCGGTGCCCTTTTCCCGAAATCCGCTTCATGCGGGGCTGAATTCCCTCTTAAGGGTTTTTACCTGGGAGCCTATAAGTCAATCTGATCGGCCGCCGCGCAACAGACGGTTACGAACCTCGTCAGGTCCGGAAGGAAGCAGCGATAAGTAATGCAGTCTGTGTCGTGGATCGATCCCGGTCAAGCTTTTGGCTTATTATATTTCAGAAAAAGATCCGATGGAGGGTGCACAACCATTTATTACGCTCATAGTGATAATTGACCTTACCTTCCACCAGTGCTCGGCCATCATATTTAAAATCGAGACCTTTGAAAAACACCCCCTTTTTCCCAATCCCGGCGTCAGGCTCAAATTTCAATCATTAAATCCCAAACTCAAAATCTAAAATTCCTTTTTCTACCTTGACAATATGCCAGACAGTCTTATTTTTTTCAATGTTGTGGTATTAGCCCGTATTTTATGAAAAATCGGGTGTGTCATATTTAAAAAAATCAGGAGAAAGTTTCAGCTGATGGGAGCAAAAAAAAAGAAAATCGAAATTCATACTGAAATCGAAGAAAACGGTAAACAAAAGAAAACTTCTAAAGAGATCGGTTCAGGCAAAAAGGACAAAAAAAAGACCGGTGATCCTTTAAAAGATATGGAAGCAAGGCTTGAATCCATGGAACAGGAGTCAAAAGATTCCCATGACCGTTTCTTAAGAGTTTCCGCTGAGTTTGAAAACTACAAAAAGCGTGCCGCACGTGAAATTAATGACTTCAGAAAATTTGCCAATGAAAGTTTCGTTAAGGCGATGCTTCCCGTGGTCGATAATCTTGACCGTGCCATAGAATCTTCAAGTGATGATGATCACTCAATCAGGTCTGTGGTGGAGGGTGTAAACATGACCCTCAAAGAAATACTGAAGATTTTTGAGCAATTTAGCGTGAAACCGTTTGAGTCTTTAGGAAAAACTTTTGATCCCGCTTTGCACCAGGCTGTTATGCAAAAAGAGACAGATAATCATCCCGAAAAAACTATTTTAAATGAACTTGAGAAAGGGTACATGATGCATGACAGGTTGCTCAGACCTGCCATGGTTGTTGTATCAAAAAAAACAGACTCAGAAAACCAAGAAAATCAAGCTTAAGAAAAGTAGAAAATAAAAAAGGTTATATCTAAGGTAAGGAGGAAAACAGATGAGTAAAATCATTGGAATCGATCTCGGCACTACAAATTCATGTGTAGCGATTATGGAGGGGAGTGAAGCCAAAATTATCACAAACCCTGAGGGAGGGCGTACAACACCTTCTGTTGTGGCCGTTTCAGACAGCAATGAGAGATTAGTCGGTCAAATCGCAAAACGACAGTCAATCACAAACCCTGAGAATACAGTTTTTGGTATAAAAAGGCTTATCGGCCGTAAATATGGAACCAAAGAAGTACAGGACGATATTAAAATACTTCCCTATAAGATTGAACAGGCAGAGAATGGCGATGTCAGAATAAATATGCGGGGCAAGTTAAATAGTCCGGCGGAGATATCATCCTTTATCTTGGCTAATATCAAAAATACAGCCGAGGAATATCTTGGAGAGAAAGTCACCGATGCTGTTATAACTGTCCCTGCCTATTTTGATGACAATCAGAGACAGGCAACCAAAGATGCCGGAAAAATTGCCGGTCTTAATGTGCTAAGGATCATTAATGAACCGACTGCCGCATCACTTGCATATGGTCTAGACAAGAAAAGCGAAGAAAAAATTGTTGTCTTTGATCTGGGCGGCGGTACATTTGATGTCTCCATACTTGAAATCGGCGAAGGGGTTTTCGAAGTAAAAGCAACGAATGGTGATACCCATCTCGGCGGCGAAGATTTCGACCTTAGGCTTATCAATTACCTGGCAGATGAATTCAAAAAAGATCAAGGGATTGATATAAGAAACGATAAAATGGCGTTACAGCGGCTGAAAGAAGCTGCTGAAAAAGCAAAAATGGAACTGTCCACTTCCATGGAAACAGATATTAATCTTCCATTTATTACAGCCGATGCTGCCGGTCCAAAGCACCTTAACATAAAGATAACCAGAGCCAAGCTTGAAGGGCTTATCAGTGATCTGCTGGACAAACTTGAAAAACCCTGTCAAATTGCGCTTAAGGATTCGGGACTGTCCACCAATGACATTCATGAAGTAATTCTTGTTGGCGGTATGACACGCATGCCTGCGGTTCAGGAACGCGTCAGGAAATTTTTTGGCAAAGAACCCCACAAAGGTGTTAACCCGGACGAAGTTGTTGCCACCGGCGCCGCCATTCAGGGAGGTGTCTTGAAAGGGGACGTAAAGGATGTTCTTCTTCTTGATGTTACACCTCTTTCTCTTGGCATAGAGACCCTGGGCAGTGTCATGACACGGCTTATCGAAAAGAATACAACCATTCCGACCAAAAAGAGCCAGATTTTTTCAACAGCGGCTGACAGCCAGCCGGCTGTATCTATCCATGTGCTGCAGGGAGAGCGGGAGATGGCCGCCGGTAACAAGACTCTTGGACGCTTCGAACTTGTGGGGATACCGCCGGCGCCGAGAGGTGTGCCGCAAATCGAGGTGACATTTGATATCGATGCCAACGGAATTGTGAACGTTTCCGCAAAAGATACGGCAACGGGTAAGGAGCAATCTATACAAATAACAGCTTCCAGTGGTTTATCCAAGGAAGAAATCGACAGCTTGATAAAGGATGCCGAGCTTCACGCTGAGGATGATAAAAAGAAAAAGGAGCTGGTTGAGGCCCGAAACTCGGCAGATGCGCTTATCTATTCAACGGAAAAATCGATGAAAGATCTTGGCGACAAGATCGATGATGCAACCAAGGGCAAGGTTGAAACTGCCATTGAACCGCTTAAAAAAGCCATGGAAGGGGATGATGTTGCAGAGATCAAACGCCTGAGCGAAGAGTTGACGCAGGCTGCCCATAAACTGGCAGAAGCCATGTATCAGCAGGCTTCCCAGGAAGGTCAGCAACAGGCCGGAGCCGATACCGCAGGACCGGAGCAGCCTGGACCTTCTGCATCTGAAGAAGATGTTGTGGATGCTGATTTCGAAGAGGTAAAAGACGAAGACAAAAAGTAACAGCAAATAACATTTTAAATAAAAATCCCGCGTGCACTATTGTGCCGCGGGATTTTTTATTTAATTTATTCCATAATTTTAAATATTTTGTTACAAAGACTTTAACTTCCGTAATCGTTGAACCCTGAACGTCTGAACCCGTTAACGGTTACCAAAATAGTAATAAGGAGGCTAAGATGCGAGTCGGTGTTTTAAAAGAGATAAAAACCAAAGAAAACCGAGTTGCCTTGACACCATCAGGGGTTGAACAAATGCGGTTACATGGACACTAAGTTCTGGTTGAAACCCATGCGGGTGATGGTTCAGCCTTCTCTGATGAAGAATATATAAAGGCCGGTGCGGTAATTTGCAACACTCCGGAAGAGATTTACCAGAAATGCCAAATGATAATGAAGGTAAAAGAGCCGCTTCCTGTTGAATATCCAATGATACGAAATGAACAGGTTCTGGATTCATTGTTATAATTTAACGTCTCGGAAATTCCACAACCCATCAAAATGGAAAAATGGAAGAAAGGTTATAAAAAGTTTATCCTGTTTATTTTTCTTGACAGGCCTTATGACATATTTTAAAAATTAAAAAGGTGCCTATAATGGCTTAATAGGGAATTCCGTGAAAATCGGGAGCGGTCCCGCCGCTGTGACCGGAGACGAAATCTGCCATATGCCACTGTTTGGTTTTAACCTTATGGGAAGGTGCAGAGAGTAGGATGAACCGGGAGTCAGAAGACCTGCCTTAATAAATAACCATATCTCTGCGGTGTTACAGAGAGTTATGGTTAAGCAAAAAAAGGGTCAAGGAAGCTGGGTGCAGCCCTTCAATCTTTTATCAAAAGATTGAAGGGCTTTTTTATTTGGGTGTGCAAATGCATCCTCGGCGGGGCTTAAAACGTTATGAAAGGAGGTGAAAAAAATGAAATCAGGACTAATTATTTATGTTGTTGGCAAAGAACCGGCGAATTGGGATGCAGATTCCGATAAAAAAACAATAAAGCAAAACACCCGGGCAGATCTTGTTGAGATAATTACAACCAAAACCGGTCATTTTGACGTGATTGATGCCTGGTGCTCCCTAATGATCAGGGGTATGAAACGAATTACCTGCATGATAGGAGAGTTTACACCAAACGGCAATCTGGCTATAACAGACCGTGAACTCCGCCTGTGCGGATAGCGATAGGGGGCGCTGGAGGATGATCATGATGTTTGAACTTTCCCCCAGCGTCCCACATTTGAGTGAAACCTTTGAGTATGAAAAGGTGATTTTATGGGCTTTGCTCTGAATTCTATGCGCTGCAATAAAGCTCAGGTCTTCTGTTCGGAAGAAAGTATCGCATCCTGTGACTTCGAACCCGGTTCAGTTCTTCAGCCTTCAGATTTGCTAATATCATCCCTTCCTCGCCGCTTAAATCCTTGTTAATAACTTCGCCGGATGGTCCGATGACCACGGCAATGCCCGGAAAGCTGAGCCCTTTTTCATTTTCCCCTGTCTGGTTGCATGCGATAATAAACAAGCTGTTATCAAAGGCCCTTGCAGGCAGATGTCGCATCCATGATCGGTATTTCTCTTCAGGAGTTCCTCTCGGAGATGCATGAGGGATAAAGATCAGATCAGCTCCTTTTGTGGCCATACGTGTGGAAAGCTCGGGAAAGTGTGCATCGTAGCAAAGCTGGATGCCAAACTTGACTCCGTTTGCATCGAACATAGGAATTTTGTTCCCGGGTGAAAAAACGGTGCGTTCAGGCGGAGATATATGTAACTTTCGGTAGACACCCACAAACCCGTCAGGTTTTACTACCAGATGACTCGCAAATATACGGCCCTTTTCATCCCTTTCAACCATACCTGCCAGGATGACAATCTTTTCACATTGAGCCAAATTTAAAAGATACCGACTTGCCGGTCCGGGAACCGGTTCTGCAGCCAAATTTATGTCCTGGTGATTACTGTATCCCGAAATATTCATTTCAGGGAAACAAATGATATCGGCGCCTTGATTTTTTGACGATTTGATCCACTTGACCATGCCGTTGAGATTATTGCTAATCTTGTTTACCGTTGAATTAGAAACAACAACTGCAATGCGGATATCTTTCATAGTTCGAAATGAGCCTTTATCTTAAATACCTTCGTGGCCGGCAGGTTGATAATTTCCCTAATTCCTGTCTGTCGGGAGATATTTTTAAGGTTTTCCTCTATCTCCTTCATGGAGGGTGCAATAAAAGTAAACCAGACGTTATATTTATTATCCCGCTGATAATTATGAGTAACTCCCGGATAGCGGTTTACAGCCACAGCAAAGCTTTCGATTTTGTCTTCCGAAACCCTTGCCGCACATAACGTACTGACAAATCCGAGCTTTTCGGGAACAAAATTCCCGCCTATTCGGCGTATAATGCCCTTTTTTTTTAACAGGCCCAGTCGTTTTATAACATCATTTTCTGAAAAACCGAGATGTTCGGCAATTGCAAGATAAGGGCGGGGGGTTATGGGAAAGTCGGATTGAATCAGGTTAAGGATTGCCCTGTCCATATCATCTATTGGCGGCATGGATTATTCCTGAAATTTTTCCTTAATAAGACGAACATGTACCTTTCTGGTTCGGGGACCGTCAAATTCACAGAAAAATATTCCCTGCCATGTGCCGAGTACAAGCCGGTTATTATCTATGGCAACAAGCTCTGAAGATCCGACAATTGTCGATTTTATATGGGCCGGTGAGTTTCCCTCGAGATGACGATACCCGGCTTCCCACGGTACTATCCTGTTTATGATCATCAGAATATCATCTTTAACGCTCGGATCGGCACTTTCATTAATGGTTATAGCTGCAGTTGTATGGGGCACATAAAGCATGCAAAGTCCCTGGCTTATACCTGCAGACATGACCATATCCTGAATCTTTGAAGTAATATCTATCAATTCAGTCCGGGTTTTTGATTTAACTGTACAGATCATACATCCCCTGCACAAAACAAAAAAGCCCTGCAAATGCAGGACTTTTTGTTAAAAACTGATAAAATTAATTACAGTATTTTTGATTAGACGCATCCGGTCGGTTTCGGAAGACCAGCCATCTTACAAGCTCCTTTGCCGGGTCCTGACGGAAACAGCTCATAAATATGTTTCAGTTTGAAACCGGTGACTTTTGAAAGGATACGGACCATGGGGGCAATTCCGTTCTTCTCAAAGTATTCCTGGAGCACTTTGACAACTTTATGGTGCTCATCGGTCAATTCTTCAATTCCTTCTTGAGTTTTTACCCATTGCACCCACTCTGGACAAAAACTTTCATAGGAATCTATAAAGCCATCTTCATCTACGGTAAATTCCTTTCCCATAAACTCAACTGTTGCCATTTAACAAACCTCCTTTATATTTTAATTTTTCTTAATAACCTAAAGCCTGTCACCCTCTTTATTTTATAATCTGAAGATCACTATATGATTAATTTGTTAATGTCAATACGAAAAATATAAATATTTTTAAAAATAATTTGATCCTTAATTTACTCTAATGTACCCTAACATTGTGAAACCGAAAATTATAGTAATCTGCGGTCCAACCGCTCTGGGAAAGACATCTATTGCAATCGATCTTGCCGGTACTTTTAGCAGCGAGATTATTAATGCGGATTCGATGCAGATATACAGATACATGGATATCGGTACAGCCAAGCCGACACCTGATGAGCAGTCGTGCGTTACTCATCATATGATTGATTTGATCGATCCGGACGAACATTTCGATGCCAAACAGTTCGCGGAAATGGCCCATGAAAAAATCATGGAACTCTATGCCCGTGGCGTTACTCCCTTTGTTGTCGGCGGTACAGGACTTTACATAAAAGCACTTGTGCACGGTCTGTTTAAGGCAGGTCAGACAGATCCCCATATACGCGGGTGTTTGCAAGAACAAGCCCGGATTTACGGTTCTGATTTCCTTTATCAAAGGTTAAGCCGAAATGACCCCGATACCGCAAAAAGAATACACCCCAATGATACTTACAGGATTATTAGGGCTCTTGAAGTACATGAGTTGACAGGAAAGACCATTACTGTATTTCAACGGGAACACGGGTTTAAAGATAGTCGGTTCAGGGTATTAAAAATAGGCCTTCGTATAAACCGGGAGGCACTTTATGATCGTATTAATTACAGGGCAGATGCAATGATCGACTCCAAATTTCTTGATGAGGTTAAGACCCTTCTTGGCATGGGATATTCGGACGACCTAAAATCGATGCAGTCAATCGGATATCGTCACCTGATCGATTTTATTAAAGGACGATGTTCGTGGGATGAAACCATACGGACATTGAAACGGGATACAAGAAGATATGCAAAACGTCAGTTGACCTGGTTCAAAGCTGACCCGGAGATTGTATGGAGAGAACCCGGACAGCTAAGAGAAATCCGACAGCTTATAAAAAAATTCTTGCAAGTCGAGTAAAGATGTAACAATAAATAGATAATGGCTTCATAAAAACCTGACTTTTTACGAAACCGTCAATAAATAGTATAAGTGTTTCCTTTTTTGGACACAGACAAACACAGATTGTCAAGATTTTAAATTAAAACATAATAATATAGGCTGCTGAAAATATTGCTGCTATTTTTAAATCGATTTGTTTCAAAAAAAATAATGTTATCTGTGTATATCTGTGGAAATCTGTGTCCTATTTATCTTAATTGCCTGCCATGAAAATAGCGATCGCACAAATCAACCCGATCATCGGTGACTTTAACTACAATTTTGGCAAAATTAAATGTTTTGCTGACAAAGCCATTGAACTTAAATGTGATATGGTTATCTTTTCAGAACTCGTAATTTCGGGATATCCACCACGCGATCTTCTTGAAAAGAACGATTTTGTCGATGCCAATCTTGCCTGTTTAAACAGACTGTTGTCGTCAATACGAGGTATCGGAGTTATATGCGGATTTGTGGATAAAAATTCTGCCGATAAAGGAAAGCCCCTTTTCAATTCCGCTGTTCATTTTGAAGACGGCAAAATATTGCATAAAGTTTATAAAAGGCTTCTGCCCACATACGATATATTCGATGAAAGCCGGTATTTTGAACCCGGCCCGGAAAGTTCACCATACCCTTACAAGGGGCACAGCATAGGACTTACCATTTGCGAAGATGCCTGGAACGACGAGAATATTTTCAAAAGAAGACTATATTCCACAGATCCTGTGGCACTGATTGTAAAAGCCGGTGCCGATTTAGTTATTAACATATCTGCATCCCCTTTCTATGTGGGAACCAAAGAATTCAGGTGGAATATGTTTGGTTCCATGGCCCGAAAATACGGCGTTCCTTTCATATTTGCCAACCAGGTCGGGGGAAATGACAGTATTATTTTTGATGGAATAAGCACTGTTTTTGACAAAAACGGAAATGTTGTGGCCAGAGGATGTGATTTTGATGAAGACTTTATTATTTTTGATTCAGAAGCACCCGACTCATCCAAAGGTGACCTCCATCTGATTTCAAATTCGGATACAGAATCTATCTTGAAAGCCCTTGTCGTTGGAACCCGTGACTATGTTACAAAGTGTGGTTTCTCTGAAGTTGTTGTGGGGCTAAGCGGAGGAATAGATTCAGCGCTGACAGCATGTATTGCGGTTAAAGCCCTGGGGCGGGAAAATGTTTCGGTTGTATTTATGCCATCTCAGTATACTTCAAAAGACAATTTCGAGGATACGGAAAAACTTGCTGAAAACCTCGGCATAGTGCTTACACGGATCCCCATAGATGGTATCTTTAAAAAATTTTTAAAGTTTCTTTCACCGTCTTTCAAAAAGAGCGAACCCGGCATCACGGAACAAAATATTCAGGCCAGAATCAGGGGTACAATTCTTATGGGTCTGTCAAACAAACATGGCTCCCTTGTACTTTCAACGGGTAATAAGTCTGAGCTGGCCGTCGGCTATTGTACGCTCTATGGTGATATGACAGGAGGACTGGCAGTAATTTCAGATGTTCCAAAAACGACCGTTTATGATCTTGCTCGCTTTATAAATCGAGAAAAAGAATATATTCCACAACGGATCATCACCAAAGCACCTTCCGCCGAACTCAAACCGGATCAAGCCGATCAGGACGACCTGCCACCTTATGAAATCCTTGATTCTATTTTAAAAGGATACATTGAAGACTTCAAAGGGGCCGATGAGCTGGTTCAAATGGGGTTTGATAAAGATATTGTAGAAGAGATTATCTTCAAGGTCGACAGAAATGAACACAAGCGATATCAGGCGGCCCCCGGTCTTAAAGTTACGTCAAAGGCTTTCGGTTATGGCAGAAATTACCCCCTTGTACAAGGATATACAAAAATATCCGTATGATCACAAACGGTTCAATTGGTTGAAAACTTTCCCTGCCACGAATCCCTTTTTTCCAAAGTTTCTTTTATCAGGGCCATATTCTCTGTTTTTTTAAGGGCCCACATGGGAGCGACAAGTTCTTCAGGGTGTGGATCTCCTGTGAGTCGTTGAATAACCATATTTTTCGGAATATGTTCTAAAAAATCACAAACAAGGTCTGCATATTGCTGCTGTTCAAGGCACCTGTATTTCCCCGCTGAGTGAAGCTTATCAAGCGTTGTACCCCTGACAACATAGAGAAGGTGAATTTTTATGCCGTCTATTCCCATGTCTGAGATAACCCTGGCTGTTTCAAGCAGGTGGGCTTTTTTTTCGTTTGGAAGACCGAGTAGCATGGACTGCTTTTTTAAAACACGTAACGTCATGCCCGCGATTAATGAAGGCAAGTGTTGAATCATTGGCGGATTGCAGGCCGTATTCGATCCAGACAAGGTAATTGTCCGCATACCCTTGTAACAGCTTCAGAATCGGTTCATTCACACAATCAGGTCTTGTGCCGATGGATAGACCAACCACATTTTCTATGGCCAGGGCCTGCTCATAAAGATTTTTAAGCCTGTCAAAAGGACCATAAGTATTGGAAAATGATTGGAAATAGGCAATGAATTTTTTTGCCTTGTATCGCTTTGAAAGAGCTCTTTTACCCTGAATGATCTGATCGGTCACAGAAAGTCCTTTTGCATGGGCACCGGATCCGGATCCCCGGGCGTTGCAATATATACATCCTCCTGTTGAAATCGTACCATTCCTGTTCGGACAGGAAAGACCCGCATCAATGGTTATTTTTTGCACTCTGCAACCAAAGATACTTCTCAGATGGTTAACCGGTTAGCCCGTTGTCCGGTATTAAATTACGGGCTAACGGGCATAACGGGCCAACGGGCACAACCTTTTTTAACTTTAGCTCACTTGTAACTTTTCCGGTTTATCCGGTTTAAATATTGTTAAAAAAATTTCCCGGTGAAATTATTTCTGGCTAATTAATGATTATTTTTGTAATATATACATTTTTGAAGAAAGATTGTAAAATAATTTAACGTAAACATTGCCGCTTATGGTTTTCTACCGGAAAAAATACGATATTATTGTTGTGGGTGCAGGTCATGCCGGATGTGAGGCTGCACTTGCAGCAGCGAGAATGGGATGCAGCGTACTTCTTATGGCCATAGATCTGGACAAGGTGGCTGCAATGCCTTGCAGCCCGTCTATCGGGGGAATGGCAAAGGGTCAGCTTGTCAAAGAGGTAGATGCCCTGGGCGGTGAAATGGCAAAAATCACGGATAAAACAGCCATTCAATATAGAACGTTGAACACAAAAAAGGGTCCTGCAGTCCAATCTTCGCGCACGCAAAACGATAAATTTCGTTATCATATGGCAATGAAGGCTGTCATTGAAAGACAGCCCAACCTGGACCTCAAACAGGCCATGGTTGAGCAACTTGTTGTCGAGAATAACAGGATCGCCGGTGTGGAAGATCAAACAGGTTTTGGATATCGGGCCGATGCCGTTGTGCTGGCCACAGGAACATTTTTAAGCGGTCTGGTCCACATAGGGTTCAATTCATTCCAAGCCGGCAGGGCCGGCGAGTTTGCATCATATGGTCTTCCTGCTCACCTGAACAAGCTGGGATTTGAGCTTGGAAGAATGAAGACAGGTACACCCCCCAGACTGAAAAAATCAAGTATCGATTTTAGCAAATTCACAGAGCATGGGTCGAAAGAGGAGCCAAAACCGTTTTCGTTCTTTACCAAAAAGATTAACAATCCCCAGATCCAAAGCTATATCGGACATACCAACCGGGAAAGCCATAAGATCGTGAAAAAAAACCTTAAACGCTCAGCCCTGTATGGCGGCATGATAAAAGGAGTTTCGGCCCGCTACTGCCCCTCGTTTGAAGATAAGATCGTCAGGTTTCCTGATAGGGAAAGACACCAGGTAATCCTTGAGCCCGAAGGACTTGATACCGATGAGATCTATGCCAGCGGCCTGGGGAACAGCCTTCCCATGGAAATTCAGATTCAGTTTGTCAGATCCGTCGAAGGATTAGAAGTGGCTGAGATCATGCGGCCTGCGTACGCCATAGAATACGACTATGTCAATCCTGTCCAGCTCAAGCCCACCCTTGAAACAAAGCCGGTTTCGGGACTTTACATGGCCGGTCAGATAAACGGCACATCAGGTTATGAAGAAGCAGCTGCCCAGGGCATATGGTCAGGAATCAATGCCGCCTGCAAGATCCAGGGAAGGCCGCCGTTCATTCTCGACAGATCCCAGGCTTACATAGCTGTTATGATAGATGATCTTGTTACAAGGGGCACACGCGAACCTTATCGCATGTTTACGTCACGAGCGGAATACAGGCTAATGCTTCGGGAGGATAATGCGTATCTGAGGTTGATGGAAACCGGTCATGAATTTGGCCTAATCGATCATGATACGCTAAAAGATGTAAATGAACGAAAAAAACAGATTGCCAGAGAGATAACAAGAATAAAAGGAACCGTGGTAAAGCCAGCCAAAAAGATAAATGATTATTTGGTCAATCAAGGGACAAGACCTTTAAAAAACGGCATATATCTGGATCAGCTTCTAAAAAGAGCAGAACTTGATTACCATGACGTTCAAGAGCTGGCCAAAAGCCCTTACAACATCAGTGAATCTGTTGCCAGGCAGGTGGAAATAGAAATCAAATACGAAGGTTATATCAAGCGACAGCTCAAGGAAATCGAAAAGTTCAAGAACCTGGAACGGATGAAAATTCCAGAAGATTTTGATTTTACAAAGGTTCACGGACTTTCAAATGAGCTCAAAGAAAAACTTTCCGCCATAATGCCTTCTTCCCTTGGCCAGGCTTCCCGCGTGGACGGAATCACACCTGCTGCGCTTTCTGTGATTATGATTTCCCTCAAAGCTGCCGGGAAATATGCACCGGAAACCGGAAAGCAAAAAATTGAATGATCCTTGACACACAGGGACTTTCCACTTATTTTGAACCTAAGTTGAAGTTTCATAAAAGTTTAATATAAAATTGAGGTGATTTGGAGATGTCCGAAACAGATTATTATAAAATACTTGGCTTAAATAAAAACGCTTCAGAAGAAAATATTAAGAAGTCTTATCGGAAGCTCGCAATGAAGTATCATCCCGACCATTCAAAAGGAAATAAAAGCGCTGAAGAACAATTTAAAAAAATAAGTGAAGCTTATGCTGTTCTGAGCGACAAGGAGAAACGCAAACAGTATGATACGTTCGGCGCCACAGGATTTCAGCAGCGTTTTTCACAGGAAGACATCTTTAAGGGCTTCGAATTTGATAATATATTCAGCGAGTTGTTTGGAAAAACCCGGAATTTTTCCGGCCGTGGTAACGGCATGCGGTTTTCCTTCGGAGGTGGAACCCCGTTTGACAGTTATAAGAAGCAACAGCAAGCCCGGCCAAAAGGAACAGACCTGGTGTATGAGCTGCCGCTAACATTAGAGGAAGTTGCAACAGGAACAAGTAAAACAGTATCATACCAACATCAGGGGCGTAGTGAAAAGATTACGGTAAAGATTCCCAAAGGAATGATATCCGGGAAGAAACTTCGTGTTGCAGACAAGGGTGATCCGGGCCCATATGGCGGTCCTCCCGGAGATCTGTATATCCAGTCCAAGGTGCTTGGTGATAAGGTTTATGATTCTAAAGGGTATAATCTTTATATGCATAAAGAGATAAAACTGAGCGAGGCTCTCCTCGGATCGAGCATTTCTATACCCACACTCAGCAAAAAAGAGTTAAGCTTAAAAATACCTCCTGGAACAAAACACAAAACCAAGATGCGTCTTGCAGGACACGGACTTCCACATATGCATAGTAAAGGCAAGGGTGATCTTTATGTTTATATTAATATAACCATGCCGGTAAAGCTTACGAAAAAGCAAAAAATGCTGATTGAACAGCTGGCAGAGACCGGCCTGTAAGGAAGTAAACTTGACGGTTTCGTAAAAAGTCCAACTTCTGCGTTGTGCTGCATTTCGTAATCATTCAACGCAGGGCAAGTACGCTCCCCACGGGACCGGCGGATAGCCGATGATACAAAATTTGCACGCCTTGAATTTGAACTTTTTACGAAACCGTCTAAATAGAACTTTTTACGAGTTTATCAAATATTTATAGTTTCTAATTATGCCTGAGCTTATTCCTGTCTTGAATAAAAATGATATCGACAATATGGTAACCCGGGTTGCGAGTAAGATTTCATCTGACTATCAGGATCATGAACTTATTCTCATCGGGGTCTTAAAAGGTGCGTTTGTCTTTTTATCTGACCTTGTGCGGCATCTTAGTATTCCGGTTAAACTTGATTTCATACGTGTCTGCAGTCACGGCTCCGGCGTTTCATCATCGGGGAACATCCGTTTGACAAAAGAAATTGAGATGGATGTTAATAATAAAGATGTACTGCTTGTAGAAGACATCGTCGATACAGGCTTGACTTTATCTTATATTATTGATTATTTAAAAGCTTTTAATCCAAGAACTGTTAAAGTTTGCGCCCTGATTGACAAACACGAACGCCGTAATGCAAATATTAAAGTCGATTATGCCTGCCATAAAGCGGCCGAAGGGTTCCTTGTGGGTTATGGCCTCGATTATAATGAAAACTATAGAAATTTACCGTGCATTTATCACCTTAAATTATAAACGTTGGGGTATACCATGATTATTACCTGTAAGGCATGTAACGCCAGTTTCAACTTAAATGAAAGTCTTCTAAAACCTGAGGGCTCCAAAGTTCGATGCTCAAAATGCAAAGAAGTTTTTATCGCCTATCCACCTGTGCCCCCAAAAGAAGCTGAAAAACCGGATGAAATTATATCGGATTTTGAATTCGAACAAGAGACTGAAGATTTTGAAACCGGCCAATTGGATGACTCAGGGTCCGATGAACTTGATTTGTCGGACATGGATAAGTTGTTTTCAGAGGAAGAAATCCCGGAAAAAGAAGACGCGATTGATGATTTAGAAATGGATCTGGAGCCCGAGCCTGAAAAGACACCTGAGGATGTGGGGGCAGAAGTCAAGCTCGGAGAACCGGATGAACTCGATCTGCCAGATATGGAAGAGCTGCTGGATGTAACGGAAATCCCGGGGGAAAAAGGCGATACTGACGAGGCCATTGAAGATTTCGATCTGGACCTGGATCTGGAGCCCGAGCCTGAAAAACCATCTGAGAATGTCGAGGCAGAAGCCAAGCTCGAGGAACCGGATGAACTCGATTTGTCAGACATAGAGGAGTTGCTCGAGTTAGAAGATCCGATAACTGATGAAAAAGATGAGTCAGAGCCGGAAGAAGTTGAGCTTGAATTGGATACGGAGATGGAACCCGAGATTGCAAAAACTCCTGAAGATATTGAGGCGAGTGTTGAATCTGAAGAGTTGGAAAAGGTTGATTTGTCAGATATAGAGAAAATGTTTGAAACAGAAGAAAAGGAGGAGGAAGAGCTCTTTGATTCACCTTTGCCGGAAGAAACATCAGGGGCTGAACTTGATGAGGTTGAAGAGACGGCAGGCAAACTCGAAACCGTCGAATCTTCTGAAACAGAAGAGATAGAGCAAGAATTTACAATTGAAGATACCGATCAGGATGATCTATCAGAAGAAGAGATTGCCGATGTACAGCAGGTGGTGGCGAAAACAAAGCCTGCCATGAAAAAACGGATTAGCAAACCGTTAATTGCCTTTCTAATCTTAGTGCTTTTAGGAGGCGGTTGTTACGGCATTTACGTTTTATTTGACTTTATGAATATTAAAATACCGTTTGTCAGCGATTATCTTAACCCCCAAATTTCTGACCCTGCCGGCAACCTCAAGATAAACACTTTAGATATTGATAGCGCATTTGTGAAAAATAAAAAAGCAGGAAAGCTTTTTGTGATAACAGGTAAAATAAAAAATGGGTATTCAGATGTCCACAGTTATATTAGGGTAACCGGGAAACTGTATACGAAAGGGAAAGTTCTTGTTCAGAAAGATATAGTTTTCTGCGGTAATGTTCTGTCAGATATTGAACTTTCTAACCTGAAGCTTTCAGCTATTAAAAAGCGATTATTAAATCGCCTTGGTGATAATAAATCAAATATGAGAGTTAAACCAGGCCAAGAGTTGCCGTTTATGGTTGTATTCGCCAATTTGCCGAAAAATCTGGAAGAATTTGCTATTGAGGTGGAGGGATCCGTTTCCGAATAATCGATGTCTTAAATTTGCATTAAATTGCGAAGCGGTTTTATAACTTGACTAAATAAAAGCAAGGTGTTAAAAAATCCGATCCAAAAAATTTTGAGCTTTATCAGGGCGATGTAGCTCAGACGGTTAGAGCATGCGGCTCATATCCGCAGTGTCCGGGGTTCGATTCCCTGCATCGCCACCAGCTTTTATTGAAATTAGGTCTCTGATATTATCATAGGGGCCTTTTTTCTTTTTTACTGTTTTATGGCTTGATTTTATGGCTTGAAAAGATAGTAATAGTTGTATTATATTGTTCTTAAAGTAACGCACCTTTTTGTTGAAAAAAGAGTTCGGCTATGCTTTGCGGTTTTGAAAAAATTGTTGAAGAACGGTTTGGAAATTCTAAAACTTGCTGAAATTAAAATGTCGACTTGATCCCTTTACTAAAATGTCGAATTCATGTATCGTATTGTTAAATTTAAGCATAAAAATTCCTTTATTTTTCCGACTTATGGCTGAAAATAAATTCCGAGACGTATAATTATGGCGTTAATGAAAAAAGAAAAAGATGAAGGACATCTTAAAAGTGTCTTGATGGCCTATTTTATTCTTGTCCTCCATGTTATTTTGATTGCTGGATTGGTCCTCCTTGTCATTTTTTTCCGTGGTATTATAAATTACATGATATGGATTTTTATTGGCGGTACTGCTGCTATCCTTGCTTCAGCTTATCATTTTTATAAGCGCATGAAAATGGAAGGTAAGACTCTTCGGGAGATGCTTAACTCTCAGCGGTTTGCCGGCAGAACAGTTGAAGTCAATTTATTAGGGGGACTTGCATCTTTAAAAATCAGCGGGTCAAAGGACCCTGCCGCTTTGGATACCACTGCATCCGGACAATTTAAGCAACTAGAAGACCCGGATGTGATTCACAACAGGGATTTTTTTGAACTTGTCCGCCTGCTTGAAAACGACCTTATTACCCTTGACGAATATAACAAATTTAAAGAACAGATTCTCAAGTCATAAAAATATCGTTTACTAAAATCTACGCACATCAACATTTAACAAACTGAAAGGAAAGCCGATGAAAAAACTGACCCTTGCTCTTCTTTCCGGTGGTATATCTTCCGAACGGGAAGTCTCTATTTCCAGCGGCAACCAGGTTTATGAGGCTCTTGATAGTGAAAAGTACGATATCATCCGCTACGATCCAAAAACAGACCTTCCGCGACTGGTGGCGGATGCACCTAAAATTGATGTTGCACTAGTAATTCTTCACGGATCCTTTGGTGAGGACGGTACGATTCAGGGACTACTGGACCTTCTTGAAATTCCTTATCAGGGGTCGGGTGTGCTCGGAAGTGCCATAGGAATGAATAAGCTGGTTTCCAAGCAGCTTTACGAAAAATCCGGTCTCAGCGTTCCTCCTTACATTATTATCAAACGTGATGACGTCTTAAATCCGGAAAAATGTGCAGAGCGGCTTGGTCTTCCCCTGGTTGTAAAGCCGGTTGGCAGCGGCTCAAGTGTAGGGATTTCCATCGTCAAATCGATACATTTATTAAATGAGGCAGTTGATGAAGCATTTGCTCATGATGCTACTGTTTTAATAGAGACATATATTGATGGTATTGAACTAACCGGCGGCGTTATTGGCAATGACAAACCGGAAGCTCTACCCATTATAGAGATTGTCCCCGATAAATCCCACGATTTTTTTGACTACAAAGCAAAGTATACAGCAGGTGCCACACAGGAAATATGCCCGGCCCGTATTGATGATGTATTGACTAAAAAAGCACAAGCACTATCTAAAATAGCGCATAAAGCTCTTTTCTGTAAAGGATACAGCCGAACCGACATGATTCTCAAAGATCAAGATTTCTTTGTCCTTGAGACAAACACCATACCCGGCATGACTGCAACAAGCCTGTTGCCTATTGCTGCCAAAGCTGCGGGCATTTCTTTCAGCGGGCTTCTTGACAGGTTGATCGAATTAAGTATGCCGAGTTTCTGAAAAAATACTACAACGCAGTAGATGGGACTTTTTACGACGCCATCAAGTATTGAGGAGTACAAAAGAAACAGGTAATTCGATGATCATCAAAAGCAGCAAGGAACTCAAGGCACGATATCATGACCTTGGCTCCGGGGATATTTTTCTGGGCATGCTAACTTACAGGCACCTAAAACAGCATGTGCTGATCGATCTTCTTGAACGAGGCGTCTTCTGTTTCCCGTCCGCTCTTTCACAAACATTAAACCGTTCCAAGGCCGCCCAGGTCCTCGTTTTAAAAAAATGGATGTTGCCCCATACATTCGTTATTACGCGACGAATGGATCTGATAGATATTATCAATAAATATAACATGGCTGGAATAACTTCTGTAGTAACCAAGGAAGACCATCTGCACTGCGGTCATGGCATACGCAAGTGGGATACTATTGAAACCGTCTACAGCTTCATGGCTCTTTCTGAATCATCATATCCTTTTGTTATTCAGCCCTTTTTGGAAAACTTTACTGATGTACGCGCGATCATTGCAGGAGATTACGTAGAAGCTTATGTCAGACACAATCCCAATAACTTCAGAATGAATATATCAATGGGCGGTGAAAATTACCCTTATGTCTTGGACAAGGATATAGAAAAATTTTGTAGTGGTGCCATGGAGCATGCCAAATTCCCCTATGCCCACATGGATCTCCAGCTTACTGATGATGGGAAATATTACCTTTCAGAAATTGCTTTAAACGGCGGATTAAAAGGCGCTAGTATCAGTCGCAAGGAACTTGATCAGAAAAAACAGAATGTTATAGAAAACCTCGCAGCCATATCCTTGACGGTTTCGTAAAAAGCCCAACTTCTGCGTTGTGCTGCATTTCGTAATCATTCAACGTACGAAAAGTACGCTCCCTACGGGACCGGCGGATAGCCGATGATACAAAATTTGCACGCCTTGAATTTGAACTTTTTACGAAACCGTCATCCTTGAGAGAAGAAAAAGTATACACCCGGAGGAGGGGTTCTCCAAGGCTTTAACAAAGGAGGTATCTTTGAAAACAGGAAAGAAGACTTTGAAAGGACTTGACCGGCCCCCTGAAGTTGGAATTGTAATGGGAAGTGATTCCGACTTTGAAATTATGGAAGAAACCGCTTCGGTTTTAAAAAAATTCGGGGTGTCCTATGAGATGACGGTTGCATCAGCGCACAGGAGTCCCAAAAGGGCAGCTGAATTTGCATCTCTTGCACATAAGCGGGGGATAAAAGTTATTGTTGCCGGGGCCGGGCACGCAGCACATCTGGCAGGGACTATGGCGGCCTTTACTTGTCTTCCTGTTATTGGAGTTCCAATAGATTCTTCCTGCCTTCAAGGATTCGATTCCCTTCTTTCTACGGTTCAGATGCCTCCGGGTATCCCTGTAGCCACCGTATCCATCGGAAAACCGGGTGCACGAAATGCAGGTATCCTGGCAGTACAGATACTTGCTATATCAGATAATAAACTTACAAAAATGCTTAAAGCATTTAAAGAGGAACTTGCAAAACAGGTTGATCAAAAAGCAAACAAGCTTAAAGATTCTTCAAGTTGACCCGTTAAATCCCAGACATGATCTAATCATGGAGGCTGTTCTT
>JAFDBA010000090.1 GCA_019313505.1 Deltaproteobacteria bacterium
ACGAAGAGCATTGAGTACGGCTCGCGATGGCGGGCAGGAGCGCCTTCCACATTCGACGTTCGACGTTGAACGTTCGATGTTCGATGTTCAAATTGTTGCATCTGAAATTACGACGTAACTTTAATATCACGTTGAAATTATGAATGCAGGTCAGGAGTTCTGAAATTAGGGAGATTATACCCATGACAGATCAAAAAGCAAAGCCGCTTCGCCTTACGGAAACCGTCGCAGGATCAGGGTGAGCGTCAAAATTGCCTCCGGGGGACCTGGAGAGGGCGCTTTGCGGACTTGAATTTCCCACAGATTCCAACGTGATCGTGGGGTTGGAAAAGGCGGATGATGCCGGCGTCTACAAGGTGTCGGATGATCTTGCCATTATTCAAACCGTGGATTTTTTTACCCCCATTGTCGATGATCCATACGAATTCGGACAAATTGCAGCGGCAAACGCGTTAAGTGATGTCTATGCCATGGGCGGGGTGCCCAAAACCGCCATGAACCTGGTGGCCTTTCCCCTCAAAGACATGGACATGTCCGTCCTTCGGCAGATCATCCAGGGGGGCCTGGATAAAATGAGGGAGGCCGGCGTGGTTCTGGTGGGTGGACATAGCGTGGAAGACAAAGAACTCAAATACGGCTTATCCGTTACGGGATTTATCCACCCGGATCGAGTACTTACCAAGAAAAATTTAAAGGCGGGGGATCGCCTGATACTGACCAAACCACTGGGCACGGGCATTATCAACACAGCCATAAAGGGCGGATTAGCTTCAAAAGAAATTACAGACACCGTCACCCGTTTAATGGCAACGCTCAACAGGGATGCAGCAGAAATCATGGAGCATTACCCCGTCCACGCGTGCACCGATATTACCGGGTTCGGTTTCCTGGGCCACATTGCTGAGATGGTTGTTGATTCCGGAACAGGGATTCGTATTCAAACGGACAGGGTGCCGATCCTGCCCCAAACCCTGAATTACGCCGGCATGGGCCTTTTGCCGGCAGGCGCATATAAAAACAGAGAGTTTTTTGAACGCCATGTGGGCTTTGCGCCCCGGGTGGATCCTTTGATTCAAGACATCCTTTTTGACCCTCAAACATCAGGAGGCCTGCTCATATGTGTTGAGGGTGATAGGGCTCATGACCTTCTGCAGGCATTAAAACAAAAGGGTATTCATGATGCCGCCATTGTCGGACAGGTTGAGCCCGGACCAAAAGAGCGAATCGTAGTCGAGTAAATAGTATGTCTATCAGGGTTGAAATTTACTTTCAATCCTGTTACGAAGCGATTACACAACGGTTATAATTATCAAGGAGTGTATATATGCCTGATCAATTGAATCATTTGGACTATTATCGTCTGCCGTGGAATTATTCGGACAACGGCATCTCCTGGCTGGAACCCACCACTGATTGTAATCTTCGATGTGAAGGATGTTATCGACATTTACATAGGAACGGGCATAAATCCCTGAAGGATGTCCGTGCAGATCTTGAAGTTTTCAAGAACTTAAGAAAAAGTGATTGCATGAGTATTGCCGGCGGAGATCCACTTGTTTATCCGAAAATAGTGGAACTGGTAAAAATGGTAAAGGATATGGGATGGAAACCGATTATCAATACAAACGGTCTGGCACTCAATGAATCTTTATTGAAAGAGCTTAAACAGGCCGGCGTTTTTGGGTTTACATTTCATATCGATACCAGCCAAAAACGACCCAAAGTCCATGCTGATTCGGAAAAGGAACTCAATGAGTTAAGGTTGTACTATGCCCGGATGCTGGCAAGAGTGGGTGATATTGCCTGCTCGTTTAATGCCACCATATCCGAAAAAACATTGCATGAAATTCCGGATATGACTCAGTGGGCAGAAAAACACGCCGATATCGTTCATACCATGGTGTTTATTTTATATCGTTCTCCAAGCCTGTCAGAAAATTTTGATTTTTACGTAAAAGGGAAAAAAATCGATCTTGATGGAACCTACAAAGAGACAAATTGGGGGGGGGATAAGACCCTCATGGCACCGGATATCGTGGCAAAAATAAGAGAAGTTGATCCGATGTATACCCCATGTGCTTACTTGAACGGAACCGCGAATCCAGACTCCCTAAAATGGCTTTTAGCCAACCGTGTGGTATTCAACGGAAAAACCATGGGGTATGTATCACCGAAATTTATGGAATTGGTGCAAACGCTGACCCACCTGTTCACCGGTAAATATCTGGCATATACCAGGCCCCGAGGTGTTTCCATGGGCAAGCTGGCTTCTTTTCTTACAGGTCTGGTAGATA
Organism: Deltaproteobacteria bacterium; assembly: GCA_019313505.1. Taxonomy (GTDB): domain Bacteria; phylum Desulfobacterota; class Desulfobacteria; order Desulfobacterales; family UBA11574; genus S5133MH16. The sequence continues at coordinate 2,295 of JAFDBA010000090.1, forward strand.
GAAAAATGAGGCGCATTTTCATAAGAATTTTTTCCCGGATGTTGATCAATCCGAGAAATATTTTTCGCGCAGCCTATATTCAGAGTCTTATGATTATTCAGCCGGTCAATTTTGAGTCGGATGGCAGACAGGATATGTGTGACAGTTGTCCGGATATCACTGTTCATAACGGAAAGCTGGTATGGAGTTGCCGTCTTGAAGAAATGAATACTTACGGCGCATTTGTTCAGTGCGTACCCAAGCGGGAATAGAAACGACTTTTGAACCTTTTGGTCGTTGCATCCGGTCGCAAGGAGAACTTTATTTTGCCCTGAAAAACCTTGTCCTTTGGGCCAGGTTTTTTTATGCCCTTTTATCGAAAGGCACCCCCCCGATATAACCGCCAAAATATAAAACAAATTCCTAAAAAGGGAATCCGCCGCAGACGCGGTGTCACCGCAATAGTAATTCCCGAATGTCGCTCTATTTTCCACAACACGTAGTCGATGCCGCCTTTAAATGTCAGCAGGGCCTTTAAAAGACGCAACATCGATAGCAACTTGCCCTGGATAAACCGCACATGCCATGCCAATCGGTTGATAAACCGTATCCGGATAGGAATTTGTGCGTGATAGTGGCAACAGACATTGCGAGTAACCGCGTCCACGGAATATGGAAGTGCACCCATCGCGATACGGGTCAGTTGCTCGTAATACTGCGGGGCCCATTCGAACAGACGCGCCAGTTTTTCCGGACGTTCTGCCCGAAGTTCCGCTCGACCGGACGTTCTGCCCGAAGTTCCGCTCGATAACTGAGCAACAACCCCTGATACCATAATGTGCGGGCGTCAAATTGCGCCGGTATGTAAGGCAAGGCACGAGTCATGAACGTAATAACTGCCTGGGCCAAGGCGGTGTACACAACATCGGCAATCGATTCATGGCGGGAATACAGGATTCCGGTAGGCTGGGCAAATCGTCCCCATAAATATGAATGAAACCAGCTCATTGAGGTACCGCGTTGAAAATCTGCCAGAGAGATGACCGTATATTTGGCCCGCACCACGATACCGTTAACCGTTACTTCCAAATAAAACACATTCGGCGGCAACAGCCTGTTTAAGGTCGTATACAGGTGTTTGCGATATGCACCACGATAACTGTTGACCAGCAGATATAAATCAACCAATCCATCACCGGCGTCGCCCCTTCGAAAACACGAACCATGAAATAAAATGGCCAGGACAGCATTTCCATATCGGTCCAATAATTCATTGCGCAACGCATGCAGACCCGTCGGAACGAATCCGGATGCATGCTGACGGATGAATGGGATGATCTGACGTGAGGTTTCCATGATCACAATCTTAGAAATGATGCCTGTCCACCATCGGTTATGATTATATCCTCGTTCGATGATGCAGGCAGATGAAGTTCTCCATCCAGTGTAAATCCACCGGTGACTCGCAACCGCACTGCACTGACATTATAGCTGAAATAACCGTTTTCCGGTATCCGATAGCGGGAGGCCTTACCACATGCCAATAACGATAGAACATTTATTAGATGTTCAGGCCGGGCATGGATTAAGGTGACATGCAATGGCGCATTCTCTATGCCCCAGAAGGGGCGCAACCCGAGAAACAGACGTTCAACAGTAGTGATCAACACCAACAGAAAATCATCCTTCAGGCATGATCTCTGATCCAGACGGATGGTCATAGGTGCTGTGCGCCGATACTTACTATCTTTCCGAACAACGCCCAGTACATATTTTGCCAGTGTCAACCCGGGAGCCAGTTCACCATGCAATCCCTTGGTATGAATATTTCGGCGACAGAACTCAATTGCCTGGTAAATAACTGCTGCTCCAAAAATCATCCCGTACAGCGGGTGCTGATGAGATGATATCTCTACTTTCATGATCGGTCGCCGGACAATACCCCATTTACCCTCTCCGGTATTCACCCAATTCAACAATTTACTCAAACCACGATCACGGGAACCCTTGATCCCTACATCTCTGGCAATGATACTGTCTGTACCTGCACACAAAAGCGCCAAAAGCGGCATGCGTCTGAACGGTTTGCAGAAAAATATGGCGGTGAGAACGGTTTGAATGGTTCCGTCCCCACCGTTGATCACCACCAGGTCTATCTCATTACGTTCAAATTCTTCCAGGACCGCTACAGTATCCGCCAGGGTTTGCGCCTCGCGATGCAGGGGATTCGGATGACGGTTTAATATATTTCGAACCGCCCCTAAACCTTTTTGATTTCCACCACTTTTAGGGTTGCTTACAACACCCACGCGCAACATTTTATCCAGTGAAAAATTGAAAGACCCGTGCGACAGGTCTTCACCTGTTGAAAGTGATATTTGACTGGTATCTTCCCGTGCGTCTCTCAAAGTTGACGGCCTCGTAAAAAGTCACGAATTCAACTATAGATGGCTAAGTAAAAAGGTTCATATACAAGGCGTAGTATTTTTTCAGGAACGAGGCCATACATGTAGTATGCCGAGTGTCTGAAAAAGTTTTAGTATAGTGTGTAAACAACCGTATCGCAAGGGATTTGTCATGCAAAGATGGGTTGACATCCATAAACCAGGACCTTAATGGTCCCTGAATGATCCGCACGTAGCCGGCCCACACCAGCCGTAAGAGAAGGAAAAGGCTGGTCCATACCGTCCAGAAAGCAACCGCCAAAAGCCCGAGGTCGGGGCGGCCCACGAAGAAGCATAAGGTTAACAAAATCATGTTCGGGTTGCGCCTGGCTGTAATCAGCCTGAAATACGAATCCATCGGGCGCCAGCAGAAAATCCCGAATCTTCCCAGACACCGCTGGAATACAACTTCGGTAAAACGACCCACAACATACCCGATCACGATGAACCATAAGACGGCACTCAACGAAAATCCTAAACCCTCCGGATGGGATATTTTTAAGCCAAGGCCCCACAAGATATACCAAATCGGCGGGTGGATAATGTCAATAATGTGGTCAAAATAGTGGCCAAACCGGCTGGACGTTACGGTTACTCGCGCCAATTTTCCATCCACGGTGTCCAAAAAGGTCATCAACCATCCTGCTAGCAGACCCCAGCCATAATGACCGTAGGCGAACAACACCCCGGCGAGTATTACCAGTAACAAGCCTGTCAAGGTGACATGGTTCGGCCGGATCCCAAAGCGAACACATTGTCCGACCACCCATCGGGCCGGAATCGGCCAGGCCCACTTTGTGACCAAATCGGTGACGCCTTTATAGGACCAGTCGAAAAGTCGCCGTTCCAAATCCCGGCTTTTTTCAGCTGAAATGGATAGCACAAAAGGAGGCTCAAACTTGCGTATCCTTTCTTGAAAGGAGATGGACAAGGTTTCCAGGGTCTGGATCTTCACGCCCGGCAGCGATTCAGCCATTGCGGTTTCTTCGATGACATCCAGGGCTTGATGTGCTATGCTGGCAGGAACATGAGCTGCAACAGCTATCTCTTTCGGCTCCCCGTTAACTTGCAGGACAATGTTTGGCGTTTCGGCCAGATAATTGACCAGGCGGTCGTCGAACAGGTGGTCGGCACGCAGGATCAAAACAGAGTCGTCGTCACAAAGAGCGCTGAGGTCATTCACCATCTTACTTTTACCATCGGCTTTTAACACACGTTCAATGCGCTGACATGATGTAAGACCCCAGATCTTAACCGGGCATTCTCTATAAATGTAAGCATATAGCGTCATAAAAACACATAATTTCTGTATAGGTACTCAATGGCTTTTATTCCCTCCGATGGAACAAAGATCAGCAGCGACTCTATTCGAATGGATACTGTTCCGGCCCCGGAGAAAAGATTTATCCTGGCTCATTTTTCCGACCCGCATATCGTATGCATAGGCCAAATTAAATGGCGTGATTTTATCAATAAACGGTTATTTGGTTACCTGCGATGGAAGCTGCACCGCAAGACTGAGCACCGGAATGAAATTCTTGCCAGTCTTCAAAAAGACCTACAGCGGACAAAACCGGATCATATCGCCATTACTGGTGATTTGACCCATATGAGCCTGCCTTCTGAATTCAAAAAAGTCCGGAGGTGGCTGCAATCACTCGGCACACCGACCCAAGTCACCGTCGTTCCCGGCAACCATGACGCTTATGTCCGGACCGATTGGCATAAAACCTTTGCCTGCTGGTTAGATTACATGGTTTCCGACACACAATACCAACAAACGAGCCCGGCAAACAGTTTTAACGATCTGTTCCCCACCTTGCGGGTACGGGGCCAAATCGCTTTAATCGGGGTGTGCACCGCCCGTCCGAACACACCATACCTGGCCATCGGCAGTATCGGCGCCTTTCAGCTGAAAAAACTGGAAACTATCCTAAAACAGACTGCCGGTCAGCGCCTTTTCCGCATCATGTCGATTCATCACCCGCCGATATCCGGTATTGTCAGCTGGCGTAGGCGCCTGACGGATGCACCGGCTCTGCGCAAGCTACTTGCACGTTACGGGACTGAGCTGATCCTGCATGGCCATGCGCATAAAACCGCCCACAACACCCTGAGCATCCCGGCAGGTTTAACCCCGGTCATGGGGGCACCGTCGGCATCGTCTTTGGGCCGCACCTATGAACGCCGGGCTCGCTGTTACGTCTATAAAATCATTCGCTCCGGTGGTGGCTGGGACGTTAACATTGCCGAACGTGTCTATTCACCGAATGATTATTGCTTTATTCCCGGGGGTGAACAGCGCTTTTATGTTCCTGCTATGGCAGGTTAAACCGTTTGCCCGGATTGGCATTTCCGTTAGACCAGACCACGCAATCGCCAAAAAGCAACGCCGGATATCAATATTACCGGAATCATCGCCGTAATGAATGGGTTCAGATTTAATAGCAATCCAAGGTGCATCATCAATTGATCGGCAAAATAGAGAGCAACACCGATAAAAGTGCCCATGGTTATGCGACGGCCGGCACTGATGCTTCGGGTTGACCCGAATATAAAACTGAGTGAAAGAAATAACATCGCCCCTGTTGTCAAAGGCATGCTGAGTTTTCGCCACAGGGATAGCGAATATTGATCGGTATTTTGCCCGCTCTCCCGCAAAGATAGAATATAGCGAATTAAATCAGGGGTTGATAAACTGTAAGGAGGAAGTTCCAGTAAACTGACCTGATCTGCACTTAAAAACGAGCCCAAAGTCAATGTGGCCACATTCTTTGTTGTAATTCCCTGGTCTGTGATGACCTTTTGCGTGATTTCGTTCAGGGACCACTGTTTGTTATTCTGAATGTTCGCGCTGTGAGCATGAGTAAATATTTTCAAACGGCCCTGTGTGTCAAATTCAAAAATATCTATATCAGCGGCAATTCCTTCACTGAGCATTTTATCGACATGGATGTACGAATTTTCCCGGCGTGCCCAGAATCCCTGTCGGGTTAAGGTAACGCCTGTACCGGAGAGCGCTTGCGCACGGGCCTTGCGCGCCTGCTGTTCCATGTTCGGCAGTAGCATTTCGGCCATTATGCCGGATGTTAATATCAACAGCATTCCGGTAGCCAACACCCCTGCGCAGATCCTCGGGACCGATATTCCAGCGGCTTGCAATGCGAGAAGTTCATTGTGATCGGCCAGCAGTCCCAAGGCAACGATACCGCCAAGCAGCGTGCTTATGGGCATTAAGTCGAGTAGACGTTTGGGCAGCGTAAGGATAACAAAGATCACGGCATTATTCAGTCGGTAACTGCCTCTTCCCACATCATCAAGCTGTGATAGTAATTCAAAAAAGCTAAACAGCACCGCCAGGATAAGAATAATCAGAAAAAAGCATTTTAAAAAACTGCTTCCTATATAAAAATCAAACAGTTTCATTTATACGCTTGCCACTTAATTGTGTCTGATCACCTCGGAGGCCATTTAACCGAGGCGTAAATACATCATCTGGCACTATCGGTTACGCCGGCGAAATAATAAGTGTGGCTGCCACAAAAGAACCAGTAGCAAACCGGCCAACAGCATCTGGACACACCAGATTCCGGGTATGGGATCGACAACACCTTGCCCAACCCATTTTTTCGTCATTGCACTGAGGTTGTAATAAACAGCAAAAATTAAAATCGCCGTCGTTACTTTCGAATATTTCCCCTGGCGTGGAGAGGATCGGCTCAATGGCACGCCGAGAAGGGCTAATAAAATGGCTGACAGTGGTGCAGCGAGTCGCCAGTGCAATTCTGCTATTTCTTCTGTATTGTTTGAGTGCACCAGATGTTCGGTTGAAGCTGCCTTAATCTTATATTCCGGCTGAATAACATCTTTGGGCTCCAGGTGCATTGCCGAATTTTCGAACTCTAAGATTCGTTCTTCTTTTCCAAATTGGGAAAATTCATAAAGATAGCCATCGTGAAACACCAGAATGGGCTTTCCGGTCGTATCGTCCGTGTACTGTCTGGCTTGCTTCGCGTAAATAATTTGCAGCGTATCATCCCGTTTGGTTTGGATAAATACACGCTTGGCTCGATTTTTTTGGTTATCGACTTTATCCGCAAAAATAACCCGCTCACCATTTTCAATTTCATAAAAATTTCCGCCTTTCATTCGCGTCATATCAAAATTAGCCTTTGCCCGGGCCTTTACCCCAAAAAACTGACCCCATGCCCATGGTCGAATGTAAAGCGAAAAACAAGCAACAATCACTCCGATCATAATGGATACAAAAAAAACAGATTTTAGCACACGTGCCATACTTATACCACAGGCAAACATGGCGGTCATCTCAGCGTCCCTGTAAAGTCGGCCCAGGGCAATCACCACCGATAGATACAGGGTGGCCGGCAACAACACTTCCAGGGCAATTATGATTCTGAGCAGGATTAACAGAATTACGGTAGACCCCGACAACTGACCCTGGACGGCATCCTCCAGGTACCGTGCGGCGATATAGCATCCAAAAATGAACATTAACACAGTACATATCGTCACGGCGGGTTTGAATATTTCACGCATTATATAACGGTCAATAATCACGTTTTATCCATGAAAAAAGCGTCCATCAGCAGGGGGTGCATAGAACACTTAAAAGTAGCTATTGCGTGTTTTAAGAGATATCGGGACCTTCGATGGGGGCGTGGTTTTTTTACCGTCAAGCTATCCGGCATTCGTTTAACACCCCTGACTGTCAGATTAAACTCATCTCCTGCGATTGACAGCTTTCTGTGCCGGAGTTAAACCCACCATTACCGGTACAGACGGTAACGACGCTTTCAGCTTGTTTGAGATCAACCGGGTAATCGACCTCGCACCAATGCAATCCATTGATCGAACATGTCCACACCGGCATCCTCCGGGCCATTTTATCGATCACAGACAGGTACCATTTCTTGTCAGCGCCGGAGTCATCCAAGGCCTTTTTCAGGGCGTTGCAGAATAACCTCGGACCCTCATCACGGAACAAGATCATACCAATAGATTCTCCGTGAATTTCATCCTGCGGGATGTTTTTTCCGATCTTGACAAGTCGGCAATCCTCCATTTCAACTTTCATGTCATCGGCATCATAATTATTTTTATGACTCACAACAACCGTTACCGGGCAGGCCGACGATTCTAACAGACACTTTAGCACGGCTGCCTCAAATAAGGTGTCACCGTTCAGGAGGATAAAATCTTCGGTCATCTCATCACGCGCCGCCCAGCAGCTCACCAGGTTGTCCGTCTTTGCATATGCCTCATTGTAAAAGGTCTTTACCTTTTCCGGTCCGTAACGTCGGCAAAGAAGATCCTCAACTTTTTCCGCACGATACCCCGTCACGACAGTGATCCGCTGAATCCCGCATTTGTTCAATTCATCAATCTGCCATTCAATCATTGTTTTCCCCTGAATCGGCAAGAGGCATTTAGGCAATCCTGCAGTCAGCGGTAACAATCGCTTCCCCTGTCCTGCGCTTAAAATAATCACCTTCATGTAGTCAATTCCTTTTTTTAAAAAAGAAAAATTGTTAGAATATTCATGCAACATAATCTGATGGGAAACTGCAACAATTCCTTTTTCGCGTATTGACCTTGGCATACAACCTGTGTATTGTCAACACGGTCAAAATCTTTCGAACTACCTGTTTGCACTGACTACCCCAAAAATACATAAAAGAAATGAATTTTAGAAATCAGGCGCCATATAAGCATGGCCGGCTATCAGGCAATTCACCGCAAATAATTAAAGTGGAAGACCGCCGGACACGCAATACGTTTATTCGCTTGCCATGGTCGTTGTATAAAGACGATCCAATGTGGGTGCCACCGCTATTGTTTGAACGACGCATGCACCTCTCCCCCAAAAATCCTTATTTTGAACATGCATCCTGTTGTTTCTGGATCGCTTACCGAGACGAAAAACCGGTGGGACGTATCAGTGCCCAGATCGACAGGCTTTACCTTGACCGTTACCAGGATGATACCGGTTTTTGGGGAATGCTGGAAGCCGAAGATAATATTGAAACCTTTCAAACGCTCCTGAATACTGCAGAAAACTGGCTACGCGGCCAGGGCATGGCACGCGCACGGGGACCGTTCAGTCTATCCATCAACCAGGAATGTGGCGTGTTGGTAGCGGGATTCAACACACCTCCGTCCATAATGATGGGGCATGCGCGCCCTTACTACCGCAACCACATTGAACAATGCGGTTATCGCAAGGCAATTGATTTACTGGCTTACATAATCGATGTGAATGTTGCACATTCTGCGGCCATGCAAATGATTAAAAAAAGAACCAAAAGCCGTGTGCAAACGCGAACACTTCGGAAATCACAGTTTCAGGAAGATATGAATATCATTAAGAGCATTTTCAATGATGCCTGGTCCGAAAATTGGGGTTTTGTTCCTTTTACGCAGAAAGAATTTGAACACCTGGGCAAGGATCTAAAGCTTCTAATAGATGAGAAACTTGTATGCATCGCCGAGGTAAATGGGGCGCCGGCAGCATTTATGGTGCTGCTCCCCAACATTAACGAGGTCATCCGTGATTTTAACGGAAGATTGTTACCTTTGGGTTGGCTAAAACTATTATGGCACCTGAAGGTAAAATATCCCGAAACCGCACGCGTACCTCTAATGGGTGTTCTTCGCAAATATCAGGAGAGCCCATTAGGCGCAATGCTTGCATATCGGGTGATCGCCGACTTACAGGAAATCAGTTTTAACCGCGGCATTAAAAAAGTTGAGCTGTCCTGGATACTTGAAGATAATATGGGGATGCGGAACATCATCGAGAACAATGGGGGCAGCGTATATAAAACATATCGTATTTATAGTAAAAATCTTTGATTCGCAGGCTAAATGGATACCATCCAACCACTTTTTACGGCAATAGTGCTTGCCGCCGACAGGGAATCGAACAATCCGGTAGCCAGGGCCGCCGGCGTTCCCTGTAAATCCCTGGCCCCGATTGGCGGTATTCCGATGGTCTACAGGGTTCTTAAAGCACTATCATCCTCCGACAAAGTTAAGGATCGGATTTTATGCGGCCCACCCAAAACCATTATGGATCAGGAACCCGAACTTTGTGCCCGGGTTGCCACCGGTGAAATTCGATGGTTTGAAAATCAGGCCACCCCCAGCTTGAGCACCTACCACGTCATGAAATCGCTTCCACAAGAAATTCCCGTCCTGTTAACGACCAGCGATCACGCCCTGTTGAGTCCCCGGGTTGTCGACCACTTCTGTTCCGAAGCGCAGGCGTCGGGATGCGATGTCATCGCCGGTGTCGCCTTACATGAAACAGTGACTACGGCCTATCCGGAAACACGTAGAACCGTCTATCGCCTGCGGGATGCGGCTTATTGCTCGTGCAACCTTTTTGCCTTTTTGACCCCTCGGGCACATGCAGCGGCGTATTTCTGGCACCGGGTGGAACACCAGCGCAAAAAGCCGTTGCGTGTAATCAACACATTTGGCTGGGTTGCGGTAATGCGTTATCTCATGGGTCGACTGACTCTCGCCGAGGCATTGGATCGCATATCGCGCCGCCTCGGATTCAAAGCAGGTGTGGTAGTCATTCCGTTCCCGGAATCTGCCATTGACGTTGATTCAGTCAGTGACTGGCATTTCGTTAAGCGGATTGTAGCCGAAAAAGGGCTCTGACCAACTCTATCCATACCGACTGTCGCTGTCTGGATCACACCGACAAGGACTACCAAACACACAAAAAAAAATTTGCCTATTTATGAGTCTGTTGATTAATGAGGATTTTCGTTCAAGATCAAGGCATGCGAAAAAAATAACCACAGGCATATATTTGATATTCCGAGGATTATTTTTTGGGCATAACGCAGAGACTGTGCGAAAAGACCATTAATCAACAGACTCATTTATTGAAAAGCGCCACGATTAATGAACTCGTAAAAAGTCCGATTTAGACGGTTTTGTAAAGAGTAGAAACTCGGAATTTTGGCTACAATATATTGGGTATTAGACAATATTTAAATACAACATATTGTGCTCGAAATTTTTTAAGTTGCAATAGCATTACAAATATTATAGATTAACAAAGATCAGCTCAAATATTATTTTTTTTTAATAAACCGGTAATACTCTCTTAATTAATTGATTTTTTCGTTAAGATATAATTAAATGTATTAGGGTAAAGA